>NZ_JBITBT010000066.1:0-29384 GCF_044452505.1 Amycolatopsis sp. NPDC051903 | reverse complement strand
GTCGTGGGCGCTGCCGCGCCCCAGGGCCCGGCCGACAGGCCCCCCCCCCGCGCCCACCCGGCCCCCCAACCCGCCCCCCCCCCCCCCCCCACCCCCCCCCCCCCGCCCCCCCCCCCCCCCCCCCCCCCCCCCCCGCGGCCCGGGGCGCGCGGGCCCCGGGGGGGGGGGCCCCCGCCCCCCCCCCCCGCGCCGTGGGGTCGGGGGTTCGGGATCAGGCCGGGTTGAGGACGTGGCGCAGGAACTCGCCGGTGTAGCTCTCCTCCACCGAAGCGACGTGTTCCGGCGTGCCCTCGGCCACGACCATGCCGCCGCCGGAGCCACCCTCCGGGCCCATGTCGATGATCCAGTCGGAGGTCTTGATGACGTCGAGGTTGTGCTCGATGACGATCACCGTGTTGCCCTTGTCGACCAGGCCGTTGATCACGCCGATCAGCTTGCTGATGTCCTCGAAGTGCAGGCCCGTGGTCGGCTCGTCGAGGATGTAGACGGTCTTGCCGGTCGAGCGCTTCTGCAGCTCGCTGGCGAGCTTCACGCGCTGGGCCTCACCGCCGGACAGCGTGGGCGCGGGCTGGCCGAGCCGCACGTAGCCGAGGCCGACGTCGACGAGCGTCGCCAGGTGGCGGTGGATCGCCTTGATCGGCTCGAAGAACTCCGCGGCCTCCTCGATCGGCATGTCGAGGACGTCGGAGACGGTCTTGCCCTTGTAGTGGACCTCGAGCGTCTCGCGGTTGTAGCGGGCGCCCTTGCAGACCTCGCACGGGACGTAGACGTCGGGCAGGAAGTTCATCTCGATCTTGATCGTGCCGTCGCCGGCGCACGCCTCGCAGCGGCCGCCCTTGACGTTGAACGAGAAGCGGCCCTGCTGGTAACCGCGCACCTTCGCTTCGGTGGTCGCGGCGAACAGCTTGCGGATGTGGTCCCACACGCCCGTGTAGGTCGCCGGGTTCGACCGCGGGGTGCGGCCGATCGGCGACTGGTCGACGCGCACCAGCTTGTCGACGCCGGCCAGCCCGTTGACGCGCGTGTGCCGGCCCGGCACCTGGCGCGCGCCGTTGAGCTTGTTGGCCAGCACCTGGGCGAGGATGTCGTTGACCAGCGTGGACTTGCCCGAGCCGGAGACCCCCGTGACGGACACGAGGCAGCCCAGCGGGAACGACACGTCGATCCCGCGCAGGTTGTGCTCACGCGCGCCCACGACCGTCAGCTGCCGCTTCTTGTCGACCGGGCGCCGGATCGCCGGCACGTCGATCGAGCGGCGGCCCGACAGGTACGCCCCGGTGATCGACTCCTTGCTCTTGAGGATCTTCTTGTACGGTCCACTGTGGACGATGTGGCCACCGTGCTCGCCGGCACCCGGGCCGATGTCCACGACCCAGTCGCTCGAGCGGATCGTGTCCTCGTCGTGCTCCACGACGATCAGCGTGTTGCCGAGGTCGCGCAGCCGGGTGAGGGTCTCGATCAGCCGGTGGTTGTCGCGCTGGTGCAGGCCGATCGACGGCTCGTCGAGCACGTACAGCACACCGACCAGGCCCGAGCCGATCTGCGTGGCGAGCCGGATGCGCTGCGCCTCGCCACCGGAGAGGGTGCCCGACGCGCGGTCGAGCGAGAGGTAGGTGAGGCCGACGTCGAGCAGGAACCGCAGCCGCGCCTGGATCTCCTTGAGCACCGCGCCGGCGATCATCGCCTCGCGCTGCCCGAGCACCAGCTCGTCGAGGAACTTCGACGCCTCGTCGATCGACAGCGCGCAGACCTCGGCGATCGAGCGCTCGCCCTGCGTCGCGTGCTCCAGCGTGACCGCGAGGATCTCGGGCTTGAGCCGCGTGCCCTGGCACGTGGGGCACGGCACCTCGCGCATGTAGCCCTCGTACCGCTCGCGCATGTACTCGGACTCGGTCTGCTCCTGGCGCCGCTCGAGGAACGGGATCACGCCCTCGAAGTTGGCGTAGTACGAGCGCTGCCGGCCGTAGCGGTTGCGGTAGCGCACGTGGACCTGCTCGTCGACGCCGTGCAGCACCGCCTTCTGCACCTTCGCCGGCAACTGCCGCCACGGCGTGTCCATGCGGAAGCCGATGGCCTCCGACAGCGATTCGAGCAGCCGGATGAAGTAGTCGGCGCTCTGGCCGCCGGCCCACGGCGCGATGGCGCCCTCGGCCAGTGACAGCTCGTCGTCGGGCACCACGAGCTCCGGGTCGACCTCCTTGCGGATGCCGATGCCGGTGCACTCGGGGCACGCGCCGTAGGGCGAGTTGAACGAGAACGACCGCGGTTCGAGGTCCTCGATCGCCAGCGGGTGCCCGTTGGGGCACGCCAGGTTCTCGGAGAAACCGCGCACGCGGTGCGGGTCGTGCTCGGGCAGGTCGACGAACTCGAGCTCGACCAGCCCGTCGGCCAGCCGCAGCGCCGTCTCGACCGAGTCGGTGAGCCGCTGGCGCGAACTCGTCTTCACCGTCAGGCGGTCGATGACCACCCCGATCTGGTGCTTCTCCTGCTTCTTCAGCTTCGGCGGGTCGGTGAGCGGGTGCACCTTGCCGTCGACGACCACGCGCGCGTACCCCTGCTGCTGCAGGTTCTGGAACAGGTCGAGGTACTCGCCCTTGCGCCCGCGCACGACCGGCGCCAGCACCTGGAACCGCGTGCCCTCTTCCATCTCGAGCACCTGGTCGACGATCTGCTGCGGCGTCTGCTTGCTGATCAGCTCACCGCACTTCGGGCAGTGCGCTTTGCCCGCGCGGGCGTAGAGCAGCCGCAGGTAGTCGTAGACCTCGGTGATCGTGCCCACGGTCGAGCGCGGGTTGCGCGAGGTGGACTTCTGGTCGATCGACACCGCGGGCGAGAGGCCCTCGATGAAGTCGACGTCGGGCTTGTCCATCTGCCCGAGGAACTGCCGCGCGTAGGCCGACAACGACTCGACGTAGCGGCGCTGGCCCTCGGCGAAGATGGTGTCGAAGGCGAGGCTCGACTTGCCCGATCCGGACAGGCCCGTGAACACGATCAGGCTGTCGCGGGGCAGGTCGAGATCCACACCGCGGAGGTTGTGCTCGCGGGCACCGCGAACAACGAGGCGATCAGCCACGCCCACGTCCCTTCACATCAATGTCTTCACTGTCGGCTCGGAGGCCGGCCCGGTGGAAAGTCCCTGCACGGGCGGCCGCGTCCATGCTAGGACGGGCCACCGACAGAAACGGGCACCGCGTTTTCGACCTGGGGTTTTCCGGGTCCCGGACCTGCTTGCGCCACCCGGCGGCCGGCCCCGCGGGGAGCCGCGGCCAGCCGGGGACGCCGAGGTCCAGCAGGGCGCGCGCCAGGACGTAGCCCAGTTCCCGGTGCGCCAGGTAGAGACCATACGAGATCCCCGCGAGCCGGGTGATCGCCGGGGCGACCCGCGCGAGGGCCGGGGAACCGCCGGTCGGGGCCGCACGCCGCGAGGCAGCTCACCAGCAGCAGCACGGCGAAGCCGATCGTGAACGGCCAGCGCGCGGGGTCGAGCGGCGTCGCCCGGTGGAAGGGGAAGACGTGCAGGTCCGGTACCACGATACAGGCCGCGACCAGCAGAGCGACGTGCCACGAAGGGAGACGTCGGCTACTCCGGCGGCTCCACGGCCACAGCGCGATGCCCATCGCGAACAGGCGGGTGCGCTGCAGCCCGAGCCCGACGAAGACGTCGACGACCTGGATCGGCGTGCGGCCCGGTTCGAAGAAGCCGAACCGGACCACCGCCGGTGCGACCATCAACACCCGGACGAGCCAGATCGTCACTCGATCGGTGCGCACAGCGCCGCGGGTAGCCAGTCGGTTCGCCGTGCCGCAGCGCGCCCTGGTGCGTCACGTGCCCCGGCACGACGGCCACGATCGCGACGACGCGCAGGAGGTCCCAGCTGCTCCGCCGGGTGCTGCGGTGCGGTGTGTCCGGCACTGGTTCCCCGCGGTCGCCCGGCTGGTCGCGCCGAGCCCGCGTGTGCGGGTGGGACAGACCGCGCACCCCCGGCTACCGTGAGGTCGTGAACATCGCCGACACCTACACCGGGCACGTCGAACCGGGCGGCGACGCCGCCCGCCGCACGCTGGACGCGCTGACCATCACCAAGCTCTCCGTGGGGCCGATGGACAACAACGCGTACCTGCTGGTCTGCCGCGCCGACAACGAGGCGCTGCTGATCGACGCCGCCAACGATCCGGAGCGCATCTCCGACCTCATCGGCCACGGCCCCGACCGGCCGGCGCTGCGCACCGTCGTGACCACGCACCAGCACCAGGACCACTGGCAGGCCCTGGGCGCCGTGGCGGGCGCGAACGGCGCGAACACCGCGGCGCACCCGCTGGACGCCGCGCCGCTGCCCGTGCCGCCGGACTTCCTGGTCGAACACGGGGACACCCTGCAGGTGGGCCAGGTCACCCTCGAGGTGATCCACCTGCGCGGCCACACGCCGGGCTCCATCGCCCTCCTGTACCGCGACCCCACCGGCCACCCCCACCTCTTCACGGGCGACTCGCTCTTCCCCGGTGGCGTCGGCCGCACGACGTCGCCGGAGGACTTCGCGTCCCTCCTGGACGACGTGGAATCGCGCGTCTTCGGCGAACTGCCGGACGACACGTGGTTCTACCCCGGCCACGGCGACGACTCGACGCTGGGGGCCGAACGCCCGAAGCTCGCCCAGTGGCGCGAACGCGGCTGGTGAGCCTGGGCCCTTCCCGGGGCGGCCGGGGCTGTTCCGACCGCCCCGGGAAGGGGCTTCTCCATCACGGCCACGGCGGCGATGTCAGTGCTGCCGCCGGTCGTCCGGCCGGTGAAGGCCGGGGCGTGGCCGCTGGTGTCCTCGGTGCCGGTGGTGCGGAAGCGACCGGGTGGGCCTGAGGCCGACCGCGGCTCAGGTGAGGATCAGGTCGTCGCGCCCGTCCGCGCGCAGCCGTTCGACGTAGACGGGGAAGAGCTTCTTCGACAGGGGCGCGAGCTTGATCAGTTTGGCGACGGGGCCGTCCACCTTGACCTTGCCGCGGGCCATGGCGAACGTGAGGTTGACCTTGCCCTGCCAGTAGCCGTTGGCGACCTCGCTGTCCATGGTCATGGTCGCGTCGGCCGGGGCGTCGAAGGCGTCGCCGACCACGCGGCGGTTCTGCGTGTCGATGAGCAACGCCGACTCCGGGTTGCTGCACACCATCTTCAGCACGAGGCCCGTGCCGGTGAGCTTGTCGGCGAGGTCGGCGTCGGCGAACGCGGTTTCGAAGATGCCGCCGATGTAGTGGTAGATCTCTTCGGGTTTGCTGAACGCGGGCATGGCTGGTCTCCGATCCGTTCGGGCGGGCTGGCGGGGACTGCGGGTCAGAAGTGGCAGGGCATCGCGCGCACGGCGTGCACGAAGTTGCCGGCCAGGTAGTCGGGTTCACCGGCGGTGATGCCGGGCAGCGTGTGCAGCAGCTCGCCGAACAGGGCGCGCAACTGGGCCTTGGCGACCTGGTTGCCGAGGCAGAAGTGCGAGCCCCCGCCGCCGAAGGCCAGGTGCGGGTTGGGGCTGCGGCTCAGGTCGAACCGGCCCGGTTCGGCGAACACGGCAGGGTCGAAGTTGCCGGACGCGTAGAACATCACGACCTTGTCCCCCGCGCCGATCTGCTGGCCACCGAGCTCGAAGCCGGTGACGGCGGTGCGCCGGAAGGTCATGACCGGCGAGGCCCAGCGCACGAACTCCTCGAGCGCGGAGCCGATGCGGCCGTCGAAGTCGGCCATCAGCCACTCGCGCTGCTCCGGGAAGTCGGTGAGCGCCTTCAGCGTGTGGCTGGTGGTCTGGCGTGTGGTGTCGTTGCCCGCCACCGACAGCAGCACGAAGAACGCCGCGATCTCCTCGTCGGTGAGGCGCTCACCGTCCACTTCGGCCTGCACGAGGTTGGTCATGAGGTCTTCGCCGGGGTGCGCGCGCCGGTGCTCGGCCATCTCGAACGCCACGGCGTGCAGCGTCATCTGAGCTTCGAAGATCATCTCGATCGGATCCCGCCCGGCCAGGTACACCGGGTCGGCCCACGACACGGACGCGTCGGCCGCGTGCGCCACCCGCTCGCGGTCGGCCTCCGGGATGCCGACCATGTCCGACAGCGTGCGGATCGGCAGCTGGCCCGAGCACTGCTTCACGAAGTCCGCGCCGCTGCCCGCTTCCGCGAGCTCGCGGACGATGTCCCGCGCGTTCGCCTTGATCTGCTCCTCGATGCGCCGCACCTGCTTCGGCGTGAACGCGGCGCTCACGAGCTTGCGGATCTTCGTGTGCCGCGGCGCGTCCATCGCGAGGAACGACTGCGACGCCTCGAGCATCTCCTCGGGGATGTTCTCGAACATCACGCCCCGGCCCGAGACGAACACGTCGCTGCGGCGGCTCACCTCGACGATGTCGGCGTGGCGCACCACGGCCCAGTACCCGGGGTCCTCGGGGTCCTCCAGCAGCGCGTCCTCGACCGGGCGGTGCCAGGACACCGGGCGCGCTCCCCGCAGCTCGGCGAACGAACGCTCGCGGTCGGCCGCGCGGGTCGCCCAGAAGGCCCGCGACGACAGGTCGATCTCGTCGTAGTCGCGCCGCGGCGTCACGATGGCGGTCATGCGGGGACCTCCTGTCCCAGGTAGATGGACTTGAGCTGCTGGTAGGCGGCCAGCCCTTCGGGGCCGAGCTCGCGCCCGACGCCGCTGGCCTTCACGCCGCCGAACGGCGCGTTCACGTCGAGGTCGTAGAAGTTCACGCCGACGCTGCCGGTCTCCACGCGGCGGGCCACGTCGAGGCCCTTCTCGACGTCGGTGGTCCAGATGGTGCCGCCGAGGCCGTAGTCGGAGTCGTTGGCGAGCGCGACGGCTTCGTCGACGCCGTCGTACGGGATCACCGCCAGCACCGGGCCGAAGATCTCCTCTCGCGCGAGCCGGCTGCCGTTGTCGACGCCGCCGAACACGGTCGGCTGCACGTACCAGCCGCGGTCGCGGTCGGGCCGGCCACCGCCGGCCGCCAGCGTCGCGCCGGCGTCCTTGCCCAGCGCCACGTACTGCTCGACCTTCTCCCGCTGCCGTTCACTCACGAGCGGCCCGACGTGCGTGCCGGGGTCGAGGGGATCACCGATCGTGAGGGCCGACGCAAGCCCGGCGACGGCGGCGACCACCTCGTCGTGGCGTGACCGCGGCGCGAGGATGCGGGTGGAGAGGTAGCAGGTCTGGCCGGTGTTGAGCAGGCCGGCCGTCGCCAGGCCCTCGACGGTGGTGGCGAGGTCGGCGTCGTCGAGCACGATCGCCGCGGACTTGCCGCCGAGCTCCAGCGTGACCGGGCGCAGCAGCCGCCCGCACACTTCACCGATCTGCCGGCCCGCGGCCGTGGACCCGGTGAATGCGACCTTCTGCACACCCGGGTGCGCCACGAGGTACGCGCCGAGGTCCGCACCGCCCGTGACGACGTTGAGCACACCCGGCGGCAGGCCCGCGCGGTCGGCCGTGGCCGCCAGCTCCAGCGCGTCCAAAGTGGTCTCCGGCGACGGTTTGAGCACCACGGTGCAGCCGGCGGCCAGCGCGGGCGCGAGCTTGAACATCGTGAGCACCTGCGGGAAGTTCCACGGCACCACGATCGCGACGACGCCCACGGGTTCCTTGCGCACCACCGTGACGCCGCGGCCGTCGGGCCGGGGCCGCCGCTCCTCGGCGGGTTGGGCGGCGAGCATCGCGTAGTACTGCAGGATCCCGACCGGTCCCGCGCCCTCGGCCGCCGTCGCGAGGGCGATCGGCATGCCGTTCTGGATCGTCGTGAGCGTCGCGCGCTCGGCGGCGTTCTTCTCCAGCTCCGCGGCGAACGCCAGGAGCAGGCCGGACCGCTGCTCGGGCGAGAGCCCGGCCCATTCCGGGGCGTGCAGGGCGCGGCCGGCCGCCGCGACCGCTGAGTCCACTTCGGACTCCCCCGCGAGCGGCACGGTGCCGATCCGCTCCTCGGTGTCCGGGGACACCACCGCGAGCGCGGCGCCCGCGGCCGGGCGCACCCACCGGCCGTCGAGGTACAGGGTTTCGTGTTCGTGCATCAGCGTGCTCCTTCGGACACGAGCTCTCGCCGCCGGGCGGCGAACTCCAGAGCGCCGGACCAGCCGGTGCGGCGCGCGATCAAGGCCCGGAACTTCATGATCTCCCGCGGTTTGTTCACCGCGAGGACACCGGTGAGGCGAGCACCCGAGCGGTAGAGCGCCACGAACCGGCCCTCGTCCGGATCGCCCTGCGCCACGCGGATCTCGTCGGCCCCGGGCACCCCGGCGAACTGGATGCGGGTGTCGTACCAGTCGGACCAGAAGTAGGGCACGGTCTCGTACGGCTCGGCCGACCCGGGCACGGCCGCCGCGGCACCCGCCGCGGCCCCCTGCTCCGCGGCGCTGCTCCAGTGCTCCAGGCGCATGCCCCGGCCGAACACCGGGTTGTGCCACCTCGCGACGTCGCCGGCGGCGTACACCCCGGGCAGGCCCGTCGCGAGCGTTTCGTCGCACACCACGCCGTCTTCGAGCGTGACACCCGAACCCGCGAGCCACTCGGTCGCCGGGACCGCACCCGCGCCGACCACGACGAGGCCGGCGTCCAGCACCGTGTCGTCAGCCAGCCGGACGCGCTCGACGCGGCCGTTCCCCTCCACGCCGGTGACCGCGATCCCGCAGCGCAGGTCGGTGCCGTTCGCGCGGTGCAACGCCGAGCACGGCTCCCCCATCGCGCCGATCGCCCGCATCAGCGGCGTCGGCGCGGCTTCGACGACGGTCACCGGCAGACCGCGTTTGCGCGCGGCCGACGCGACTTCCGAGCCGATGAACCCGGCGCCGATCACGACCGTGCGGGCACCGGCGTCCAGGGCAGCGCGCACGGCGCGGGCGTCTTCGAGGGTGCGCAGCGTGTGCACGCCCGCGAGGTGCGCCGACCCCGGGAACGTCCGGGCGGTGGCGCCGGTGGCGATCACCAGGCCCTCGTACGGGATCTCGCGGTCGCCGACGTGCACCGAGCGCTGCGCCGGGTCGAGCGCGTGCGCCCGGGTGCCCAGTACGAGCTCGACCCCGAGCTCGTCGCACAGCACGGATTCCTGCCGGAACACCGGCGCCTCGGCTGGGCCGTCGAGGAACGCCTTCGACAGCGGCGGCCGGTCGTAGGGCAGGTGCTCCTCGGCGCCGACCAGCGTGACGGACCCGCGGTACCCGGCCTTGCGCGCGCCCTCCACCGCGCGCAACCCGGCCAGCGACGCGCCGACCACCACGAGACCGCTCACTGTGCGAGCCCCCTCACTTTTCGAGCCTCAGCGCTTCGGTCGGACAGCCGCTCACGGCTTGCTCCACTTCGGACAGCAGCCCCTCGGGCACGGTCTCGGTGGAGAGGACGAGATCACCGTTGTCGTCCACTTCGAACACCTCGGGCGCGAACGACTCGCAGATGCCCAGCCCGGTGCAGCGGGCGCGGTCCACCACGATCTTCACGTGCTCACTCCTTCCGCGCGGCCGGCAGCAGGACGGGTTTCACGACCTCGCCCTTGACGCTCGCCTGCTCGGCTTCGTTGATCTCCTCGAACGGGAACGTCTCCACCAGCCGGTCGAACGGGAACCGGCCCTGGCGCCACAGCTCGATCAGCCGCGGGATCGTCACCTGCGGCACGGCGTCGCCCTCGAGGATCCCCGTCACGGTCCGGCCCACCGCGAGGGCGGCCGGGTCGAGCACCAGGTCGCCCTGCTGCACGCCGACGAGCCCGCAGGTGCCCGTCGGCCGCAGGACGGCGATGGCGGTGGTGATCACCGACGGCACGCCCGTGGTGTCCAACGTGTACTGCGCGCCGCCGGTCGCCGCCAGCAGCTGCTCGACCAGATCCGGGGCGGCGCCGTCGATCGTGTGCGTGGCGCCGAGTTCCTTCGCCAGTTCCAGGCGCTTCGGGTTGAGGTCCACGGCCACGATCCGCGTGGCCCCGGCGACGCGTGCGGCCATCACCGCGGCCAGCCCGACGCCGCCCGCGCCGAACACGGCGAAGCTGGTGCCGGCTTCGACGCCGAGCGCCGTGAACACGGACGCGGCACCGGTCTGGATGCCGCAGCCGAGCGGGCCGAGCAGCTCCAGCGGCAAATCCGGGTCGACCTTCACGGCGTTGCGCGCGGCGACGACCGAGTGCGACGCGAACGAAGATTGCCCGAACCAGCGGGCGGCGATCGCGGCGCCGCTCGCGTCGAGCACCGGCTGCTCACCGTCGGGGTCGTGGCCGGTGAGGTTGCGCGGGAAGAACGTTTCGCAGTACGCGGGGTGCCCGCCGAGGCAGGTGGCGCAGCGGCCGCAGGAGTCGAACGACAGCACGACGTGGTCACCCGGCACCAGGCCGGTCACGTCGGCGCCGACGGCTTCCACGACGCCCGAGCCTTCGTGGCCGGTGATGATCGGCGGGGCGGCGAGGAAGCCCGGCGCACGCGGCAGCAGGTCCGTGTGGCACAGACCGGCGCCCGCGATGCGCACGAGGATCTGGTCCGAGCGCGGGGCGGGCAGCTCGACGTCCTCGATGCGGTAGGGCCCGTCGGCGGCGCGCAGCACCGCGGCCTTGATCTGCATGGTCTCGCCACTCCTCGCTGAATCGGTGAGGTGCTGGATCGGTGAGGTGCTCAGTCGGTCAGGTGCTCAGTCGTGTGGTGTCCGATGTGGTGGGTCCGAAGTGGACTCCGATCAGCGGGTGAGCTCGCCCTTGACGAGCTTCCCCGTGGGTGCGCGCGGCAGCCGGGCCACGAACGTGAACCCCTTCGGCACCTTGTAGTGCGCGATGCGCTCGCGCAGATAGCCGCGCAGCTCGTCGGCGAGCCCGGGCGTGACCTCACCCGCCGGCTCGACGAACGCCCGCACCGACTCCCCCATCTCCGGGTCGGGCACGCCGACCACCGCGACGTCGAGCACCTTCGGGTGCAGGGCCAGCGCGTTCTCGATCTCCTGCGGGTAGATGTTCACGCCGCCGGAGATGATCATGAACGCCTTGCGGTCGGTGAGGAAGAGGTAGCCGTCCTCGTCGACGTGACCGATGTCGCCCGTCGTGGTCCACGCCGGGTGCGCCGGGTGCTGCGCCTCGGCGGTCTTGGCGGGGTCGTTGTGGTAGGAGAACGGCATGGCGTCGCGTTCGAAGTAGACGGTGCCGGTCTCGCCCGCCGGCAGTTCTTCACCGTGCTCGCCGCAGATCCGGATGACACCGATCCCGGCGCGGCCGACCGAACCGGGCTTGGCCAGCCACTGCTCGCTGTCGATGAACGTGATCCCGCTGCCCTCGGTGGACGAGTAGTACTCGTGCAGGATCGGGCCCCACCAGTCGATCATGGCCCGCTTGACGTCGATCGGGCACGGCGCCGCGGCGTGCACCGCCACGCGCTGGCTCGACAGGTCGTACTCGGCGCGGATCCCGGCGGGCAGCTTGAGCATGCGCACGAACATCGTCGGCACCCACTGGCTGTGCGTCACGCGGTGGGTCTCGATCGCGGAAAGCGCTTGCTCGGCGTCGAACTTCTCCATCAGCACCACCGTGCCGCCCAAGGCTTGCACGACACCGCCGAAGCGCAGCGGCGCCGCGTGGTACACCGGCGCGGGCGAGAGGTACACGGTGTCGGGCCCGAATCCGTACAGGGGACCGAAAGCGGCGGTGTAGACGTCTCCGGGCTCGTCGACGCTGCGGTCCGGCAGCGGCGGCTTGATCCCCTTGGGCCTGCCGGTGGTGCCGGACGAGTAGAGCATGTCCATGCCGCGCGGCTGCCGCGGCAGCGGTTCGGGCGAAGAGCTCGCCAGCGCGTCCTCGTAGGACCCGTAGCCGGGCACGGATCCCCGGTACGCCAGGCGGATCCGCACGTTCGGCGTATCCGCGACGACCGCTTCGGCGACGTCGGCGAGCCCGGCGGACACGATCAGGGCCTGGGCCCCGCAGTCGTCGACGACGTAGGCGACCTCGGCCGGCGCCAGGTGCCGGTTCACGGCCGTGACGTACAGCCCCGAGCGCAGCGCGGCCCAGTAGACCTCGAACACCTTCGGGTCGTTGCCCGAGAGCACCGCGAGGTGGTCGCCGCGGCGCAGGCCCGCGTCGTGGAGGAAGCGCGCCAGCCGCGCCGAGCGCTCCTCGAGCTGCCCGTACGTGAGCACCTCGCCGCCGGCCACGACGACGGCGGGCTTGTCGGGGAACTGCTCGGCGTGGACACCGGGGTACATGGGCGCTCCTGGACGGGAACCGGACGGACTTCGACCGGGTGCGCCAATTCGCGCCCGAACCGGTCGGCTGTGACCTCGGAGAACTATCTAGCGTTCGCTAACCTCAGCGTATGGTCCAGCTCACACATTGTCAAGACAGTATGTCTAGATTTACTGTCCAGTCAAGGTGGGCGTCGAGCCGGTAGGGTTGGGAGACAAGACGAGGAGGCCGGATGCCGTCGGTGACCCGCAAGCCCCAGACCGCGCGGAAGCAGCAGCGCCGGGAGTCGCTCGGCGGCCAGCTGCTGGAGGCCACCGAGCGCCTCATGGGCGAGGGACTCACGTTCACCGAGCTGAGCGTCGACCGGCTGGCGTCCGAAGCCGGCGTCTCGCGCGCCACGTTCTACGTCTACTTCGAGGACAAGGGCCAGCTGCTGCGGCTGTTCGCGCAGCACGTGTTCGCCGACCTCACCGAGGCCGCGCGGCACTGGTGGGACGCGGCGGACGCGCGGAACCCGGAGGACCTGCGGGCGTCGCTCACGGAGATCATCGCGCGCTACCGCCGCCACCGCTCGGTGCTCTACGCCGTGATCGAGATGGCCGCCTACGACTCGGAGGTCGACGAGCTCTACCGCGGCATCATGGAGGGCATCGCCGACGCCATCGCCGCAATCATCGACCGCGGGCAGGCCGCGGGCACGATCACCGCGATGCCCGTGCGCCCCACGGCTTCCGCGCTCACGTGGATGGTGGAACGCACGTGCCACCAGACGTTGCGCTTCACCTCGGAGTCCGAGGACTGCGCGCTGGCCGACTCGATGACCGAGGTCATCTGGCGCACGCTCTACCTGGAGCCGGCGCCGCGCCCGTGACGCGTCAGCGTTTGCGCTGGGCCCGCGCCCGCCGCGGCGGCTGCGCGGCGACGGTCCGCAGTGCGAGTTCCACGTAGCGGGCGGCCAATTCCTCGGGCCGCAGCGCGCCGCCGGGCTGGTACCAGCGCGCGATGGACTGGCACATGCCCAGCAGGGCCCGCACCGTCTCGTCGGGGTGCGACACCGTGAACACGCCTTCGCGCACGCCGTCTTCGAGGACGGTGGTCAGCACCGTCTCGATCTCCTTGCGGCGCGCGGCGTAGCGCTTGCGGCTCTCCGGCGAGAGGTGCCGCAGCTCCAGATCCAGCGCGGCCAGGCGCGTGCGGTGGGTCATGTGCAGCACCACGGCCTCGATGACGTTCACGAGCTTGTCGCGCGGACCCGAAGCGTCGGCGGCCGCGGCGACGACGCGCCGGACGGCCTCCCCCGTGCCGAGGTCGAGCAGCGCGGCGAACGCGCCTTCCTTGCTGTCGTGGTGGTAGTACAGCGAAGGTACGGTCTGCCCGACCCGGCGGACGATGTCGCGCACGCTCGTGCCGTGGAAACCGTGCTCGTAGAACGCGTCGAGGGCGGCGGCGAGCAACGGCGTCAGTTCCAGCTCGTCGTAGCGCCGCCAGTCACCGCCGGCCCCGGAGCCCGCGGCCTCCTCCGCCGCCGGAGCCACCGCCGTCCGCGCACGCGCCATGATCCACCCATCGAGTCCGGAACTTTGTCCGCCGAGTCTAGGCTCAGCGCGGGGCCATGCGGATGGCGCCGTCGAGCCGGATGGTCTCGCCGTTGAGCATCGGGTTCTCCACGATGTGGCAGGCCAGCGCCGCGTACTCCGCGGGGTCGCCCAGCCGCGCCGGGTGCGGCACCTGGGCACCCAGCGATGCGATGGCCTCGTCCGGCAGCGTCGCGAACAGCGGCGTGTGGAACAGGCCCGGGGCGATCGTCATCACGCGGATCTTCAGGCTCGCCAGATCCCGCGCGATCGGCAGCGTCATGCCGACGATCCCGCCTTTCGACGCCGAGTACGCCGCCTGCCCGACCTGGCCGTCGAAAGCCGCCACCGACGCGGTGTTGATCACCACGCCGCGTTCCTCCCCCACGACGTCGGACTGGGCGATGCGCCCGGCGGCGAGGCGGAGCACGTTGAACGTGCCGATCAGGTTGACCGACACGACCTTCGTGAACGCCTCCAGCGGGAACGCGCCCTGCTTGCCCACGGTCTTGATCGCGTTGCCGATGCCGGCGCAGTTGACCACGATCCGCAGCTCGCCCAGCGACGCGGCGGTGTCGAGCGCCGCGCGCACCGCGTCCTCATCGGTCACGTCGGCCGGCGCGAACGCCCCGCCGAGCCCTTCGGCGATCGCGGCACCGTCCGAAGTGGGCAGATCGACCACGACCACCTTCGCGCCGCGCTCGTGCAGCTCCCGCGCGGTGGCCAGACCCAGCCCCGACGCGCCGCCGGTGACCAGCGCGACCGCGTTCGTGATGTCCATCCGAAGTCCTCCTCAGGCCGGCCCGGCGGTTCGGCTCGACGCCGCGACCGTAGCTTAGCGATCGTTAGATATCCAGTGACCCATCTCTCGCCGGCGCGCTTGACATCGTCCCGCGCACTTAGCGATCGTTAGATAACCGTTTCCCACGAGAAAGCAGACGACACATGGGTTTGCGCACGGCGAAGGAGTACCGGGACGGGCTGCGGGACGGCCGCCGCGTGTTCTACCGCGGGCAGCGGATCGGCAGCGTGGCCGACCACCCGGAGCTGACGCTGGCCGTCGACCACTCGGCGCACTGCTACGACATCGCGCAGGCGCGGCCGGAGCTGGCGGTGGCGGGCGGCGCCGAACCGTACTCGGCGTTCTACCGCGTGCCGCGCTCGGCCGAGCAGCTGCGGGCGCGCGGTGAGCTGATCGAGGCCGTGTCGCGGCTGGGCGGCGGGATCATCGTGCTCAAGGAGGTGGGCAGCGACGCGATGTTCGCGCTGCTGCGCACGCTCGAAGGCGAGGAGCTGGCGCGCGCCGAGGCGTTCCACGAGCGCGTGTGCCGCGACGACCTGGCGCTCGCAGTCGCGCAGACGGACGTGAAGGGCGACCGCGCGCTCGCGCCACACCAGCAGGCGGATCCGGACCTGTACTTGCGGATCGTCGGCGAGGACGCCGATTCGATCACCGTGCGCGGCGCGAAGTGCCACACGTCGTACTCCGCGAACGCCGACGAACTCGTGGTGCTGCCGACGCGCGCGATGGGCCCGCAGGACGCGGACTACGCGGTGTCGTTCGCGATCCCCGTGGACACGCCGGGCCTGAACATCTACGTGTCGCCCTACCTCGCGGGCGAGCGCGACCCGTTCGACTTCCCCCTTTCGTCGCAGCACAAGATGCTCGAAAGCCTCACGGTCTTCGACGACGTGCGCGTGCCGAAGGACCGCGTGTTCCTCAACCGGCGCCCCGAGCTCGCCGGGCCGCTGGCGCTGGCGTTCGTGGACTACCACCGGTTCACTGCGATCAACTACAAGCTGCCGCTGCTCGATCTGCTGGTCGGGTCGGCGTCGCTGATCGCGGAGTACAACGGGATCGCGCGCGCCGGGCACGTGAAGGACAAGATCACGCAGCTCATCGCGTACGCGGAAACCGTGCGCGGGCTGGCCGAACTGGCGGCACTGCGGTCGCGCCCGGGAACACGCGGCATCCAGCAGCCCGACCCCGTCGCGGTCAACACGGCCAAGTACACCTTCGCGCACGGGTTCCACGACGCGACGGCGAAGCTGATGGACCTGGCGGGCGGCCTGCTCGCGACCGGCCCCGGCGGTGAGGACTGGGCGAACCCGGAAATCCGCGCGGTGCTGGAGAAGTACTACGCCGCGGCAGTGCCGGCCGAACCGCGGCTGCGGTTGCTCAACCTGATCGCCGACCTCACCGCGCGCGACTACGGTGGTTACCAGGCCGTGCTCGCCACGCACGCGGAAGGTTCGCTGGAGGCGGAGAAGCTGCAGATCGCGCGCACCTACGACCCGGCGCGCGCCCGCGCGTACGTCAGCCGGCACGCCGGACTCGCCTGAACCACCCGACCGACCCGACTCGCCGAGGAGGACCCCGACCGTGTCAACCGAACCGCCGGTGCGGATCGACCACGACGGTGCCGCGCTGCGGATCACCTTCGACCGGCCCGATCAGCTCAACGCCCTGACCACCGCGATGCTCGTGCGCGCGAGCGACGCGGTCGAGGCGGCCGTGGCCGATGACGGCGTCCGCGTCGTCGTGCTGACGGGCGCCGGGCGGGCTTTCTGCGCCGGCGCCGACCTGGCCGGCCGCGACCTCGAAGCCGACCCGGACACCGGCACGATCGACGCGGCCAACCGGCTCACCGGGCTGCTGCGCGCGATCCCGAAACCGGTGCTGGCGGCGGTGAACGGGCCCGCGGTCGGTGTCGGGTGCTCGTTCGCGCTCGCCGCGGACCTCACCGTCGCCCGCGAGTCGGCCTACTTCCTGCTGGCGTTCGCGAACGTCGGCCTGATGCCCGACGGCGGGTCCACCGCGCTGGTGCCGGCCGCGATCGGCCGCGCGCGAGCCGCCCGGATGGCGTTGCTCGCCGAGCGCGTTCCGGCACCGCAAGCCCTCGAGTGGGGCCTGATCTCGCACGTCGTGCCCGACGACGAGTTCGACGGCGAGATCAGCCGGCTCACGACGAAGCTGGCCGAGGGCCCGACCGTCGCGTACGCGCAGACGAAACGGGCCCTGGCCGCCGCGTCGCTGGCTCAGCTGGACGGCGCGTTCGCCGTGGAGCGCGAAGGCCAGTCCGCGCTCTTCGGCACGAAGGACTTCGCCGAGGGCGTCGCCGCGTTCCGGGCGAAGCGCCGCCCGGAGTTCCGCGGCGAGTGACGGCGCTGCGGCCTCAGCCCTGCCGCTCGTAGGGCAGCTTCTCCCCCGCTTCCACGGCGAACGGGAGCCGGTTGCCCTCGGGCGGCAGGGGGCACGTCGCGAAGTCGATGAACGCGCACGGCAGGTTCACCGCGCGCGTGAAGTCGAGGCGGACGCGCCCCCGGTCGTCGGGTTTGCCCAGCTGCAGCGAGCGGTTGGCGGCGTAGGTCGTGACCCCGCTGGTGGCGTCGGCGAACAGCACCATCAGCGCGCCGTCGGGTTTGGCGAACGCCGTCAGCGCGTGCTCGGTGCCGTCGTGGGTGAACCGGACGACACCGGGCGCGGTGTACACGTGCGACAGGCCCTCGACCACCGCGCCGACCGTGACCGGCCGCGGTTCGGCGAACGGTTCGAACCGGCCGTCGACCACCCACTGTTCGTCAGGGGCGTACGCCGGGATCCCGCGGAAGTTTTTCAGCACCGGTGCCTCGGGGTCGTGCACGCGGAGCAGGTAGCCGGTCCGCCGCGCGACCTCGACCTCGACCGCCCCGGCGACGACGCGCACGGTCGGCCCGCTGTTGACGAGCTCGAACCGCCGCACGCCGGTCACGGGTTCGCCCTCGTACTCGAGGTCGGCCCCGGCCGGGTCCACGTACGCGGCTTCCTCGTCCTGCCACCACTTCCCGGGTACGCCCGGGTACTCCCGCGGCTGCTCGTCCAGCCAGTCGAGGGAGATGATCGCGAGCCAGCCGTGCGGCGCGGCCAGCTCCTTCTCGCGGTCGGCCTTCCAGTCTTCCCAGGCCCGGGTGAAGTCCTGCGTGCTCGCGGTCATGCCCGTCCTTCCGTCGCGAAGTCCTTCTGCCGGTGGTCAACGCCGCGACGCGGATGATGTTTCCCGCGTCCCACGATGCGAATGCAACGCAGTCGTGAAGAAGTTTCCCCTGCCCTCGGCGCCCCGCCCGCAGTACTATCCGCCTTCTCTGGGGAGGGCGCGATGGGGGAAACCGCAACCGAGACGACCGCACGAAGAACGCCGTTCGCGAGCGGCGGGGTCGCCGTCGTGGCGCTCGTGCAGGCCGTGGTGCTCACGGTGCTGTCCGGGGCCTACGGCTTCCACCGCGACGAGTTCTACTACGTCGCGGCCGGCAAACGGCTCGCCTGGGGTTACGTCGACCAGCCGCCGCTGACGCCCGCGCTGGCGCGGCTCGCGACGACCTTGTTCGGCGAGACCCCGGCCGGCCTGCGGGTGGTCGCGACCGCGGCCGGGGTGGCGACCGTGGTGGTGCTGGCGCTCGTCGCGCGGGAGCTCGACGGCGGGTACGCCGCGCAGGTCGTGACGGCCGCGGTGACCGCGCTGTCCGGCTACGTCCTCGTCGTCTCGCACATGCTGTCCACGACCACGATCGACATGCTGCTCTGGTCGGTGCTGAGCCTGTTCGCGATCAAGCTCCTGCGCTCCGGCGACAACCGGTGGTGGCTCGCCGTCGGCGCGACCACCGGCGTGGCGCTGCTGAACAAGTGGCTGGTGCCGCTGCTGCTCGCCGCGCTCGGGATCGCCGTCCTCATCGCGGGCCCGCGGCGGATCTTCCGCACCTGGTGGCTGCTCGCGGGAGTCGCGCTCGCGCTGGCGCTGGTGTCGCCCGTGCTGGTCTGGGAGGCGCGCCACGGCTTCCCGATGTTCACCGTCGCCGGCGGGATCAGCGAGGACGACGGCGTCGAGAACCGGCTGACGTTCGTGCCGCTGCAGCTCGCCTACCTCTCACCGGTGCTCGTACCGGTGTGGGTGGCCGGGATCGTGCGGCTGTGGAAAACACCGCGGCTGCGCGCGATCGCCCTCAGCTACCCCGTGCTGTGCGTGCTCCTGGTCGTCGCCGGCGGCAAGCCGTACTACTCGCTGCCGCTGCTGCTGGTCCTCACCGCCGCGGGGGTGCAGCCCGCGCTCGACTGGTTCGCGCGCCGCCGGGCCCGGCGGTGGTGGCTCGTCGCCGCGGCACTCGGCGCGGTCGTGTCGCTCGTGGTCGGTCTACCGATCCTGCCCACGCAGGCACTCGGCCCGGTGCTCGCGCTCAACAAGGAACAGGGCGAGCAGGTGGGCTGGCCGGGCTTCGTCACGACCGTCGCCGGCGTCTGGCGGCAGCTTCCCGGTGACGACCGCGCCGGCGCCGTCATCTTCACCAGCAACTACGGCGAAGCCGGCGCCATCGAACACTTCGCCGCGGACGACGGACTGCCCGCGCCGTACTCCGGCCACATGTCCTACGCCGACTGGGGCCCGCCGCCCGACCGGCTCGACGGCCCCGTGGTGCTGGTCGGCGAGTTCGACCGGCCGGCCCGCGCGTTCACCGGCTGCCGCGTCGTCGCGACGCAGGACACCGGCGTCGACAACGACGAGCAAGGCACGCCCGTCTCCCTCTGCACCGGCACCACCGCGCCGTGGTCGGTGCTCTGGCCGAGCCTCCGCCACTTCTACTGACCACCTCGGTAGGGTCACCGCGTGAGCGAACAGGCCGTGGAGATCTACACCGACGGAGCGTGCAGCGGCAATCCCGGCCCCGGCGGGTGGGGTGCCTTCCTGCGCTACGGCCGCCACGAGCGCGAGCTCTACGGCGGCGAGACGACGGTGACCACCAACAACCGCATGGAGCTCATGGCGCCGATCCAGGCGCTGGAGAGCCTCAAGCGCCCGTCGGTCGTGAAGATCTACACCGACAGCACCTACGTGCGCAACGGCGTCACACAGTGGCTGCCGCGCTGGAAGAAGAACGGCTGGCAGACCCAGGCGAAGCAGCCCGTGAAAAACGCGGACCTGTGGCAGCGCCTCGACGCCGCGGGCGAGCGCCACGAGGTCGAATGGCTGTGGGTCAAGGGCCACGCCGGGCTGCCCGAGAACGAGCGCGCCGACCGGCTCGCCGTGAAGGGCGCGCAGGAAGCCGCCCAGTCCGGGGTCAAGCGTGCCCGCGGCTGACCGCTGCCCGTGCGGCCTGCCCCAGCCCTACGCCGAGTGCTGCGGCCGGTTCCACGACGGAGGCCAGAGCGCGCCCACCGCCGAACTGCTCATGCGCTCGCGCTACAGCGCCTTCGCCGTCGGGAACCCCGCGTACCTGCTCAGCACCTGGCACCCGGACACGCGCCCGAAGCGACTGCGGCTCGAGGACGGGCAGGAGTGGACCGGCCTCGAAATCCTCGGCGGCACCGGCGGCGGGCTGCTGCAGAACGAGGGCACCGTCGAATTCCGCGCGCACTACCGCTACCGCGGTCAGGGCGACACGCTGCACGAGAACAGCCGCTTCGTGCGCGAAGCCGGCCAGTGGTGGTACGTCAGCGCGCTGTGAGCGGCCCTCAGAACGAGTCCCACAGCAGGCGCTGCCCGGCGTCCGGATCGGACACCGTGGTGCTCACGTCGTCGAACAGGCGCGTGATCCGCTCGCCCGGTTTGTAGGGCGTCCAGCCCGGGTCGCCGGTCGCGACGAACCGCACCCACGTGTCGAACATCTGGGTCGCCATCGCCTGCAGCCGCGCGGGATCCGGCTTGGCCAGCGCGAAGAGGAACCGCCAGTTCTTGTTGCCGATGTCGTCGAACACCAGCGGCAGGTCGAGCCCGTGCACGGCGCCGAGACCGCGCCCGCGCGGCGCGATCCGCCAGTCGAGCCGGTACATCCACGCGGTGCCGCCCGCGGCGTGCTGCGACTCCGCCAGCCGGATCGCGGGCAGCCACCAGTCGCCGGCCGTCCGCACGCGGTTGCGCAGCTTGTCTTCCGGCCAGTCCGGCAACAGCGCGCGGTAGGCCGAGACGCCCTTTTCGATGCGCTCCTCGTCGAGCATCGTCGAGCCGGTGCCGAGCAGCTTCGCGCTGCCGCTCTGCAACCACGAGAACAGGTCCTGCTCGTCGGCCGTCGTCCCGGTGAGCAACCGGACGTCGCGCGCGGAACCGGCGGCCACGGCGTCGCCGGGACTGCGTGGCAGCAGGTCGCCGTCGACGACGACGCGGTAGGTGACCAGCGTGCCGGAGGCGGCCGCGACGCGTTGCTGCGCCTCGAGGATCCGCGTCACCGGCAGCGTCGCGAGCTCCGCCGGGGCCACGCCGAGGTCGGCCAGCACCGCGTCCGCCACGGCCTCGCTCTCCGCGGGGGTGTGCACGACCGAGCCCACCCCCGTGCCGCTCTGCACGATCGCCTGGTGGAACAGCCCGCGCGCCCGCGGCACCGCGAGGATCGTGCCCACCGTGCGCCCGCCGTTCGACTGCCCGGCCAGCGTCACGCGAGCCGGATCGCCACCGAACGCGGCCACGTTGGCCCGCACCCACTCCAGCGCGAGCACCTGGTCGTGCAGCGAGAGGTTGCCATCGGAGACGCCGGGCAGCCGCAGCATCCCCAGCACGCCGAGGCGGTACCCGACGGTCACCACCACGACCCCGCGCCGCGCGTACGCCGACGCGTCGAACTGGTGCGGCGAGCCCAGCACCCCGCCCCCGCCGTGGATCCACACCAGCACCGGGTACTGCCCCGGCGCGGCGGGCGCGTACACGTTGACGTACAAGCAGTCCTCGTCGCCGGTGAAGCCGCGCCCGGTGACCTCCGGCTGCGGCGCGCGAGCGGCGAACCGCGTCGCGTCGCGGGCGCCGGTCCAGCTCGCGACCGGCCGCGGCGGGCGGAAGCGCAACGCGCCCACCGGAGGTTCGGCGTAGGGCACGCCGAGGAACACCGCCACCGAGCCACGGACTTCGCCACGCACCGCACCGGCCCGGATCTGCACCGTCGTCACGCGGGCAAGCCTAGTGACCGCGCCGGACCCCCGTCCCGTGTCCCGCGAGCACGCGCGGACGCGTCCGGGTCATGATTACCCCCGTGCACATCGCGGCGGAGTTGGTGGCGTTGGTCGTGACGGTTCTCGTCGTCACGGTCATCGCGCGGCGTCTGGACTGGTCGGCGCCCCTGTGTCTGGTCGCCGTGGGAGTCGCGGCGTCGTTCGTCCCCGGCTTGCCCGACTACCAGCTCGACCCCGAGGTCGTGCTGATCGGGCTGCTGCCCCCACTGCTGTACTCGGCGTCGATCCAGACGTCGCTGGTCGCGTTCCGCAAGCTGCGCGGGCCGATCGCGACGCTGTCGGTGGGCCTGGTCGTGTTCACCGCGCTCGGGGTCGGCGTGGTCGCGTGGGCCGTGATCCCCGGGCTGCCGCTGGCGGCGGCGATCGCGCTCGGCGCGGTGGTCGCGCCGCCGGACGCGGTCGCGGCGAGCGTCGTCGCGCGCCGGGTCGGCATGCCCCGCAAGCTCGTGCGGCTGCTGGAGGGCGAGAGCCTGTTCAACGACGCGGCCGCGCTCGTCACGCTGCGGACCGCGATCGCGGCGCTGGCCGGCGCGGTCAGCATGTGGCAGGTCGGGTTCGACTTCGTGCTCGCCGCGGTCGGCGGGGTCGTGGTCGGGCTCGCGATCGGCCTGCTCGCGACCGTCCTGCGCAAGCGGCTCGAGGAGCCCGTGACGGACACGGCGCTGTCGTTCGCCGTGCCGTTCGTGGCCTACCTCGTGGCCGAGGAACTGCACGGCTCCGGGGTGCTCGCCGTGGTCGTCTGCGGGCTCATGCTGGGCCACGAGTCGCCGCGCATCCTCTCGGGCTCGACGCGGCTGGCTTCGCGGCTCAACTGGCAGACCGTGCAATTCCTGCTGGAGAACCTGGTTTTCCTGCTGATCGGCCTGCAGCTGCGCGGCATCATCACGGAAGTCGGCAAGTCCGGGCTGTCGGTGTGGGAGCTCGTGGGCATCTGCGCCGCGGTGCTCGGCGCGACGATCCTCACGCGCGTGCTGTGGCTGCTGGGCATCGGCGTCTACAAACGCATCACCGCCCGCTTCACCACGAGGGCGAAGATCTGGCCCTGGCGCTATTCGACGGTCATCGCGTGGGCGGGGATGCGCGGCGTGGTCACGCTCGCCGCTGCGTTCGTGCTGCCGGCCGACACCCCGCAGCGCGCCGTCCTGGTGCTGGCGGCGTTCACCGTCGTGGCCGGCACGCTCGTGGTGCAGGGCATGACGCTGCCGACCCTCATCCGCCGGCTGCGCCTGCCGCGCCCCGACCCGGCCGAGGACGCGCTGCAGGAAGCCGCGGTGGTCAACGACATGACCAACGCCGCGCTCAAGAAGCTCGACGAGATCACCACCCCGGACGACCCGCCGGACATCATCGAACGGCTGCGCGACCGCCTGCAGTACCGGGCCGATTCGGCGTGGGAACAGCTCGGCCGCCAGAGCGCGCTCGCCGAAACCCCGAGCGACGCCTACCGGCGCCTGCGGCTGCAACTGCTGGAGGTGGACCGCGAGCAGTTCCTGCTGGCGCGCGACAACGGCACGGCCGACGACACCGTGCTGCGGCGCGTGCTGGCGCGCCTCGACATCGAGGAGTCGCTGCTCGACCGCACCGAGGACGAAGGGCCGGTCGTGGAGCGCGAGCTGAGCACGCCGGCCGTCACCGCGCGCTCGTGCAAGCACCTCGCGCACCCGTGGAAGGACGTCGACCCGAGCGCGCAGGACGTCTGCGCGGCCTGCATCGCGGAAGGCACCACGTGGGTGCACCTGCGCATGTGCCTCAAGTGCGGCAACGTCGCGTGCTGCGACTCGTCGCCGCGCAAGCACGCGACGCGCCACTTCCACGACGAGCGCCACCCCGTGATGCGCAGCTTCGAACCCGGTGAAACGTGGCGCTGGTGCTTCGTGGACAAGCAATTGGGCTGAGCCCGGGGGCCCGGCTAGGGTCGGCGGCATGAGCACGCCCGAGCAGGAAGTCGAGTACCGCCAGCACCGCTTCAGCCCACCTCCCGGAGCCACCGAGATCTTCCTGGTCCGCCACGGCGAATCGGCGCCCGCGCGCGTCAGCGCGCCGTTCGACCTCGTCAACGGCCAGGCCGATCCCGACCTCGCGCCCGACGGCCGCGACCACGCCGTGCGCGTGGGCGAACGGCTCGCGGGCGAGCGCATCGACGCGATCTACGTCACGACCCTGCGCCGCACGCGGCAGACGGCGGCACCGCTCGCGGAGAAACTCGGCCTCACGCCGACCGTCGAGCCGGACCTGCGGGAGATCAACCTCGGCGACTGGGAGAACGGCCTCTTCCGCCAGTACACGACTGAGGGCCACCCGATCGTCGACCGGCTGTGGGAAGAGCAGCGCTGGGAGATCATCCCGGGCGCGGAGTCCGACGAGGCGTTCGGCCGGCGCGTGCGCGCGGCGATCACCCGCATCGCGGAGGCGAACCCCGACCGGCGCGTGGCGGTGTTCACCCACGGCGGCGTGATCGGCGAGATCCTCGCCCAGGCGAGCCGCGCCGTCGACCGCTTCGCGTTCCTGGGCGCCGACAACGGTTCCGTGTCCCACCTCGTCGTGCTCGGCGACCGCTGGATCGTGCGGCGCTACAACGACACCGCTCACCTCGCGGCACCGCTCGGCTGACGCCACGGCGTCCACCCGAGCGGCCGGCGCCGGCGCACCGGCTCGTCGCGGCGGATGAACCCCGTCGCGACGAGCTGGACGGTCGTCAGCACCGCGATGGCTTCCGCCGCCAGCAGCCCGATCAGCACCAGCGCCTGCGCGACCCCGGCCTGGATCGGGCCGGCACCGCCCAGCAGCAGACCGACGTAGGCACCGGGCAGCGTCACCAGCCCGACGGTGCGCGTCTGGTCGAGCGCGGGGATCAGCGCCTGCCCGGCCGACGGGCGGCAGATCTCGAGCGCCGCCAGCCGCGGCAGGAACCCCAGCGCCAGCGCGGCTTCGTACTCGCCGTGGCGTTGCACGAGTTCGTCGAGTGCGCGGCGGGCGGCCAGTGAGGTGGCCGTCATCGTCCCGCCGATCACGATCCCCGCGATCGGCACCACCGAGATCGGCCGCGGCGGCACCACACCCGACAGCAGCACCAGCGCGAGCACCGGTGCCACCCCCGACGCGAGCGCCAGCGCCACCCAGCCCAGCCGCCGCGCCGCCCCGATCCGCGCCGCCGCCGTGACGGCCGCGATGCCGAACATCAGCAGCACGAACAGCCCCGTCAACCACCCGGACCGCAGGATCACCGTGATCACCAGCGACACGAGCGCCAGCTGGCCCACCGCGCGCACCGCGGCCCACACCACGGCCCGCCCCTGCCCCAGCTCCCCGAACCGCACCACCCCGGCGCCCGCCAGCGTCAGCAGCGCCAGCACGACGAGCAGCGCGGGCCCGAATTCGATCGCACTGTTCACGCTGGTGATCCTGCCTCAGGACCGGCCGGTGCGGGGGTGCGCTGTGGCCGCGGCCGAGGACAGCCGGGACCACGCGGCCGGGTGTCAGCTCACGCGGTGCAGCTGAGCTGCGCGCCTTCCCTCGCGACCGACTTCTCCGAGACCACCGAGCCGTCCACGGTGATGCGGCAGGTCAGGGCGCCGGCGGCGGCGCTCTGGGCGGCGAGGCTCGCGAACTCGGCCTCGCTCGCGGGCGCGGTGCGCGTGACGGTCACCGACCACGGCGTCGTGACCTCGGCCTGCTGCTCCAGCCCGGAGTCGGCGCCGACGTAGGTGAGGTTGCGGGCGCCGGCGGCGCCGAAGAGGGAGTAGACGATGGTGCGGGTGACGTCCTGGACGGCCGCGGGCTCGGCCGGCGCGATCTCGGCCGGGGCCGGGGCGACCGCGGCGGGGTCACCGCCCCCGGGGGCAGCCTTGGGCATGACGTACGCCGCCACCGCGAGCGCGACGGCGACGACGCCGATCACGACCACCACACTGCCGAGCGGCTTGAGCCGGCCCGGACCACCCGCGCCCGGCCGCGATGCCGGCGGAGTCGTGGCAGGAACACCCATGGAGAGGTCTTCTCTCGTTCGAGCGCACTTCCATCGAGTACGACGTTAGAGATCTCGCCCGAACGTCACGCGGCGTTAGCCAACCCGAAAAAATTGGCCAAACTTCACCCTTTCGGGCGCCCCGGTGGACCGCTCACCGGGTGTGGTCACCACGCACGATGCCGATAACACCGTCGCAATACCCGGTCACGCAGCGTAGTTCCCGGTCTCAGTCGACGAGCCCCTGTTCGGCCAGCATCCGCAGCACGCGCTGCCCGGCGGGCGGGCACGCAGCGCCATCACCGCTGCCGAGCCACGCGGCTTCGGCGATCTCCGCCGACGGCACCGGTTCGCCCGTGTGTTCGGCCGTGTAGCACGTCATGCGGACGCGGCGGCCGTCGGCGAACCCGTCGGCCCGCTCGTCGAGCAGCGCGAAGAAGCGGAAGCTCAGCGGGTCGAGCTCGACCCCCAGCTCCTCGCGGATCTCCCGGCACAGCCCGGCGACGTCGCTCTCCCCCGGCTCGCGCTTGCCGCCCGGCAGGTAGAACTTCTCCTTGCCCCGCGTGCGCACCGACAGCAGCCGCCGGTCGCGGACGTGGACCCAGGCCAGCGCGTCGATCGGCGTCATGGCTCGCATTCTGTCGTACCCGGCGGGGACAATCGCGGCGTGTACTCGGAGAGGACGGCACCCGAGCCGGTGCGCGCCGTCGTCCGCTGCCTGTGGGAGTCGGTCGAGGCGGGCCCGAAGCGGATCGTGCCCGACGGCTGCGTCGACCTCGTCGCGGGAGACGGCGAGGTGTTCGTCGCGGGTCCGGACACCGGGCCGTGGTCGTCGGTCACCACGCCGGGTGCGGCTATGCACGGTCTCCGGTTCCACCCGGGCGCGGCGCCGCCCGTCCTCGGCGTGGCGGCCGACGAGCTGCGCGACCGCCGGATCCCGCTCGCCGACCTGTGGGGCCACCGCGGCGCGCTGCTGACCGACGCGGTGCTGCACGGGCAGCGCACGCTCGCCGACGTCGTGCGTGAACAGCCCGCCGAGCCGGACGAAGCGGTCGCGGAACTGCTGGCCCACCTCCGGGAGGCCCCGGCCCGCGTGGGCACCCCGGCCTCGCCCCTGGGCGAACGCCAGCTGCGGCGGCGGTTCACGGTGGCCGTCGGCTACGGACCGGCCACCTACCTGCGCGTGCTACGGCTCCAGCGCGCCATCGGCCTCGCGGGGCGAAAGCTCGGGCTGGCCGAGCTCGCCGCGCGCGCCGGGTACGCCGACCAGGCCCACCTCAGCCGCGAATGCCGCGCGCTCACCGGCCTCACGCCGAGCGCCTACTTCACGTGAGCCGCCGGCGCCAGGGCGTGTCTGACAAAGGTCTCGGTCAGTGGCTGCGATGCTGCCCGGTGTGTCGCGGTCCCAGTTGCTCTCAGATGACCAGTGGGCGTTGATCGAGGACCTGCTCCCGGTCCGCACCGGCAACCAAGGCCGACCGTTCTCTGAGGCCAGGTCGATGGTCGAAGGGATCATCTACCGATATCGGTGCGGGATTGCGTGGCGGGATGTGCCAGCGGTGTTCGGTCCGTGGCAGACGATCTGGACGTGGCACCGCCGGATGTCCGGCGACGGAACCTGGGACACCGTGCTGCAGCGGTTGTTGACCGCGGCCGACGCGGCCGGCCTGATCGATTGGTCGGTGTCGGTGGATTCCACGATCGCGCGGGCGCATCAGCACGCCACGAACATCACCCGGCTCACAGGGGGCTGGGTCGAACTACACGGATGTGCTGACCTAGCCGCCTGATCAAGCGATCGGCCGCTCGCGCAGCGGCTGGAGCACCAAAGTGCACCATCTCGTTGACGGGAACGGCCGCCCAAAGGTGACGTTGGTCGGGCCTGGCCAGGCCGGGGACGCGCCGATGTTTCCGCACCTGATGCGGCATCTGCGGGTCGCTCGCCGCGGACGCGGTCGAACTCGCACCCGGCCCGACCGCGTCCGCGGCGACAAGGCTTATTCGTCGAGGGCGATCCGCGGACATCTGCCTGGTCGCGGCATCACCGCGGTGATCCCTGAACCTGCCGATCAGGTCGGGCACCGCGCCCGCCGCGGTTCCCGCGGCGGGCGCCCACCTGCCTTCGACTCGGTTGACCACCGCGGTCGCAACGTCGTCGAACGCCGGTTCAACCTGCTCAAGCAATGGCGTGGCCTGGCCACTCGCTACGACTGTGAGGATGATCAGGTGCCGCCTGGTGCCCGGGTCTGACCCGCGCTACGACGGGCCTGTGGTGCCTTGAGTTTGATCTGTCGACTTGGGTTCCGGGCGGTGCTTGCTGCCGCCGGACCAGCGGGACGTGTCCCGATAGGGGCCTCGCCGCTAACGAGGCGCCATCACAGTCCTGACCATCCCTGCTGGCCCGGCAACGGCCATCCGTTCCCGAGCCCTCAGGAGCCGAACAACCGTGCCCAGCATGACCCACCTCGCAACGACCGGCCAAGACGACGCCTCGCCGGAAGTGATTCTGGGCGTCGACACGCATAAAGACACCCACGTCGCCGCCGTCATCAGCATTCACGGTGCTCTCCTCGGCAGCCGGAGTTTCCCCACCACCGCCGAGGGCTACCGCGGGCTGTTGGACTGGGTCACGACGCTGGGCCAGGTGCAGCAGGCCGGGGTGGAAGGCACTCATTCCTATGGCGCCGCGCTGACTCGTCACTTGATCGGCGCCGGGATCGGAGTCATCGAGGTCAACCAGCCGGACAAGGCTCACCGGCGACGCCGCGGCAAGACCGACGCCATCGACGCCGAAACAGCAGCCCGAGCGGTGCTCTCCGGCCGAGCTACTGCCGTCGCCAAAGCCGGCGATGGTCACGTGGAAAGGATCCGCCTGTTCAAGCTGGCCAAGGCCTCGGCCACCAAGTCACGGGCTCAGGCGATCAACCAGCTCAAGGCCATTCTCGTCGGCGCCGACCCGACCCTGCGCGACTCGATGGCCGGACTCAGCAACCCCAAACTCGTCCGTCGATGCGCCGAGCTTGGCCCGGGGCGGCCCGACACGCCAGCGGCAGCCGCCGCATACACCCTGCGACTGCTGGCTCGCCGGATCATCGAGCTCACCCGCGAGGTCGACGACCTCAACCAGCAGATCACCGACGCCATCAGCGCCCACACACCCGAACTGCTGCAGCGATACGGCGTCGGCCCCGACACAGCCGCAGCGCTGCTCCTGGCCGCCGGCGACAACCCACACCGACTCACCAGCGAAGCCTCCTTTGCGGCACTCTGCGGAGCAAGTCCCATCGAGATGTCTTCGGGCAAGACCCAACGCCGCAGGCTCAATCGAGGCGGCGACCGGCAAGCCAACTCCGCCCTCTACACGATCGTCATAGCAAGACTTCGCTGGGATCCGCGCACCCGTGCTTACATCGACCGACGCGTCCGCGAAGGCAAGACCAGGCGCGAAGCGATCCGCTGTCTGAAACGCTATGTCGCCCGCGAACTCTTCAACCTCATCGCCCACCCCCTGCAGCACACGAGCCTGCCAGCGATCGCTTGACATCCATAGGGGCATCAAGCTCGCCATCGTCTACCGATCAGCTGTTGTCCTGCATGCCGTGGTTACTTGGACCACGGCATTATCAGACACGCCCTAGCTTGAGTTTTAACCTGTTTGGCGGGGTCGTGGGTTGCTCGACTTGGTGTTCTTGCCGTGCTGGGATTTTCGGGTGTTCGTGCTGGTGATG
>NZ_JBITBT010000065.1:0-29542 GCF_044452505.1 Amycolatopsis sp. NPDC051903 | reverse complement strand
GGCATGGAACGGCGCACGCAGGCCGCCGTGCTCGCGACGGAACTGCGTGAGCGGAAGGAGGAGTAGCGTTCAGGCGGTGAGCGACGGCGGCTCCAAGAGCACGTCCGCCGCCGTGCTGCAGGCGGCGGAGGGCCGACGTCTCGGCGATGTCCTCGGCACCGGTGGTGAACCGCCAGGACTGTGTGTTGGGCGTCGACAGCGCGCTCAATGATGAGGCCTGTGGGCCGCGGGGTCATGCGGGAGAATACGCCGGACCCGACGAGGCGTGGCTTGATCGAACGGCTCGAGGCGGAGCAGCTTCTGGCGTTGTACACAGACGGGCACAGCAGTCGTGGCCGCCTGCGGCGGGGCTGCGAGCGAGCAGGCCCGGCTCGAAGCCACCGCGCGCCGATAGACTCCCTTCAAACCCAGCTGTTGCGTCTGTGGCTTCCGCGAGCGCCTGGACGAACGGCCGGAACTCGCCCGGAGGCCGCCAGCCATCTTCCGCTTCGGCCGCCTGGTCGCCTCGGTGCCCCTTCACCCAGCCAACCGGTGACCGACCTGCTGCGGGTCAACGGATTCGGTACCGCAGCGCGGGTCCTGCCCGACCTGGCTCCGCATAGTCGGGGATTCCCAGCCATCGCCGCCCCACTGCGGCTGGTGGAAGCGGGTTTCCGCCGGCACGCCAACAGTCGTGCCTCCGCACGCCTGATTTCGGGCTCTGCACCCTCCCTGCTTCGGTTAGCGGCGCTGGCAGATGGGCTGTTGTTCCGCGACGGGTCGCGCGCGAATCCGGACCCCAGCTCGTCAGATCGGTGACGCAAGGCTTGCACACCCCGCACCTCCGCTGGCGTTCCATCACGCCAGATGTTCACGGGAACCGGCCGCGGGCGTCGGCCACCTGGTGGGAGACTTTCCGGTTCTGGGTTTCGGTGCTGATCAATTCGGCCACCTCGCCGGGCAGCAGCTTCAGAATGCCGTCGAGGCGGCACAGGGTGTGAAGCGCCGTCGTCACTGCCACGGCGGCCACCGGCACCTCGGCGCGCGTGGTGTCGGCGGACCCGGCGAACCGCGCGACAAAGCCCAGGACGCCGTACCGGGTCGGTACGAATGCGGGATGCCAGTCCTCGTAGAACAGGCCGCGCAGCAGGACCGGCAGCTGAGCGGCGAAGTGCGCGGCGTCTTCTGCGGTTAGCCGGTCGCGCACGGTGTGCAACCACGCCCGCAGCATCCGGTATGCGTATCCGTCGTCAGAGGTGCCGAGCCGAGCACCGACCGCGGCCAGCCACTCGTGCGCCGTGTTTTCCGCATGCGTAAAGGGATCGGACATCGTGGCCTCCCGCCGACGAGGACCTCCAGGTTCGCACCGGCTGGTTCACCGGAAAAGGGCCGAAGGGCCCCGGCCCGCTCCTCAGCCCCGTTGACGTTCGCTTCACGTCAGCGGCCGGCGGTGCCAGACGAGCTTGTCGGTCTCGACCATGACGAAGGCGACCGCGGCGGCGACCAGAACCCGAGCCCAGGTCCCGGCCCCGACCGGTGCTGTGTGGAACAGGACGTTGACCACCGGCACATAGGTGATCACCAGCTGCAGCGTCACGGTGATCCCGATGCCGAGCACGAGCATTCCGCTGTGGCCGGGCCAGGCCCGTACGACGAGCCGGTTGAGGGAACGGCAGCTTACGAGGTAGGCGATCTGCACGCCGACGAACACGTTCATCGCGCTCGTGCGCGCCGCGGCTGCCGCCGCGCCCGCGGCCAGTTCGGTCCGGTAGGCCCAGAACGCGGCCGCCACGAGCAGAATCGACAGCAGCACGACCCGCCGCAAGAGGGAAACGGTGAACAGTGGTTGCTGCGGTTGCCGCGGCGGGCGGCGCATCAAGCCGGGTTCCTTCGGCTCGAACGCCAAGGTGAGCCCGAGGAACACCGCGGTGGACATGTTGATCCAGAGGATCTGTACCGGCACGATCGGCAAGGTCAGTCCCAGCAGGACCGCGATCAGCACGACCATCCCCTCGCCGATGTTCGCGGGCAACGTCCACGCAATGAACTTGCGCAGATTGTCGAAGACACCCCGGCCTTCTCGCACAGCGGTGGCGATCGAGGCGAAGTCGTCATCGGTCAGCACCATGTCGGCAGCCTGGCGTGCCGCGTCCGTACCGGTCCGGCCCATGGCGACGCCGATGTCCGCGTGGCGCAGCGCGGGTGCGTCGTTCACGCCGTCGCCGGTCATGGCGACGATCTCGCCCCGGCGTTGCAAAGCCTGCACCAGGCGCAGTTTCTGTCCCGGTGACACCCGGGCGAACACCTGTGTGCGCGCCACTTCGGCGTCGAATCGCTCCTCGGCGATCTGATCCAGCTCGGCGCCCGTCAGCGCGACCGGCTCCGCAGCCAACCCGACGGAGGACGCGATCGCGCGAGCCGTGCCGGGGTGGTCACCGGTGATCATCTTGACGTCGATACCCGCGCCGTGACACGCCTTCACGGCTGCCGCCGCGTCCGGACGTGGCGGATCCCGCATCGCCTGCAGGCCGAGGAAGATCGGCCGTGGGCTCGCCGACGGGCTGAACCGCGCGAATGCCAACACCCGCAGCCCTCGCTCGGTCAACTTGCGGTGCGTACGCATGACTCGGTCGACGCCGGCGTGCCCGAGCGTGTCGCGGCACAGGGCGAGCACCTCCTCCACCGCACCCTTCACGTAGCCGCGATCCCCGTGCACCGTGGTCATCAGTCGCCGTTCCGGCTCGAACGGCACCACATCGGTCCGTGGTGCAGCCGCCCGCAACGCGGCCACGTCCACACCCGCTACTACGGCGGCGGCGAGCAGCGCACGTTCCGTCGGATCACCTTCGTCGGGCTCGGCGGTGTTGCACAACACTCCCGCGACCAGGCACTCCAGCAGCGCGGGACTCACACCGGCCTCCTCCGGCGGGACTACCCGGCCATCCGCCGCGACCTCACTGACGGTCATCCGGTTTCGTGTCAGCGTGCCGGTCTTGTCGGTGCAGATCACCGTGGTCGACCCGAGGGTTTCCACCGCGGGGAGGTGGCGGACGATCGCACCCCGCCGCGACATCCGCACGACGCCGATGGCCAGGACGATGGTCATCGCGGCAGGCAGCCCCTCCGGGATCGCGCCCACGGCGAGCGCCACGGCGGCCGTGAACACCTCAGGCACCGACGCACCCCGCACCAAGCCCACCGTGAATGCGACCACGGCGACGGCGACGACCCCGACGGTCAATTGCCGGGAGAACCCGGCAAGCTTGCGGGTCAGCGGGGTGGCGACCGTGCCGGCACCCGTGACCATGCGCTGGATGCCGCCGAGCTGCGTCGCCGCACCGGTAGCCACGACCAGCGCCCGCGCTGAGCCGCGAGCGACCACCGTCCCCGCGTACGCAGCGTTGGTCCGGTCAGCAACGGTGGTGTCATCCGGCAATACCGCCACCGCCTTCGACACCGGTACCGACTCACCCGTCAGCGCCGACTCGTCGACTTCCAGCGCGTGCACCTCGACGAGCCGGACGTCGGCCGGCACCCGGTCACCACCAGCCAGCTCCACAACGTCGCCGGGTACGACTTCCTCGACCGGAACCCGGCGCGCGCGACCGCTGCGGACCACTATCGCGTCCAGCGGCACGAGCCGGGTGAGCGCGTCGAGGGCATGCGCTGCGCGGGACTCCTGCACGTACCCGATCAGCGCATTGAGCAGAACCACACCACCGATGACCCCGGCGTCAACGTAACCGCCGAACGCCAGCGCGACGAATCCCGCCGCCAGCAGCACGTATATCAGCGGGTCACGAAACTGCGACAGCACACGGCGCAGGGGCCCCGGCCTTGGTGCCGTCTCGAGCCGGTTCGGCCCGTGGCGGGCCAGCCGGGCCGAAGCCTCACCCGCGTTCAGCCCAGCTGCCAGGTCGGTCCGAAGTCTTCGGGCCAGCACCTCCGGGGGGACCGTGTGCGGTGCGTCGAGCGCTTCGGTGGTGCGCTCGGTCATCGCGCGTTGTCGCCGCAGTGGGGCTTCGCGCCAACGAGCTCGTGCAGTTCACGCGCCACGTTTGCCCGCACCTCGCCTCCTCAGCCCTCAAGCCGGACCAGGTGGTGCATGATCCCCGCCGCGCGCGTCCTGCCCGCAACCTCGTAGCTGATGTCCACCGGCCGGCGCATCTCCCGCACAAACCACCTGCTTCGGATCAGACGCTCGGGTACTTGGCGAGGATTTCCCGCAGCGCGGCGACGAACCGCAGTGACTCGTCGTGGTCACGCTGCCAGACGTTGCGGCCGAAGATCAGCCCGGTCGCCCCGGCCTCCATCGCTTGGCGCGCCTTCTCGAGCATCGCGTCGTCGTCTGCGCGGGATCCACCGGACACGAGCAGCAGCGTCCGCCCGGCCGAGCGCACAACAGCGTCGATCGCTTGCTGGCTCGTGAAGTCGGCGTCGTAGGCCCGCGGCACGTGCGACTTCTTGGCGGGGTGCGGGAAGTTCACCTTCACGACGTCGGCACCGAGTTCGGTGGCCGTCCGCGCCGCGTAGTCCACTGCGTAGAAGGAATCCCGACCGCCCTTGGCCTCGATCGCCGCACCGCGCGGGTAGGCCCACACGATCAGCGGCATGCCGAGCCGGTGGGCGTCCGCGCGGACCTGACGCAGCTGCGCGAAGTCGTGCTCCTGCGCAGGCGTACCGACGTAGAGGGTGTAACCGACCGCATCCGCCCCGAGCCGGACGGCGTCCTCGACGCTGCCGTGCAGCGGCGACAGAGCCTCCGCGTCCGACGGGATCTCCGTCTTGCCGTTGAGCTTCAGCACCAGCGGGAGCTCCCCGGCATAGTCCCAGTAGAACTTCTCCGCCAGACCGATCTGGACCGCGATTCCGTTGAAGCCGCCTTCCACAGCCAGCTTCAGGATGTACTTGGGGTCACCAGCCGCTGGGTTGGCGAAGAAGTCCCGGGGACCGTGCTCGAGCCCCTGGTCGTACGGCAGGAAGAACGCGGTCCCGTTGCGCAGGCCGTGTTCGTGCAGGATCCGGTGCAGCCGCGCCTTCTTGCCGGTGTTCAGCCCCAGCTCCGCCAGCGGTGGACGAGGTGTCATGGCGAGTGTCCTCTCCGGACTGGTGGGGTCAGGGACCCACGGGGACGGCCGGTTTGCCGTTCGGCTCGGCCGGCTGCGGCACCGCCAGCTCGGCCGGCTGCGGCACCGCCGGCTCGACCGGCTGCTGCACCGGCGGCTTGGCCGCGGTGGCCTCGCGGGTGAGGAACGACCCCAGCTCGCCGATGGTGCTCATCAACGGAGCCGGGAACACGACCGTGCTGTTGTGGTCGACCGCGATCTCGACGAGGCTCTGCAAGTTGCGCAGCTGCAGGGAAAGGGGGTGCGCCATCATGGTGTCCGACGCCTCACCCAGCTTCGTCGCCGCCAGCGCCTCACCCTCGGCGTTGATGATCTTCCCCCGCTTCTCCCGTTCGGCTTCGGCCTCCTTGGCCATCGCCCGCTTCATCGCCTCCGGCAGCTGGATGTCCCTCAGCTCCACCAACGTCACGTCGACCCCCCACTCGGTGGTGGTGTCGTCGAGGATCCGCCGGATGTCGGAGTTGATCGCGTCCGTTTCCGAGAGCGTCTCGTCGAGAGTGTGCTGCCCGATGACCTTCCGCAGCGTCGTCTGCGCGATCTGGTTGATCGCCGCGTGCACGTTCTCGATCGCGACGACCGACTTCACCGCGTCCACCACGCGGAAGTACGCGACCGCGGAAACGTCCACGCTCACGTTGTCCCGGGTGATGATGCCCTGCGACTGGATCGGCATGGTGACGATCCGCAGCGAGATCCTGCGCAGCACGTCGACCACCGGGATGATGAACCTCAGCCCCGGCTCCCGCACCCCGATCACCCGGCCGAGCCGGAACTGCACACCCTTCTCGTACTGCTTGACGATCCTGATCGACAGCCCCAGCACAAGCAAGACCGCCGCGGCGATCCCGGCGATGACCCAAGGGTTCATGGCGTCGCTCCGTTCCTCTTGGCTCGATCCCGCAGGACCAGCCCGCAGTCATGTCCGATGAGCTCCTCCTCGACGTCGACCACAGGGTGCCCCCACCAGCCTGCTGAGCGGTCATCGCGCGGCCTGCCCTCTGCCATCACAGTCCCCTTCGTCGAGGCGGACGTACCGACTCCAGGACATCAACCGCGCCGGGCAGGCGGAACGGTCGCTGGACACCGGTGCCAAGGACCAAGGACCCGGAACGGGCGCGCTGTCACGCCACTGACGGAAGACCCGGGCGAAAAGACCTAGGGCCCCTGTCCGCGGCTCGGCCGGCGCAACACACTGGACGAAGACATTCAGGAATGGCCGGCGAGGAGACGCACCGCTGATCCGGCGTGTGGTCCCGCTCAGGAGAACGAGCCGACTTCCGAGGTGTGCCGTGTTCGCTCGGGTGGTGTGGTGTTCGACGATCTGTTTGGCAAGTCTGGTGTGCCTGCTCGGTGTCCTGGTCGTCCCGCCCGCGACTGCGCTCGTGGTCGCCACGGCGGCGCTGGCCCTGGCTTCGCTCGTCTGGTTGTGCGCAGACGGAGTGCGCTGGGTGGAGCGCCTGTTCGGCCCTAACCACGCGGCCCGGCGCGCAGCGACGGCGGTGGCGATGGGCCTGATGGTCGTCGGGTACTTCGCCGCCACCGTCACCATGGTCGTCGGCTCAGTTCCCGCCGCGACGACTACGGCCGTGCTGCTCTTCGTGACCGTCTGGTCCGGATGGCGAACCCTGCTCAAGAAGCCACATCGACGCGACCGGCGCCGACGGACGACGTCGGCCGTACCCTGCTCGGTGCCCGTCAGCTCGCTCTCGCTGGACGAGCTCTGTCTGGCGTGGAGACGAAGCTTCGTGCAGCTGCAACACGCGAGAGACGAACGGATTCGGCACCTCGTCGTCTCCGCCCGACAGGACTACCTCGACGAGCTGGAACGGCGCGACCGGCATGGATTCGCCAAGTGGCTGGACAGCGGAGCGCGGGCAGCAAGTGACCCGAGTCGGTTCGTGCACCCGATCGAATGGCCCTGACAGCTCTCGTGCACCGCCATCCGGCAACGAATCTGCAACCTCGTACTCGAAAGGAACACCTATGACGACGCATTCCGATCCGCTCGCACCCGCACACCAGACCGCCCGGCGCTGGCTGATCGCGGTCGCTGAGCAACTGGGCACCGACGACCACCAGTACGTTTACCGTGTACTGCGAACGTGGTTGCACCTGGTCCGTGACCGACTGACCGTCGAGAGTGCCGCGCACTTCGCGGCCCAGCTGCCCGAACTCCTGCGCGGCGTCTACTTCGACGGCTGGAAACCGAGCAGAGTCCCCGTCCGCTACGACGCTGCCACCTTCACCACCCGGTTCGCCGAAGACGCGACCATCAGCCCTCGCGACGTCCCGACGACCGCGAGTGCGATTTCCGCGGCACTGGACTCCCTGTGCTCGCCAGGTCAGCTCGACCACGTCTTCACGCTTCTGCCGGCCGCCCTGCGCGGCGAGCTCGAGTTCAAGACGACAGCCGTTCACCGCCGCTGAACGCATACGCCCGACGGACCTCCGGCTACGGATGCGGCGTCGGGGTGCACCTCACGGACGGCCGGAAGGGGTTCCGCGCACGACGACCACGGGGCAGAGCGCGTAGGACATCAAGTTCTGGCTCGTCGAGCCGAGAGCCAAAGCCGCCACCCCGCCACGGCCGCGACTGCCGACCAGCAGCTGGGCGCGATCCGCGTAGCCGAGCAAGCCTTCCGCCGGCCGTGCCTTCACCACCACGCTCCCGATGTCGACATCGGGATACTTCTCCTGCCACCCGGCGAGGCGCTGGGCTAGTAGCTCACGCGCGTGCACTTCGATTGCGTGCGTTTCTCCGGTCCGGTCACCTTCCTCGAACACAGCCGACAGGAACGCGCCCCGCCAGCAGTGCACCGCGATGAGCTGGACCGATGCCACGACGCCTCCGCGCCTGAGGGTGCTGCATCGACTCCGACCACCACCGGCCCGCCCATCGGTGGGGCATCCTCACCGGCGTGCGGCCGGATGAAGGCGACCAGGCACTCGGCGTGCGCAGCGAGAACGACCGACACCGAACCCAGGAAGACACGCCCGAGCGGCCGAAGCTCCGGCGAGCCGAGAACCAGAAGCCCGGCGTCGGCGGATTCGGCGCACAACGCCACCGCCGGCCGCCCCGGGCGGAACACCACCTTCGAGGTCCACATCGGCGCGATTTCCTCGGCCCCCGCCTTTGTCTCTGATCCGGGAGTCGAACGGGGCGAGATCGTCGTGGTCATGGGGCTCTCAAGGTCGGGCAAGTCGACCTTGCCGCGCACGCTGAACGGCCTGCTCCCGGCTACCGCGGGGCGGGTCCTTGTCGACGAGGCCGATCTCACCACGATGACGCTGCTCAAGTGCCGCCCTGCAGGGGCCAACGAAGCGCGCTGCGGTGCTGTCCTTCTTCGAATACCGCATCCAAACGTTCTCCAAGGGCCTCCCCTCCCACGGCTGTCTCTCCACCCGTACGGCCGTCGAAGTGAAGAACGAGGCCCCGGGCGGAATCCGCAGTCTGTACCAGAGAGGTGCGGCAGCCACCGAAGTGGCGCAGGGCAAGGCTGGCGGTTGTCGGTGAAGATCGAGGTTGGGAGGGTACAGATCCCGGCGTCGTCGCCGGCCATCTTGCCTACGCAGCAGGGCTTTTCCGATGCCCCGTCCACGGCGGCCTTCACGGCATTCCGGCCGCCGCGGTTGACCGTATGGACGCCCCTGCGGTCGCCGCCGCCAACTGTGCAGTCGAATCGATCCGTACCAAAACAGGCCCACGTTTCCTCGAATTGCCCATCCCACAGACCCCAGGCTCGGCATGTCGGCCGGAGACACCGATCTTGGAACAGTCTCCACGGCCTCAAACAGCTACCGCTGGACGTGGGCGGTGGCCATCATGCCGACATCTTCATGGTCCAGGACGTGGCAGTGGTAGACGCTGCGTCCGGGGTAGTCGGTGAATGCGATGCGCAGGCGCACCCAGCCTCGGGCGGGAACGAAGACGACGTCTTGTTGTACCCCGATCGGGGGCTCGCCGGTGCTGTCGCCCAAGAGGTGCATGGGCCAGACGTGCAGGTGAAACGGGTGAATCATGGGGCTGGTGTTGATGACCGTCCAGTCTTCGGTGGTGCCGAGCTGAACGGTTTGATCATCCCGGGTGGGGCTGTAGGTGCGCCCGTCGATGGTGAAGCTCATCATCTCGCTGCCTCTGCCCATGCCGAAGGTGAGTTGCCGCTCTCGCACGATCGGACCTACCGGTATGGGTGGGGCGGGCAGTGTGGCGGGCAGCGCCGGGGCCGCCGCCGCGGGGCCGGCGACGTCCAGGGTGCCCAGGACAACCTGGCTGCTGGTGACCGAGCCTCCGCCCATGATGCTGCCGCGGTCATAAGCTTCGCTGACCAGGGCGTACCGGCCGGGTGCAGTGGGCCGGATGAGGAGGTCGGCGCGGTTGCCCGGTGCCAGCACCACGAGATCCCGCGCTGTGGGGGCGGGCAGGAACCAGCCGTCGAAGGCCACCTGGGTGAGCTGGTGGCCCTCCAGCCGCAGCGCCAGCACGCGGGACGTGCAGGCGTTGATGACCCGCCACCGCTGCGCGGCCCCGGCCGCGGCCGCGATGACGGGCTGGTGCTGGCCGTCGACCAGCACCAACGTGCCCTCGCGGCCCATCATTTTGGCCATTGCGCTCACCGACGCCACCCGGCCCGCGGTGTCCAAAGTGGTGTCGGTGACCAGCAGGACCCGCTCCCGTGGGGCGAGCGCGGGACCGCCGTCGACCAGCAGTGCCCCGGCGAGACCGGCGAAGATCTGATCAGCCACGGTGCCGTGGTGGTGCGGGTGGTACCAAAACGTGCCAGCCGGGTGATCGTCCGGAACACGAATCTCGTAGTCGAAACTTGTCCCCGGTTCGATCCTCAGGAACGGGTTGTCGCTGTTGCCCTGCGGGGAGACGTGCAGGCCGTGGGTGTGCAGGTTGGTGGCTTGACCCACCTGGTTGAACAGCCGAATGCGCAGCAGATCTCCCGGCCGCACCCGTAGCGTCGGGCCCGGTGACGTACCGTTGAACCCCCACGCCGCGGTGTCACGGCCAGCCAGACGCACTCCCGGTGCTGCCGTCAGCTGCACCTGCAACACGCCGGCTCGGCTGCTCAACTCCGCGGGTTCAGCCAGAGGCTGCCCACTCGCCCCGGCTGACAGGCCCCCGTCCCCGCCGACAGCCCCCAGCCCCATCGCCCACCCGGTAGCACCGGCCGCGACGCTCGCCGCCCCCAACCCGAGCAAACCGACGGCGCGGCGACGACTGATCGGCTCCCTGCTCACTGCAGCTCGGCCATCCGGCGCCGGTACTCCTCCTCGTCGATCTCCCCCCGGGCGTAGCGCTCGTCAAGGACCCGTCGCGCCGAGTAGCCGGCACCTCCGTCAGCCCCTCCCCCTCGGGACCCGCTGAGCCTGCCCCGCGCCAGCAGCACCCCCAGGTAAACCAAAACCGATAGGCCGACCACGATCAACACAGGCCAAACCCACCACCAGCCCGTCACCCAGCAATAGCCATCCATCGTCGGCGACCCCGCTTCATTGATCAGGGTGCGGGCCTGCGACTGACTCTCCACACATGTCCCTGCCTCCAGTGTCCATTCTGTGTGCCCGCACGGCACCCCGCGTGTTTCACCGCCGAGTTCAGGGCCACCTGTCCTTCCGGCGACCGGGCGTCGAACTCCGAGCGGGCGGCCGCAAGGTCGCGATGGTCGGCGACGGCGTCAACGACGCGCCCGCCCTCGCCCAAGCCGACGCCGGCACCGGCGGCGACTGCGCTGTCCGGTCGGGCGGGCACCCTGCGCACGACGCGGCAGAACCTCCGCTGGGCCATCATCTTTTCGACAGCTGACATCTCACCCGCCGCGCAGCGCGGCGGGGGTGAACACGGCCGCTGTCACCACTCCGATGGCCACCGCCAGGACCAGGTAGGCAAACGTGCGCCGCACCGTTCGCGCCGGAAACCGGTTACCGAAGCGCCCGGCTGCCACGGACGCCAGCAGGGCGACTGTGGCGAACACCGAGGCGACGCGGTAGTCGAGGTCGGGCAGGGTAGTCGCGTGGGCGGCCAACCCGCTCAGCGAGGTGAGCACGATGACGACCAGCGAGGTCGCGACGGCCTCCGGCGCGGTGAGCCCCAGCAGCATCGTCAATGCGGGGATGATGACGAACCCGCCGCCGACTCCGAACAGGCCGGTGAGCACCCCGACGACCGCGCCGACGGCCAGAGTCTTGGGCACACAGCTGCGCCAGTTCACCCCGCCTCCGCTGGTCCGGCAGGCGCCATCCGGCGCCGGGGCGGCAGTGAGCATCCGCACCCCAACCATCGTCATCAGACCAGCGAAGGCAACCAGCAGCCATCGGTCCGGAATCAGCTTCCCCAGCGCCGTGCCAGCGAACGCGGCGGGGACGCTCGCCACGACGAAGACGAGCGCGACCGGCCAGCGGATCACCTTCGACGCCCAGCGGGACACCAGGCCACCTGCCGCGGACACCGCCACGACCACCAGCGACGTCGGGATCGCCGAGCCGAGCGGCAATCCGACCCCGTAGACCAAGGCCGGGATCGCCAGGATGGAGCCGCCCGCGCCGAGCACGCCCAGGGCCGCGCCGACGACCAGGCCGAAAATCGCGGCCAGCAGGATCGTCATGGGGTCTGCTTCAGTCGGCCGCCATGCGCAGCCCGGCCGATGCCGCCCGGTCGAACTCGTCGTCCACCGCGACAACCAGGTGTCCGGCCGCGGCGAGGATCGAGGCCGCGATCGACGCGCGATAGCCGGCCTGGCAGTGCACCCACACTTCTCCGGCCGGCACTTCGCCGAGGCGGTCCAGCAGCTCGTGCAGCGGGATGTGCAGGGCGCCATCGATGTGGTTCTGCGCCCATTCCAGATTGCGCCGGACATCGAGGACCGTCACCGGCCGGTGGTGGCGGACCAAGGTCAGCTCGCCGAAGTCCGCCCGGGGGAAAGACCCCAGCGGCGCGTCACCCGACCACATTTCCGGGGTGCCGGAAGCTGCCGCCTCAATGCGGTCGATGCCGATCCGGGCCAGCTCGCGCTGCGCGTCGGCGACCTGGTCCGCCGTGTCGCCGAGCAGGCTCAGCGCGGTACCCCAGGGAATGAGCCAGCCCAAGTAGGTCGCGACACTGCCGTCGGCGCCGAAGTTCAGGGTGCCCACCACGTGCCCGGCGGCGAACGCAGTCCGTGACCGCAGGTCCACCACCCACTCCCCCGCCTCGATGCGCAAACGGAGCTCCGCGGAATCGGCGGTCGCCGGATCGGTCAGGTCGGGCGCAGCAGGTCCGGCCAAGTTCGCCGGAGCCATGTGCGCGTAATACGCCGGATAGGCATCCAGCCCCGCCAGCAGTTCGTCGACATAGGCTCGCTCGTCCTGGGTGAGCACAGGGTTCACTTGCTTCTCGCGGCCGATCGTCGACCGATCAGCTTCGGACTGCGAGGCAGAGCAGAAGCTACCGAAGCCGTGCGTGGGATAAATCTCGACCTCGTCCGGCAGCACCTCGGCCAGCCGGTGCGCCGACGCGTACTGGCGCTTCACCAGCTCGCCGGTGTGAGCCGGGCCGAGCAGGTCAGGGCGGCCCGTGGAGCCGTGCAGCAGCGAACCGCCGGTGAACACCGCCGAGCTCCGGCCCGGCGCCTCCAGCACGTACGACAGGTGGGTGAAGGTGTGTCCCGGGGTGGCCATAGCCCGCACGCGCATGCCGGGTCCGACGTCGATCACGTCGCCGTCCTCGACGGGCGTGCGCTCGAACGAGACTGGGTCCGCGCCGTTGACGTGGTAGGCCGCGCCGGTGGCGCAGGCGAGGGCAAGCCCGCCGGTCACGTAGTCGTTGTGGATGTGGGTCTCGAACACGTGCGTGATCCGCAACCCACGCGCTCCGGCCAGGCCCAAGACCCGGTCGATGTCGCGCTGCGGGTCGACCACGAACGCCGTGGTGCCGTCGCTGACGAGATAGCTGCGGTCGCCGAGGCTCGGCGTGTCGATGGCGATGATCTCGATCATAGGATCTTCTCCTCATACCCCATGGGGTATCTGAATCCAGGGTAGCTCACTCGCCACCACTTCTCCAGATACTCCCGGGGGCATAGTCAGTGCGACCGGCCGGCGCACGTGACGACTTCTTCTCGCAGCCGCAGCGTCACAGCATTCCCGGGCGAACTTCCAGAGGCTTTGGTCCCTCGATTGCCCCTTCCTAGTACCCCAGGGGGTATATTACTCAGCGGGGCACGGTCTCGAGATCCACGGAGGAACACCGGATGTGTCAGAGGATCGCCTGTTCGAAATGCGGGAAACCGTCCTACCGCGGTTGCGGCAACCACGTCGAGCAGGTGCTGGGCGACGTACCCGCCTCCGAGCGCTGCTCCTGCGCAGCCCAGCAGGCGGGGCGGAATCCGTGGCGGCTGCTCGGCCGCCGCTGAGCACCTCGGTGGGGACCGCCGCGGATCGGCAACTTCTCCGCGACGTCCAATGTCACCGGCATTCTCACCGACGCCGGCGGGGATCACAGCGCTGCTGCACCAGCACGGCGCACTGTCCTGATGGGACTATGCGTCGGCCGGTACGGCCGATCCGGGCGGGCCGAAAGCGAGCCCGGCCGCGGCGACGACAAGGATGCGCCCGCCCTGTCCCTGCACAAGTTCGTCGCGGCGCGCAGACCCCTGGGGCTCTCGTCATGCGGCGCGACGTCTTCACCCTCCGTGTCCGACCGATCCGGGCGGCGGCAGCGTCGCCTCCGTCGGCCGGCACGACACTGCTACCTCGACGATCCGTTGCCCGCGAGGAAGGCGGCACTCCTGTGACCGTAGAGTCGATCCGTGCGGTCATCGTCTTCGTCCTCAACGTCGAGCGCGCGCTGACGCGGATGAAGTGCTGCAAAATCCTGCGCGACTACCGCCGCGCTCCCAGCACACTCAACGACACCGTGCCCGGCATCGCCCACCTGCACAACATCCTCCCCACACATTGACCCACATCGCCAGGCCCACCAACCACAACATCAGTAACGAGACATCCTTTAGCCGGACCTCCCTCGTTCGGTCGACGGCCCCGGCGGGGCTGTCCGACGGTTTCAAGGCCATGCTGTGCTTCCGCTCCCGCCCGGCTACTTGCGGCCTTACGCCAGGGTCAGGAACAACTTTTCCAGCTGCTCACGATCGGCGGCACCCTGCTCCGAATCATCGGACAGACACTGTTCCAGCCCGCTGGCGATCAGCCGGAACCCGGCCCGGTCCAACGCCCGGGAGACCGCGGCGAGCTGGATAATGACGTCCCGGCAGTCCCGGCCGTCCTCCATCATCTGGATCACGCCCCCAACCTGCCCTTGTGCCCGCCGCAGCCGCTTGCGCACGTCGGCGACCACGTCTCGGTTCAGCTCCACACCGACCTCCTCTGGTACCCCCCAGGGTACCTGCTGACAACCGTGATCGCGGGCAACGCGCCCGGCTGCGAGCACAAGACATCCCCTTACGAGCCGCCATCAGCGTCGGGACGGAACCGGCGGAACCCCCCCGGACCGGAATTCCGCGGCGTGCTCCTCGGCGAGCCGGTGCAGCTGCTTGAGGTTCTCTCCCAGCACCTACAGGATCCGCAGATCTCGGTGGAGGATGGTTGCCGGGGAGCTCATCGCGAAGATCCCGAGCCACACGTTTCTCGGTGCCTGCAGAGCGTCCATCACGATGGCTTGTAGATCGCGCGGGACCTGCTCGTGGGCCAGGCAGCCCGCGATGCGAACCAGCTCGTCGTCGAGTTTCCCGCGCAAAGTCGCCAGGTGCTCCTCGCGTTCGAAGTGGCCGAAGATCCGGCCCGGGAGGAAGAACCGTGCCGTGTCCGGCACACAGCCGAGCCAATACCTCGCCGCTTCGAATGGGAAACACTGCCGTTCTTCGCCGGCCTGTTCATCATGATCGGGGCACCGATCAAGACCGGCGTAATCGACAACCTCGCACGTCTCGCCGCCGAAGCCACCGGCGGCAACGCACTCCTGGCCGTGTTCTTGGTCCTCGGCGTCTCCGCCCTTCTGTCCTGCGTGATCGACAACATCCCCTACGTGGCCACAATGATCCCACTGGCACTCGCCTTCACCCACGACATCTCCAACCCGGCCCACTCCCAGGCACTGTGGTGGTCCCGCGCCCTCGGCGGCGACCTGACCGCGGTAGGCGCCAGCGCGAACGTCGTGATGCTCGGCATCTCCGCCCGCGCGAACTCCCATGTCACCTTCTGGGAATTCACCGCGAAGGACGCGGTGATCACACTGATCACGATCCTTGTCGCAGCGTCCTACCTCCGGCTGCGATGCTTAGTCCCCTCTAGCAACGCCACAGCGCGCAGGCCAGCCGCCACGTGAGCGGTGAAGCAGCGCGACTCCAGCGGAATGACGGAACCCCCGGCAGACGGGCACCCGACAGGTGAGCAGATAGCAGCCGGCCACGTGAAGCAGTCAGACACAGCCCGCGGTCACCGTCGTCAATGCCGACAGCATTGCGGAGCTGCCCGACGATCTGGTGATCGGCACGGGCGCGGTCCCGCTCCGGCCGCGAATCGAGGGCCCGGGTAAGCGCGGCCCCGCAACGGGTGTACCTGCCGCACGCCATGGCCAAGAGGTTCGCGCTCACCGACACGCTCGCCCATCCCCCGAAGTCGGCTGTGGTCGTCGGCGCCGGCTGCATCGGGCTGGAGATAATCCAGGCGCTGCGCACCCAGGAATCGCGGTCACCCTGGTCGATGCGACACTCGAGTAACGTGCACGGCTGTTGCACAGCCAGTTGCTGCTCGTGGGCTTCTTGATGCCCCACGTCATCGCTCGACCCGACCCAGCCCGCACGACCCCGGTGGTCGTACCCGCTTGGTCTGCGGTGGCAACACCGCCGAGCTCCTCCTCGCCGCCGCCCTCGTGACCACTGACGCCCGCACCGACGCCTACGAATCGGGGACGACACGGCACTACCCGGTCATGAAGCCGCGCATGCAGACGTACCACCCGTCCAACACCTCCCACCCGGCCAAGCCCGGTAGCCCCACCGGCAAGCGACAACGAACATCCGCCCGACAACAGCTGTGGCTGGAACGTCGACAACACCTCAGCGAACGGTGGACTCGCGGTGTCGATCTGAAGCGGCACGTTGGCGTCGGCCGCGTCACGGTCACCATCAGCTTTCGTCACTCCGACAACGGTCCCTGGCGCAAGACCGCCCGCCAGCACGACTTCCACGACGCCCGATCCGGTCGGCAACTCGTCGGTCCTGGTCCGCGCCGCCATCACAGCCTCAAGCCCGGCACGTCGGTGCGGGTGGCCTGCCAGACCACGCCGGGGCATGGACGGCTTCTTCACCACGACCGTGGAGTAGCTTCATTGACCGCAAAGGAACTCCCGACCTCGAGCCACCCCGGAAAGAGTGCAGCGTCGTCACCTACCCGCCGCCTCGTGCGCCGGCGGGTGGGTGACGTGTACCGTTCCTTCTAGGTGTGCCGGGAAGCCTGGTCGGCGTGACTGTCGTCGATCGAGAAGAGCTTGCGTCATGCAGACCTCAACCGCCAAGCCTTCCTTGTTCAGCCGCGGGAGCTGGCCGGAGGTGCGACGAGCGGCGGGCATCCTCCGCAAGGAAACCGTGGGTGGTCTCCTGCTTGTTCTCGCCGCCGCGATAGCCCTGATGTGGGCGAACTCGCCCTGGTCGGACCTGTACACCGCGATTTCGCAGACGCGCGTCGGGCCCGCCGCCCTGCACCTGGATCTCACCGTCGCACAATGGTCCGCCGACGGGCTCCTGGCGATCTTCTTCTTCGTCGCCGGTCTCGAGCTCAAACGGGAGTTCGTGGCCGGGGACCTGCGGGACCCGCGGCGGGCCGCGTTACCAGTCGCGGCCGCGATCGGCGGGATGGTGTTGCCGGCGTCGATTTTCGTCGCGGTCGACGCGAGCGCGGGCGGGCACGCGCTCAGCGGATGGGCGATTCCGACCGCAACGGACATCGCGTTCGCCCTCGCGGTACTCGCAGTGATCTCGACTCACCTGCCTGCGGCGCTGCGCACGTTCCTGCTCACGTTGGCCGTGGTCGACGACCTTCTCGCGATCCTGGTGATCGCGTTGTTCTACACCCAGTCGCTCCACTCGATTCCGCTGCTGCTTGCCCTGGTCCCCCTGGCCCTGTTCACCGTTGCGGTGCAACGGCGCATCCGTTCCTGGTGGATCCTGCTGCCGCTGGCGGCGCTGACCTGGGGACTGGTGCACGCCTCCGGCGTGCACGCGACAGTGGCCGGCGTACTTCTCGGCTTCGCCGTCCCGGTGATCCGGAAAGATCCCGGCGGAGGACCTGGGCTGGCCGAGCAGTTCGAGCACCGCTGGCGCCCACTGTCGGCCGGGATCGCCGTGCCGGTGTTCGCCCTGTTCGCTGCGGGAGTCTCAGTGACGGGCGCAGGAGGACTCGTCGCCGCCCTGACTGATTCAGTCGCGCTAGGCATCGTGGCCGGTCTGGTCGTCGGCAAGGTCCTCGGAGTGCTCGGGGCGACCTGGCTGGTTCAACGGTTCACCCACGCCCGGCTGGCGGAAGGGTTGAGCTGGTGGGACGTGCTGGGGCTGGCCATGCTGGCCGGTATCGGGTTCACTGTGTCGTTGCTGATCGGGGAGCTCGCTTTCGGCGCCGGGAGCGAACGCGACGAGCACGTCAAGATCGCAGTCCTGCTCGGTTCGCTGCTTGCGGCGACGCTTGCCTCGGTGGTGCTGAGGATTCGCAATCGGCACAACCGCTTGCTCTGCGAGGAGGAGGAACGCGACGTCGACGCCGACGGGGTCCACGACCTCTACGGGGGCGACGTGGGATCGCCGGTCGAGCCGACGCCGCCGACCCCGCCCGAACAGCAATAGCGGATGGCGCCGCGGCTGCCGAACATCGCCGTAATGTGAGGCCGGACGACAAAATCCGGTCGGACAGTGGTCCAGAAACACAGGCATGCCCGGGTTCCACTCTGCGCGCGCCGCGGCTGGATGCCAGGGACGCCAGCAGCTGACGTCCCGAGCTCGTCGCCGTCGTGACGCGTTCGTCGTGGGCTGGGGACGCGTCCCGCAGCCGCGCTGCCAGGAATTGGCTTAGTGGTGTGGCCCCCGAGGCGACCGCGCGGTGAGCAGCACCGCGCCGCTGATCACCGCCGCGAGCAGCAGCAGCACGGTCAGCCCGAAATCGATCAAGAAGTTGATCATCGTTACCTCCGGGTGCGTTGTGGCTGGTCTTGGTGACGGGAACGCAAGCTGGTGAGGGTGATCGTGGTGAGGACGAGCACGATCACCAGCAGCGACATCGGGGTGGGGACCTCGGGGACGGCCGGCCATATTCCGTGCGCCCAGTGCAGGACGAGCTTGACGCCGATGAACGCGAGGATGAGGGCCAGGCCGTGATTGAGGTGCCTCAGCTTGGCCAGGACCGAGTGGAGGACGAAGTAGAGCGCGCGCAGCCCGAGGAGCGCGAAGGCGTTGGTGGCGAAGACGAGATAAGGGTCCTCGGTGATGCCGTACACGGCAGGGATCGAGTCGACAGCAAAGACCACGTCGGTGGCAAAGACCGCCACCACCACGACGGTCAACGGCGTGAGCGCGCGCCTGCCTCCTTCCGAGACGACTAGCCGGGTTCCGCGGTAGTCGTCGGTCACGGGCATCAGCCTGCGCAGGAGACGGACCGACCGCATGTGCGAGGCGTCCGGTTCGAACCCGCGGCCCGTGATCGCCTCGTGGAGGATCTTGATCGCTGAAAGGAACAGGATCGCGCCGAACACCACGAACGCCCACGTGCCGGCCTGCAGGAGGGCCGCACCGGCCGCGATGAAGACGCCGCGCAGGACCAGCGCGCCGATGATTCCGTACAGCAGGACCCGTTGCTGCACCTCGACCGGTACCGCGAACGCGGCCAGCAGCAGCACGAAGACGAACAAGTTGTCCACCGACAACGACTTCTCCACCACGAACCCGGTGGCGAACTCCAGCGCCTGCGCCCCTCCGAAGACCAGCCACAGCCAGCCGGCGAACAGGAACGGCAACCCGAGGTAGAACACCGACCAACCGACGGCCTCCCGCATCGACACCTCGTGCGGCCGACGGGTGACCACGAAGTCGGCCGCCAACAGGGCCAAAAGAACACCGACGCTGACCACCCACAGCACCGGTGAACCCACCGAACCGGACGCAACGGCAGGAGCGGGAGCGGCCATGGAAACCACAGACATGGGGCCTCCTCGAACACGTGTCACGGTCCGAGGTCTCCTTCACCCGCCAACGGGCAACCCGCCGAGGACGCCCACACCGCCCGTGCTGACCGGCCGGGTCTTCGCGAAGTACTCCCCTCAACGCCCAGTATGCGGCCTTCCGCTCAACTGTCAAAGACGTCGGCACCTATTCCGGTGCAGGATCGGAAAGAAACTAGGCGCGCCCGGGTTCCGCACCGGCCGCCGATACCGCTGTCGCGGAATGTGTGAGCGTTTTCTGGGTGAAGCCTTCATCCGGCCGGGCCGGTCCCGCCAAGTAGCCCGTGCTGCACAGCACAGCACGACAGGAATGCTCAGGGCGGTCTCTGCAGCCTGTGGTGCGGGTCTGCTGCACATCCCTCAGACAGACTGCCGCTTAGGACACAGAAGGACGCATCGGCACCTCGTCTGCACACTGCCCACCCGGCAAGGTTGCGTGGGCTGCTCGGCTCGTCGGCCACTCTGGACACCCGGCAACGCGAACGCCCGTTCAGGAGTAGCTGGAGTCCCGGCCGATTCGCTCCCGTTCGCGGGCCCATTGAACGTACCGGTAGCGGTTGAAGACGAGGTGTACGAGCCACCACGTCCCGGTCAGCGTCGCGCCGATTGCCAGCCAGATCAGGACACCGACCATGGCTCCGCTCGCGATCGCATCAGCGATTCGCAACGGGACGATGGTCGGGTTCCCGGCAGCATCCAGCCAGATCGCGGTGGCCGTACCGTCCGCGGTACCTTCCGCGACCGGAATAATGCCGACTCGTTGGGTACCGTCGCGTGCGGTCCATGTCGCGGCGACGTCAACTTTCGTGTGGGCCGTGGTCCCGCGGATGTCGCCAGCCTCCCGGCTGAAGGCGTCAGCGAGCGTAACCGCTGTTGCCGGGTAACGGGTGCTGGTTTCCTGCCGTGACCGCTCGATTCCCCTGGCCGTGATCTCCGAAGCCACGGCGGCGGCAAATGGGGCGACGATCAGTGTCAGCAGGAGCGCGACCAGTAGAAGTCGGCCGTCAACACGATCGCAGCGCCGGGCAAGCAGGTTGCGTCCACAGCGCAGCCGCCAGAGCCGGAGGAGATGCGAAGGACGATCCCCCATGGTCTTGGCTCCTTGCCTCAGCGCGGCGAAACTACCGGGGGCCGCCCCTGCCATCGGCACCGGATATGATCGGGGAAAGGCCGGTGACATCAGCCGCATCGGCGACCGCGTCGGCAGCTTCTTCGGCCGCCTGCGCCGCGTCGTCGGCTGCTTGTGCGGCGACATCGTCCGAGGTAGTGGTTTCGAGGGTGGCCGGTGACTTCGGTAGTGCTTCAGTGAAAGCGCGAGAGACGCCGTGGAGTGCCGAGGTGACCTCGCTGGGAATGACCCAGAAGGTGTTGCCCGCACCTTGGGCCAACTGGGGAAGAATCTGCAGGTATTGGTACGCAAGCAACTTCGGGTCGGGGTCGTTGCGGTGCACGGCCTGGAAAACCTGGTCGATGGCGTGGGATTGACCTTCAGCCTTGAGAATGTCGGCGGCGCGGTCACCCTCGGCGCGCAGCACCGCGCCTTGCTTATCGCCCTCGGCGGTGAGGATCTGCGACTGTCGCTGTCCCTCCGCGCTGAGGATGGCAGCGCGCTTGTCCCGCTCGGCCCGCATTTGCTTTTCCATCGCTTCCTTGATGGTGGGTGGTGGGTCGATGGCCTTGATCTCCACACGGTTGACCCGAATCCCCCATTTCCCGGTCGCATCGTCGAGCACCCCGCGCAGCTGGCTGTTGATGGTGTCGCGCGAAGTGAGGGTGCGCTCTAGATCCATGGAGCCGACGACGTTGCGCAGCGTCGTGACGGTCAACTGCTCGACGGCTTGCAGATAGCTGGCGATCTCGTAGGCCGCGGCACGCGGGTCCGTGACCTGGAAGTAGAGCACGGTGTCGATCTGCACGACCAGGTTGTCCTCGGTGATGACCGGCTGCGGTTGGAACGAGACGACCTGCTCGCGCAGGTCGATGGCCGGGTACACGTGATCGATGTAGGGGATGACGAAGTTCAAGCCGGGTTGGAGGGTGCGGTGGTACCGGCCGAGCCGTTCGACGTTGCGGGCGCGGGCCTGGGGCACGACGCGCACCGTGCGCAGGATCGTAATAACGACGAACAGGGCGATCAGCAGGGCGGCGATCATGAGGGCGGACATGGCTTTCACTCCCTGGGGTAGACGAGGGCGGTGCTGCCCCTGATCTCCATGACGTCGACCGCCATCCCCGCGGGAATCACCAGGGTGTCGTCATAGGCACGAGCGGTCCATTCCTCGCCGTCGATGCGGACCCGGCCGGCCAGGCCGGTGACCTCCTGCAGCACGTAGGCCCGCTGGCCGACGAGCGCGTCCACGCCGAAACGATGGCGCGCAGGCGCCGACAGGTGCCGTCGGGCGACCGGGCGGACCAGCACGAGGCCGGCGACCGACGCGACCGTGAACACGAGAAGCTGAACGAGCACCGGGAGCCCGGCGGCGGCGAATCCAGCCGTGATCAAGGCGGCACCGCCGAGCAGCCCGAGTGCCGCCGTGACGGTGAACAGCTCGGCACCGCCCAGCACGACCGCCACGAGCAGCCAGATCAGCCAAGGCGACATGGCGCGACCTCCTGCCGTGCAAAGACGGGGCGCCTGTGCTTCCCATGGTGTTCGGCCCGGAGGGCGTGAACAAGGCAACCGACCGGCGATTCTCCATCGTCACTCGTTTCCGGCGCCCGGCAACGTGGCCGCCTGCCGGCCAGCACTCCGGCTCTGCGCTCCTATGGCTGGCTGACAGCTTGGTCACCAAGGCCAGGTCGCCGTGGCCGGCGAACTCTTCGACGCGGTGTACCCGCGCCAGCCCGCTGCGAATGCTGCCGGCAAAGATCGACCCCATCACCACGTCCGTCCTGGGCGCACAACGGAGCACGGAGCCGCGCCGCACTGATCACCACCGGACGCGGGCTCACCCGCGACGCTGGCTTCTCGACGGCGTGCGCCCGGATCGCCCTCGAGCCTGGGCACGGGTGCCACCGTGGCCCGCGCTGCTCGTGCTGACTGGTGACCGGTCCGGCTATCGTCGAGGCAACACCTTGCCGGAAACCGGCAACTACCGGCACCGCGGAGACAACAGGCAACGGGAGTCGAGGCATGACCAGCAGGCACGACCACCAGCCGTGGGACGTGCAATTCTTGGCCGCGCAAGCCGCACGAGACGCCGGAGGGGTCCCACCGGCGTTGCTTGACGGTTACCTGTCCATGCTGGACCGGGTGAGCAGGACCGGCGGCCGGTTGGCGCGCGACGAGCTCGACTCCCGTCGCGCGCTCGGCACCCGGGCCGCTGAAGAAGGCATTCCGCTGCGGTCCCTGATCGACCTGTACCTCAGCGCGAACTGGCTGTGCTGGCAGCACCTGCCCGCGGTCGTGTCGGCAAGCAGCAAGGACCAGGTCCGGGACGTCGCCGAGGCGATCATGCGGGCCGCCGACGACGCGATCGTCGCGCTCGCCGACGGCTACGAGCACGCGCAACTTCTCGTGTTGCGGCAACAAGAGGCCGAGCGCCGCGAGTTCATCGACGACCTGCTTTACGGCCGCGGCGACCTGGGGCACCTGGCCGAACGGGCGGAACGATTCGGCCTGCGACTGGCCAGCGGCTACCTCGTCGCCGCAGCCAAGGCCGACCAGCCGTTCACCGACGGCGACGTCATGACCCGCCGCACCGAATCCGCGCTGCTGGCCCGGTTCGACACCCGCGAGGTGCTCGTCACGGCCAAGGACGGGCTGCTGCTGTGCATAGTCCCCGGCGCGACCACGCCCGCGATCGACGAGTTCGCCCGCCAGCTGGAGAACGTGCTCGGGACACGACCCTGGCAAGTCGGCGTCGGCCGCCCCCACCCTGGCCCCGGCGGCATCCTGCGCTCATACCAGGAAGCCCGCACCGCACTCGAGCTCGCCCGCTCTCTCGCCCTCGACACGCGTGTCCTACACGCCGGCGACCTGTTGATCTTCCAGGTCCTCTATCGCGACCGCGCCGCCATCATCGACCTCGTCGACACCGTGCTCGGCCCACTCGACCAAACCCGCGGTGGCGCCCAGCCTCTCCTCGACACTCTCTCCGCCTACTTCGCCACCGGCGGCGTCGCCGCCGAAACCGCGCGTCGGCTGTTCCTCAGCGTTCGCGCCGTGACCTACCGGCTTGACCGCGTCGCCCGCCTCACCGGCTACGACCCGCGTCGGCCCAGCCAGCGCTTCACCCTCGAAGCCGCGGTCCTCGGCGCCCGTCTGCTGGGCTGGCCCGCACGCCGCACCAGCACCGCGTCGATCCACGCGCCGCCTCAGGCCAACAACCACGTGGACGGGAGCAGTTAGGGTATTTCACCCGGCCACCAGGACGACGGACGGCTTCGCGCTAGCGCAGACCCTACTGCCGTTGGGCTCGGCGACTGGCGGTCCTACTCGCCATCACGCTGGGTGTGACTCTCACCGCGACGCCAGCCAGCGCCACCCCAAGATCGGATCACGCCCGCCACCCAGATCTTCAACACTCGGCCACAGTCGCCCAGGACAGCACGCCCGGCCGGCACGGGGTGCTGGTGCCGCCGGCCGAGTCGACGCCTGACCTGGCGCCCTCCGGCCAGGATCCGAGCTTGTGCTGCGGAGTCTCGGCGTCACCGCGATCGAGCTGGCCCGAGGCTCCGCACCACGAGCGCGCTTCGGAGTCTGCTGGCCGCGATCGGCCTGCTCATGCGCGACGTCCTGCCGCGGCTGCTGCACCACATCGCCCGTTCCCAGGAACCGCTGGTCCTGTTCGGTGTCGCCTGTGCCGTCTCGGTCGCCGCGCTCAGCGAGTGGCTCGGCTTCAGCTCCGAGGTCGGTGCGTTCCTGGCCGGGGTCTCCCTCGCCCCGACCGCTTATCGCGACGCGCTGGGCGCCCGGCTGGTCAGCCTGCGTGACTTCCTGCTGCTGTTCTTCTTCCTCGACCTGGGTGCCAGGCTGGATTTCAGCAATGCCGGCCAGCAGATCACCGAAGACGCGTCTTCTCCGTGTTCGTGCTCGTCGGCAATCCGCTCATCGTCATCGTGATCATGGCCGTCCTGCGCTACCCGGTCTGTGTGGGCTTCCTGGCCGGACTCACCGTCGCCCAGATTTCCGAGTTCTCCTTCATCCTCGCCGCGCTCAGGCTCAGCCTCGGGCACATCACCAACGTCACCGTCAGTCTGATCACCGTCGTCGGGCTGATCACCATCGGCGGCTCCACTTACCTGATCATGTACTCCCACCAGATCGACCAGCGCCTCCAGCGCTGGCTCGGCGTGTTCGAACAGGCCCGCACCAAATCCGAAGAACTTCCCGGCCACGATGGGGATGCCGATGTGATCCTCTATGGACTCGGCCGTTTCGGCAGTCGCTTGGCCGACCGGCTCAACCAGACCGGGCACCGCATCCTCGTGATCGACTTCGACCCCCACACGGTCGCGACCGCCGCCCGCGCGGGGACGAGCACCGTGTTCGGCAACGCCGAAGACATCCACCTCCTGCAGGCCCTGCCCCTGACCACCGCCCGGTATGTGGTCAGCGCGATTCCCACGCGGGAGACCAACCTGGGCCTGCTGCACAGCCTGCGCCATCACAGCTACCAAGGCAGGATCGCACTCATCGCGCACACCAGCCACGACGCCGACCAACTCCGCGCCGCCGGCGCCGACATCGTCCTCGAACCATTCTCCATCGCCGCAGCCCGCAACATCGGATGCGCTACGCCGACGGCTCATCACGGATCACGACTCCGATCAGGGGAAGGCCCTGATCATGACGCATCGCGCTGAGCAGCCCACGAATCGCAGCACGCCGCAACGTTCCGTCATGACAGACCCGCGATCGCGCAGCACAACAGGGCCAGGAACCGAAAGACCCACCGGTCGACCACCATCGGTCCCTATTCCGCGCTGGTTCCGCGCCCTCATAATTGCGATGAGTCGCGCGAATCGCGCAGGGTGTCCGTGACCTGCACGCCGAACGTTCCTCGATCGCGCCACGGATTGCCGGATGCACGTACGAAGAGGGACCTGATGGTGGATGGAGTGGATCGGCCAATTGTCGTCGGTGTGGACGGGTCGAGCTCGGCCACGCAGGCCGTGCGGTGGGCCGCACGCGAGGCGGCCCGACGTAGTGCGCCGCTGCGGATCGTGCACGTGTGCACCCTGGTTCCCGTCGCCGTACCCCATGCGGTGGCACTGGGCCCCTACCAGCATGTACTTGAGGAGCAGGGCGGACAGTGGCTGGAAGAGGCTGCTGCAGCGGCCAAGGAGACAGCGCCCGACGTGGTGGTGAGCACCGAGCTGAGTGGCGGCTGGGCAGCCGAACAGTTGGTCGGCCGCTCGGCCTCGTCCGAACTGGTGGTGCTCGGTTCACGAGGGCTGGGCGGGTTCACCGGGTTGGTGGTCGGGTCGATCGCCGTGGCAGTCGCCACGCACGGACACTGTCCGGTCGTGGTCGTGCGAGGAACAAATCTGCACACCGAACCCCGGCACGACGGCCCAGTCGTGGTCGGCGCGGATGGGTCAGCCACGAGCCAGGCCGCGATTGCCTTCGCCTTCCAGGCCGCATTCTCCCGCGGTGTGCCTTTGGTAGCTGTACACGCCTGGAGCGACCTGCCCATCACGACCTCCTGGAAACTGACAGCAGACTGGCGGTCGATCCAGCAACAAGAGTCGACGGTGCTCAGCCAGTGGCTGGCCGAATGCCAGGCGCAGTATCCGCATGTGCCGGTCGAGCAGGCAGTGGCCCGGGACCGTCCGGCCCATATTCTGCTCGACCACGCCAAAAGCGCCCAGCTCGTCGTCGCCGGGTCCCGCGGTCGCGGCGGGTTCCGCGGCCTGCTGTTGGGATCGACCAGCCAGGCACTGATCTACCATGCTGCCTGCCCAGTGGCCATCGTCCCGCCGCCTCGGCCGTAACCGTGCCGACCACCATCGCCCACACGTGCTGCGGCAGCGCGATGTGCCGGGACTCGTCAATGCTCTGAGCTCACGAGTACCGGCGCAGTTGCCGATCCCAGGCGGGTGGGAGCCCGGGTGTCTCGGCGAGGTCTGCTGCTCGCGGCCGCAGAATTACCTGTTGCCGGAAGGCGGCCGGGACAAAGCCAAAGGGTCGTAAGCCTCTCGGCTCGCCGTTCTCCTTCTGTGTGGCTGCCGGCCGTGCATCGAGCAAACAGACGTGGCTGCTGAGCCATTGAACCTGGGGATCGGTGACGATTCCGGCGTCGCCGGAGTCGGCCGAGGGGTCCGTCGAATTCCACCTTGACGGTCAGGGGTGCCGCGGAGGCGCGGGTGATGACGCTCGCCAGCGAACCAGTCTGTGCCTCGATCGCGCGTGAGATCCCCAGCTTGGCGCTGACATCAGCGACCGGTAGCCAGGCGCCGGCCTTGACCTGCCCGATCAGCAACCAGCGCGCGTGCAGGGCCAACCGGGCATCACTGCGTACCTCAGAGTGGTCGTCCGAAGGCGATGCCCACGGGGCGCGGATCCCGTCGATTCGATCTCCGCCTCGCCGGAGACGCCCCGCCAGGCGTACTGCGGCGTGTACGGCGCGATGAGTGAGCGCACCTCGTCGTCGGTGCGTACCACGTCCAGCGACGCCACGGCATCATCTACCTGCCCCACCGGCCCTCCCCCGACCAGCGGGCGCTCGCGACCGGCCGGCGGCGCAGCCAGGCCTGCGCGCGGCTCACGCCATACTCGTCGACCATCTGGCCACTCTGCCCTGGGCTTCGATCGTCGGTCGGCCTGCCGTGTTCGCGCCCGTGTGGCCGGTCGTCTCGTCGTCTGATCCAGCGCAGGCATTCCACCACAGGGACGGAAACATCCTGACGCAGATGCCACACCGCGGGACCGGTGGCCCTCGTGATCAGCTCTCCCCCGAGCGCACCACCATGACCGGGCAGTTCGCGTGGTGCAGCAAAGCCTGACTCGTCGACCCGAGCATCAGCCCGGCGAACCCACCTCGGCCGCGGCAGCCGACCACGACCAGCTGGGCGGTGTGGCTCAACGCAAGCAACCGGTGGCGAGGCTTGTCATGCTCGACTTGGCGTTCGACGTGGACGTCCGGGTACTTCTCCTGCCAGCCGGCGAGGCGCTGGGCGAGCAGGCGGTGGCCGGTCTCCTGAAGGCTTTCGCCCTGGAACATGCCGCTACCGACGCCGATGCGCGAAAGATCGCCGTCGTGCCAGGTGTGGAGGGCAAGGAGGTGGGACTTGCGCAGCGAGGCTTCCTCGAAGGCCCAGCCGATCGCCGCTTTCGCTGAGCGGGCTGCCGTCGACACCGACGACGACCGGGCCGTCGACGGTTTCCCGGCCGCGGACGACGACCACCGGGCAGTGCGCCTTCGCGGCCAGGTCGAGCCCCGGCGAGCCGCTGAACAGGCCGAGCAGCGGTCCGATCGGTTCGCCGACGACGAGGATCCTCGCGCGTTCCGACGCCATGAGGAGGGCGGGCACACGGCCTCGGTCGGTGGCTTCGGTCGAGACCTCGAGCCCGGGCACGACGGCTTCGAGCGTCTCTCGCGTCCGGCGCAACAACGCTTCCGCGCCCGCGCGCTTGACGGCTACCCAGTCCGACGGCATGTCCGCCGTGCTGCCGGCCCAGGTGTCGTCGAACCCGTAAGCGGTGAGCAAGAGCAGCGGAGCGTGCCGCCGTGCTGCTTCTCCGACCGCCCACACCGCCGCCGCGGTCGCGGTCTCCGAGCCATCCACGGCCACGACGACGGGCGAGTTCTGGGGTGCACTCATGACGTTTCCTCCAACTCCGAGGCGCGAACCCGAACGTACGGCTACTGCGCCCACCGCCGATGCAGCCGTTCGTCCCGGGCCCCGGGGCCCAACGTCAGCTCCGCGCGGCACCCCGGTCGCGGTAGCCGCCGACAGCAGTTGGCAGCGTCGAGAAAATCCGCTTGTCCCCGACCTCTTGACAAGTCACGCCGCCTGCAGGCCGACGTGCAGGTACTGCTTGAGCCGCGCGAGCGCGAGCGCGAACACGACGCCGCGGCGAGTTAGTTCCTCACCAGCTGGTCGAGCGCGTCAGCCGTGGTGAGGTCTCCGACATTGGCGTCGGTGTTGAGCACGAACCACCGCACCGGTCCGGAAACCTCGCCCGACGCCGCGGCGCGGCCGGTACACGACGAGACCGGGCTCCGCCCCGCCTCGGGGCAGTCGTCGACGTCGTGGATACCGGCCGGGCCCGGCACGACGCCGAGGATGCCGTCGTGCGGCCGGGCGAGACTGCGCAGGAGGCCCAGGATAGACAGCCCGAGCACTGCCGCCGTGGTCAGCAGGACAAACGGAGGTCCCGCCGCGCCGGAAGTGCGCGAACCTGCACAACTCGGAGATGTCGACGTGGAACGTCGCGGCGAAGATCACCGGAGAGTCGAGAGCCGCCTTCGGGAGTTGTGCCAGCAACGGCCGCACGAACAGACGATGAACACTACGGTACCCAGAGCCACCAAGGATGACAGCTGCGTCCGACTGCCCGCAGCCGAGCCGAGCACAGTGCGGCTGCCTTTGCCGCCGACCGAGAAGCACCAGCAGCCCGCCTCCGGCCAGAAGATCCGGACAAGGCGGATGGTAGGCCAGCGGGCAACGCACCCACCACCCCGAGATCGCCGTAGACGGGAACGCCAGTGACGTTGCCGAGCCAGGCCCACCACCATGAGCACCGCGATGCCCGCTCTGTAGCCGGTGAGCACCGGTTTCGACAGCAGCTCGGCGACCACGCCCAGCCGCGCGAGGCCGGCCACGAGACACAGGGCGTCGACCACCACGGCGAGCACGGCCGCCAGTGTCGCGTAGTGGGCAGGATCGCCGCGGCGAACGGGCGCGAGCACCGCCGCCGTAACAAGCGTCGTCGTCAACTTCGGTCCGACCGACAGGCAGCTCGACCAACCGAAGATGGCGTACACGATGAGCGCGCCGGCGGTAGCCACTCAGCCGCGCGATCCCCGGCACCACCGCCGAGAGCTTCATCTGGCTCAGCATGCGCGCCGCAAAGCGCCGATGATGCGGCCGGAAAGTAATCGGCGAGGCGGGACTTTCGGCCACAGGGACCAAGGGCATGTCCGCGGTGACCTAACGCCCTGCCGTTGCCCCCTCATCGTCGCGACGCTGAGCCCATGGCCGACACGACACCGTGGGCAGCGGTCCGGGAAACGCACAGCGGTGTGGTCTTCCTGGTCGGTGACCGTGCGTACAAACTGAAGAAGCC
>NZ_JBITBT010000064.1:0-30807 GCF_044452505.1 Amycolatopsis sp. NPDC051903 | reverse complement strand
TTGCCAACGGCGACGCCATGCAAGCCATACCCGGAGCCCCAGGGCCCACCGATCCTACGAATGACCAGTTCAGACCCAACAAAGAAGGTAGGACAACGCCGTGCCGATCGTGCTGCCCACCGGGCGGATCGTGCTGCTGTCGGAGTGGCAGTGCGTGAAGTCCCCGGCGTGCGGGCGGATCCCGCGCGTGAACTACAGCGACGACGACGGCGCGACGTGGACCGCGCCGAAGGACCTGACCACCCAGCTCGGCTTCGCCGCGGCACCGGACTGGCTCGCGACGGGACCCGGGCACGGCACCGTCCTGCGGCACGGCGCGCACGCCGGGCGGCTCGTGGCCGGGATGAGCTACCAGGTGAACCCCGCGAGCCCGAACGTCGGCGCGCTGATCTACAGCGACGACCAGGGCGTCACGTGGCACGTCGGCGCGACCGACCAGGCCGCGGACCCGGACACGCTGAACCCGCAGGAGATCAGCGTCGCCGAGCTGGCCGACGGCCGGATCTACGCGGCCGCGCGCAACGACCACAAGGCCGCCCCGGCCGATCCGTGCGCCGTCGACAACCGCGCCTTCGCGATCAGCTCCGACGGCGGCGCGAGCTTCAGCGAGGAGTTCGCGGTGGTGCCGGACCTCACGACCCCGCGCGTCCAGGGCTCGGTGCTGGAGATGAGCGCGACCACGGCCGGCGGAGCGTACGACCGCCTGCTGTTCGCCGGACCGTCCACTTGCGACCGGCGCAAGGAACTGCGCGTGCGCTCCTCGTTCGACGAGGGCGGCACCTGGACCAGCGACGCCGGCAGCGTGCTGGTGTGGGGCCAGGACGCGTCCTACACGGACCTGATCTCCCTCAGTCCCACCTCGGCCGGCGTGCTCTACGAAGCCGGCCCCGAGTACCAGGCCGACGCGAGCATCCGCTGGTCGGTGCTCACGGAAGCGCAGCTGGGTGCCCCGGCCTGCGGCGCGGGGTACGGCGTGATCGGCTCGGCGCCGCTGGGCCCGGCGGGCACCGTGTACCTGTCGTACAACTCGGCGAACGGCCGCAACTGCGTGAGCACCATCAAGAAGTCGGGCGCGGGCACGGCGTCGCCCACGTCGGCCTACCTGCAGGTGCAGGGCGCCGCGCGCACCACCGATTCCGGTTCGTTCTCCTACTACGCCGGTCCCGTGTCCGCGCCCGCGGCCGGCCGGTGCGTCCAGTGGGGCGGCGCGATCGGCACGGCCACGTACGACAGCCCGCTCGAACACTGCGGCTGAGCCGGCGGCGCCCCTGACCGAAGGAACCTCGTCCCGGCCGTGACCCGCCCGACGGGTCACGGCCGGGCCCGGAGTACGCAGAGGAAGGTTCCGGTGGCCGGGTACCGTGCAGCGGTGACCACGCTCGCCGACCGAGGCGGTGCGCCGCTGCAGCGGCTGCACTGCGCGCCGCACCCCGCGCGCGACTACCTGCCCATCGAGCTGGCCATGCGCGACATGCGCTCGGCCCACGGGCGGGACCCCGAGACGGGCGAGGGGCCTGGCAGCCGGTCCTGGATCGGCGTCTGCCTGGGCATGATCGTGCTCGACACGCTCTCGGGCACGTCCGCCCCGGCCGGGCGCCGGTTCAAGCGCCTGCTGATCGAGCACGGCGTCGACCACGACGACGCGACCGTGCTGTGGATCATCCGCAATTCCCTGCTCCACGGCTACGGCCTGCCGCGCCCGTCGGACGTGCGCCACCGCCGCGTCGAGGTCACCGGCGCCACCGACGCGTTCGCCCTCGACACCGGCGACGCGCGGGTGGTGCGGCTGAGCGCGCCGGTGTTCTGCAGCCACCTGGTGGAGCGCATCGCGGCTTCGGTGCCGCACCGGTGGGACACCAGCCTCATCCACACGCACGACGCGCTGCGGGACGCGGGCGTGCGCTACCTGCCGCCCGCCGGCCGCGGCGACCACAGCGGGTAGGGCACCCCGGCCAGCCGATTCACGACGATGCCCTGCGCCGTGATCAGGAGGACCCCCGCGAACATCACCAGCAACTGCAGCGGCGTGCGCAGCATGCCCAGCGCGATGATCAGCGTGGTGGCCGCGGCCGGCGGGTGCGAGACGTGGAGCAGCGGCATGAGGCCGCAGGTGAGGCCGAGCGCGATGGCAGCCGCGGCGACGCGGGGCAAGGTGACCTCGGACAGGTTCGGCGGGACGTCGGCGAGCCCGGTCGCCAGGAGGCCCAAGGCGCCCGCGCCGATGCCGATGAGGTGGCCGATCACGGTGTTGCGCGGGCAGGCGGCCGGGATCAGCGGGGTCGAGAACAGCAGGAAGGCCGTCGGCCCCAGGGACGGGAAGACCAGCGGCTGGTGCGCCAGCATGGCGGCGGCCGCGATCAGCGCGATGGAGATGAACGAGTTCACGGCGGAGTAGATCGCTGCGACCACGTTGCGGTTGTAGCGCTGCTCCAGGCTCTCGAGGTGCAACCGGCCCAGGCCGTGCTCCGTCACGGCCGGTCCCAGCCGCGGCGGACCGGGCGCGTGCCGAGCGTGGTCGCGTCGCGGCTGCGGTAGACGATGTAGGGCCGGAACAGGTACTGCACCGGTGCGCTGAACGCGTGCACCAGCCGCGTGAACGGCCAGATCGCGAACAGCACCATGCCGGTCACGGCGTGGATCCGGAAGCTCAGCGACGCCTGCTCCATGAGGCCGACATCCGGCTGGAGGACGAACAGGCTGCGGAACCACGGTGACACGGTCTCGCGGTAGTCCGTCTGCGGCGCGAAGACGGAGATCGCCGTGGTCGCGAGGCCGGCGACCAGCGCGCACACCAGCACCACGTACATCGTCTTGTCGTTCTTCGTCGTGGCCAGGAACACCGGGCCGGTCGTGCGGCGCCGGCGGATGAGGATCCCGACGCCGACGAGCGTGCAGACGCCGGCGACGCCGCCCAGGCTGAGCGCGACGGCGTGGTACTGCGCTTCGGACACCCCGAGGGCGTCGGTCAGCGACTTGGGGACGACGAGCCCCGCGACGTGCCCGATCACGACCACGAGCAGTCCGAAGTGGAACATCGGGCTGCCGATACGCAGCAGCCGGGATTCGTAGATCTGCGACGACCGGGTGGTCCAGCCGAAGCGGTCGTAGCGGTACCGCCAGATCGTGCCGAGCACCAGGACGGCGACGGTGACGTAGGGCAGCACGGCCCACAGCAGGATCCCGGTCATCGCCGGCCTCCCGTCGGCACGGCCCGCGGGTACGGGTCGAGCCCGACCAGCTCGAGTCCGGGCTGCGGAGCGGCGGGTGCCAGCGCGGGCGGGAACGTCACGAGCAGAGCGGCGAGGAGCCCGGCGTACGGCGTGTCCAAGCGGGCCAGGTTCCGCGCGAGCAGCTCCACCCCGGGCCGCGACCACGCGAGCAGGAGTTCCGCGTCCGGCAGGGCGGTGTCCGGGCAGGTCGCGGCGAATTCCAGGAGCGTGGGCAGGAAGTCGGGCAGTTCGTCGCCGGCCGGTTCGACGCCGTGGGCGCGGTAGGTCTGCTTGAACCGCAGCAGGGCCTCGCCGCGGCGGCGGGTGTCGCCGTCGGTGTACCACGTCAAGTACAGGCAGCGCCGCGGCCGGCTGTCGAACACGTCGACGTAGTGCGCGGCCAGGTCCCGGTCACGCGCGTGGTCGAGGAACTGTCCGAACGCGACGGCCACGGGGTTCTCCCCGAGCTCGGCCACGGCTTCCCGCAGCAGCGGCAGCCGCTCGCGCAGCGCGGCGTCGGGGTACTGCAGGCACCAGGAGGCGACCTGCCAGAGCACGCGGTCCGCCATCGTCACCGCCCTCCCTCTCCCCCGTCGCCGCGGCGCGGCGGGAACAGGCCCTTCGGCCGGCCGCGGCCGTCCCAGTTGAGCAGGTTCACGCGGCCGCGCAGGCCGCTGGTGTCGGCGACCGAGTCGGCTTCGGCGCGGTCGGCCAGCAGGTGGAAGTTCTCGACGGCGACCGGCGGCACGGGCCCGGACGCCTCGCCCAGCGGCCCCGAACCGCCCATGCCGGGCCCGCCGTCGTAGTCGAGGCTGCAGCCGAGTTCTTCCAGCCGCTGCGCCTGTTCGGCGTGCGCGGCCGGGACCACGTACCGCTCGTCGTACTTCGCCACCGCCATGAGCCGGTACAGGTCGTCGAGGTCTGCGGCGGTCATCCCGACGGATTCGGGGATCCGCTCGTCGGGCGTGTCTTCGAAGTGGACGGTCCGCTGGTAGGCGCGCATGGCCGCGAGCTTGCGCAGCACCTCGGCCACCACGGCCGTGTCACCCGCGGTGAAGAGCTCGGCGAGGTACTCGACGGGGATGCGCAGGGTCTCGATCGCGGCGAACAGGTTGTCCGGGTCCTCGCCGTCGAACCCGGTGCCGGACAGCGAATCCACGACGGGCGAGAGCGGCGGCACGTACCAGACCATCGGCAGCGTGCGGTACTCCGGGTGCAGCGGCAGCGCGACGCCGAACCGCTTGATCAGCGCGTACACCGGCGAGCGGCGGGCGGCTTCGACCCAGTCGTGCGGGATCCCGGCCCGTTCGGCCTGCGCGGCGACCTCGGGGTCGTCCGGGTCGAGGAACACGTCGAGCTGCGCGCGGTAGAGGTCGGCCTCGTCCGGGACACTGGCCGCGGCCGTGACCTGGTCGGCGTCGTACAACAGGACACCGAGGTAACGCAGCCGGCCGACGCACGTCTCCGAACACACGGTGGGCTGGCCGACCTCGATGCGGGGGTAGCAGAACGTGCACTTCTCCGCTTTGCCGGTGCGGTGGTTGAAGTACACCTTCTTGTACGGGCAGCCGGTCACGCACATCCGCCAGCCGCGGCACTGGTCCTGGTCGACGAGGACGATCCCGTCCTCGGCCCGTTTGTACATCGCGCCCGAGGGGCACGACGCGACGCACGACGGGTTGAGGCAGTGCTCGCAGATCCGGGGCAGGTAGAACATGAACGTCTGCTCGTAGGTGAAACGAACCTGCTCCGACAGCTTCGCGACGATCGGGTCCTCGTGCCCGTGCTCCGGTGCACCGCCCAGGTCGTCGTCCCAGTTGGCGCTCCAGGTGATCTTCGTCGGCTCGCCGCTGATGAGCGAGCGGGGCCGGGCGACGGGGGTGTCGTCGCCCAGCGGCGCCGACGTGAGGTTCGCGTAGTCGTAGGTCCAGGGTTCGTAGTAGTCGTCGACGGTCGGCAGCACCGGGTTGGAGAAGATCTGCAGCAGCTTGCGCAGCCGGCCGCCGGCGCGCAGTTTCAGCTTGCCGCGCCGGTCGAGCTGCCAGCCGCCGCGCCAGCGCTCCTGGTCTTCGTAACGGCGCGGATAACCTTGCCCTGGGCGGGTTTCGACGTTGTTGAACCAGGCGTACTCCACGCCGGAGCGGTTCGTCCACGCCTGTTTGCAGGTCACCGAGCAGGTGTGGCAGCCGATGCACTTGTCGAGCGCCATCACCATCGCGACCTGGGCCATGATCCGCATCAGTACTGCACCTCCTGCGACCGGCGCCGGATGACCGTGACCTCGTCGCGCTGGTTGCCCGTGGGCCCGAGGTAGTTGAACGCGAAGGACAGCTGCCCGTAGCCGCCGACGAGGTGCGACGGCTTCACCAGCAGCCGGGTCAGCGAGTTGTGGATGCCGCCGCGGCGGCCGTTGGTCTGGGACTTCGGCACGTCGATCACCCGGTCCTGCGCGTGGTGCATGTAGACGGTGCCGGTGGGCATGCGGTGCGAGACGACCGCGCGGGCGACGACGATCCCGTTGCGGTTCACGGCTTCGATCCAGTCGTTGTCCTTCACACCGATCGCGTCGGCGTCCTGAGTGGACATCCAGATGGTCTGCCCGCCGCGGGAAAGCGTGAGCATGAGGAGGTTGTCCTGGTACTCGGAGTGGATCGACCACTTCGAGTGCGGCGTCAGGTAGCGCACCACGACCTCGGCGCCGTTCGGGCCGATCCGCGGTTCGCCGAAGAGCCGGTGCATGTCCAGCGGCGGCCGGTACACCGGCAGGGCCTCACCGAGCTCGGCCAGCCAGTCGTGGTCGAGGTAGAAGTGCTGGCGCCCGGTGAGCGTGTGCCACGGCTTGGCGTGCTCGACGTTCGTGGTGAACGCGGAGTAGCGCCGGCCGCCGGTCTCGCTGCCGGACCACTCGGGGCTGGTGACGACCGGGCTCGGCCGCGCCTGGGTGTCGGCGAAGCGGATGCGGTGACCCGCGTTCTCCTCGGCGAGCCCGGTGAGCGGCGTGCCCGTGCGGCGCTGCAGCGTCTCGAACCCCTGCAGGGCGAGGCGGCCGTTGGTGGTGCCGGACAGCGTGAGGATCGCCTCGGCGAAGTGGACGTCGGTGTCCAGCCGCGGCCGGCCGTCGCGCGCCGTGCCGTTGGCCGCGGCCAGCTCCGCCACCTCGCGGGTGACGTCGTAGGTGATGCCCTTGGTCGTCACGCCGAGTTTCTCGGCGAGCGGCCCGAGTGTGGCGAGCTTGGCGGCGACGGCCGGGTAGTCGCGTTCGACGACGGCGAGGCCGGGCATGGTCCGGCCCGGCACCGGTGCGCACTCCCCCGCCCGCCAGTCGCGCACCACGCCGCCGGGCTGGGCGGTCTCGCCCGGGGTGTCGTGCAGCAGCGGGACGGCCACGACGTCGCGGCGCACGCCGAGGTGATCGGCGGCCAGTTCGCTGAACCGCTTCGCGATGGCGTGGAAGGCGTCGAAGTCGGTGCGGGCCTGCCAGGGCGGCGGGATCGCCGGGGTGAAGGCGTGGATGAACGGGTGCATGTCCGTGCTGGACAGGTCGTGCTTCTCGTACCACGTCGCCGCGGGCAGGGTGATGTCGGCGAACAGCGTCGTGCTGGTCATGCGGAAGTCCAGGGCCAGCAGCAGGTCGAGCTTGCCCGCGGGCGCTTCGTCGCGCCAGCGGACGTCCACCGGCCGGGCCCCGGGCGGGGCTTCGCGGGCGCGGAGGTTGGCGTCGGTGCCGAGCAGGTGGCGCAGGAAGTACTCGTCGCCCTTGGCCGACGAGCCGAGCAGGTTCGCCCGCCAGACGGTGAGCACGCGCGGCCAGTTCTCCGGCGCGTCCGGGTCTTCACCGGCGAACCCCAGCGAACCGTCCTGCAGCGCGGCGATGACGTGCTCGGCCGGGTCACGGGATGCGTCGCGGGCTTCGTCGGCGAGGTCGAGCGGGTTGCGGTCGAACGTCGGGTACGACGGCATCCAGCCCAGCCGCGCCGACTGGGCCAGGCAGTCGGCCGTCGCCTTGCCGGCGAACGCGCCGGTGCCCAGCGGCGACGCGAGGGTGTCGGCCGAGTACGTGTCGTAGCGCCACTGGTCGGTGTGCAGGTACCAGTAGGCGGTGCCGATCATCTGGCGCGGCGGGCGCGCCCAGTCGAGGCCGCCCGCGAGCGTCGTCCAGCCGGTGAGCGGGCGGCACTTCTCCTGGCCGACGTAGTGCGCCCAGCCGCCGCCGTTGCGGCCCTGGCAGCCGGTGAGCGTGACGAGCGCCAGGAAGGTGCGGTAGATCGTGTCGGAGTGGAACCAGTGGTTGGTCCCCGCGCCCATGAGGATCATCGACCGGCCGCGGGTGCGTTCGGCGTTGCGCGCGAACTCTCGCGCGATCTTCGCCGCGGTGGCGGCCGGGACGGAGGTGAGCTCCTCCTGCCACGCGGGGGTGCCGGGTTCGCTCGCGTCGTCGTACCCCGCCGGCCAGTCGCCGGGCAGGCCTTCGCGAGCGACGCCGTACTGGGCGAGCAGGAGGTCGAAGACGGTGGTGACGAGGCGGCCGTTCACGCGCCGCGCGGGGACGCCGCGCCTCGAGACGGCGCCGGAGCCGTCGGCGGTGTCGAACCGCGGCAGCAGGACCTCGACGCGTTCGGCTTCCGCGCCCAGGAGCGACAGCTTCGGTTCGAGGTCGCCCAGCTCCAGGTTCCACCGGCCGGCGCCGGATTCGGTCCAGCGGAAGCCGAGTGAGCCGCCGGGAACGGCGGGGGCGTCCGTGGCTTTGTCCCACAGCACGGTCTTCCACTGTGCTCCCTCGGTCGTGGCGCCGAGGTCGGCTTCGGTGAGGAACTTGCCCGGGACGTAGCCGCCGTGGCGTTCGGTGAGGGCGACGAGGAACGGCAGATCGGTGAAGCGGCGCGTGTAGTCGAGGAAGTAGGGGACCTGGCGGTCGACGAAGAACTCCTTGAGCAGCACGTGCCCCATGGCGATGGCGAGTGCGCCGTCGGTGCCGGGGTGCGGGGCGAGCCACTGGTCGGCGAACTTGGTGGCGTCGGCGTAGTCGGGTGAGACGACCACGACCTTCTGGCCGCGGTAGCGCGCCTCGACCATCCAGTGGGCGTCCGGGGTCCGCGTGACGGGAACGTTGGAACCCCAGAGCACGAGGTACCCCGCGTCCCACCAGTCCGCGGATTCCGGCACGTCGGTCTGGTCCCCGAACACCTGCGGCGACGCGACGGGCAGGTCGGCGTACCAGTCGTAGAACGACAGCATGGGCGCGCCGATCAGCGCCATGAACCGCGCGCCGACCGCGTGGGAGACCATCGACATCGCCGGGATCGGCGAGAACCCGGCGATCCGGTCCGGACCGTGTTTCGCGATGGTGTGCACGTGCGCGGCGGCGATCATCTCGACGGCTTCGGCCCAGTCGACGCGCACCAGGCCGCCCTTGCCGCGGGCCCGCTGGTACCGCTTCCGGCGCTCGGGGTCGTCGGCCACCTCCGCCCAGGCCCGCACGGGGTCACCGAGGCGGGCGCGCGCCTCGCGGTACAGCTCGACGAGCACGCCGCGCGCGTACGGGTAGCGCACCCGCGTGGGCGAGTAGGTGTACCAGGAGAACGCCGCGCCGCGCGGGCAGCCGCGCGGCTCGTACTCCGGCCGGTCCGGGCCCACCGACGGGTAATCCGTCTCCTGCGTCTCCCACGTGATGATGCCGTCCTTGACGTACACCTTCCAGCGGCACGACCCGGTGCAGTTCACCCCGTGCGTCGAGCGGACGACCTTGTCGTGGCTCCAGCGGTCGCGGTAGAAGACATCACCTTCCCGCCCGCCCCGCAGGAACTCCGCCCTCAGGTCGGCCGAAACGTCCGCGCGCCGCAACAACCGGCCGGCCCGCAGCAACGCCTCGCCCGCCGGCCCGGTCCCGCTCCCCGCCGACATCCAGCGCCCTCCCGGCCCGATTCCCGCGGTCCGAGTAGAACAGACCACCCGGCGCCGTGCCAGTGGCCGAAATGCGCGAGGATTTCACGGGGAACGGTGTTTCTCGTGTGGTCGTGCGGAGCCCACCCGATCAGGTGGAAAACTGTCAGGTAACGCGTCTGTGGTAACGGAAATCGCCCGCGGCACAGCACTCCGGCGGCGGAATCAGTTCCGCGCCCCGGCTCCCGGGTTCGACTTTTCGCGGGTGATTTTCGGGAATCGCGGGTCACTTCCGGTCTCCCCGTGACGGGCGTCCGCTCTCCCGGGCCTGTCGGCGCAGCAACCGGGCGAGGTAGTCCGCGGCGACCGGATCGCCGGCGTCGGCGGCCCGGCGGTACCAGCGCCCGGCGCCTTCGAGGTCGCCCCGGTGGACCCGGAGGGTGGCGAGGCCCTCCGTGCCGCCGGGGAAACCCACCTCGGCGGCAGCGCGGTACCAGTGCTCGGCCGCGGCCCGGTCACCGCGGTCGTGGTGGCGGGAACCGAGGTCGGTCAGGGCGGGGAGGACGCCCGCGTCGATGGCGTGGTGGTACCAGCGTTCGACCTGGGCGAAGTCGCCTCGCGTGTGGTGCAGGAGGCCGCCGAGCGCCCCGATCAAACCGCGGTCGGCTGCTGTGCGGTACCAGTCTTCGGCTTCGCGGTAGGCCTTGCGGTGTTCGAGGGCGTGGCCGAGTTCGATCATGGCGTCGAGCTCGCCCGTTTCAGCGGCCGCACGCAGCCGGCGCTCGTCCTCGCCCGGGCATCCGGCGAACCGTCCGTGCGCTCCGGCGGCGGGCCGGGCCGCGGTCACCTCCGCCGCGGCGGGAGCGCCGCGACGACTCCGACGGCGAGGGCCTCCAGGTCGGCGCCACCCAGCGGTCCGCGCGCCGCGACGCAGTCGGACAGAATGCGCCCGGCCACGAATTCCGTCGCCAGGCAGGGCGGGCCGGCGTCCACGACCGGCGCGGTGCAGAAGGGCCGCACGCGCGGGGCGGCCGCGACTTCGTGCCGGAACCGCGCGCGGAATTGCGCGTCCGCGACGTGCTCGGCGCGGATGACCTTGACGGCGCCCAGCCGGTCGGCACGCCTGGCCGCGAGGTACACCGTGCCCTGCCCCCTCGCCGAGCTTGCGCACCACGCGGTACGGCCTGGCCCGGCGCGGGTCGCCGCCCCGGCGAAGCCTCCCCGTCGTCCGGCCGCCCTGCCACGCCGGCGCCGGGAGGGGTCCAGGTCAGGCGCGCGCTCCCCCGTCCACCCGCAGGACCGTGCCCGTCACGTACGAAGCCCGGTCGCTGAGCAGCCAGGCGGCGGCTTCGGCGATCTCGTCCGGCTGCGCCGCGCGGCGCGGCGGCGTCGCCGCGACCAGCCGGTCCTGCAGCCCCGGGGCGTCCGCTTCCCACGCGCGGATCATCTCCGTCAGCGTGGTGCCAGGAGCGATGGCGTTGACGCGGATGCCTTCGGGGCCGTACGTCACCGCGGCCGACTCCGTCAGGCTGTTGACCGCGCGCTTCATCGCGCCGTACGCCGGCAGCTCCGGGTTGGCCAGCAGGCTCCCGACGGACGAGGTGTTCACGATGGCACCCGCTCCGGCCGTGGCGCGGATCGCCGCGACCTCGGCGGCCACCGCGAGCCACACACCCTTGAGGTTCACCGCGTAGACGTGGTCGAACTCGGTCTCCGGCAGCACGTCCAGGGGGCCCGGCCGCTGGATCGTGGCGCCGTTGTTGAACGCCACGTCGAGGCGGCCGTAGACCTGGACCGTCCGCTCGACGGCGCCGCGGACGCTGTCCGCGTCGGCCAGGTCGCAGATGACGTAGTCCGCGGTGCCCCCTTCGGCGCGGATCTGCTCGGTGACGGTCTTGAGCTGGGTTTCCGTCCGGGCCGCGAGCAGCACGCGAGCGCCTTCCCGCGCGAACAGCCGCGCGGCCGCGGCGCCGATCCCGCGGCCCGCGCCGGTGACGAAAGCGGTCTTTCCTGCCAACAGAGTCATGCCCCCAGCGTCGGCGCGGACGGCGACCGCAGTCAGGCACTGGCGGTACCTGGCTCGGCCCGCCGCACGCGGCACACTGGAGCTGTGGACAGGCGCGAACTGGCCGGGTTCCTGCGGACCCGGCGCGAACGGATCACCCCCGCCGACGTCGGCCTGCCCGCCGGACCGCGCCGCCGCACGCCGGGGCTGCGGCGCGAAGAGGTGGCGCAGCCGGCGTTCATCTCGACGGAGTACTACACGCGGCTCGAGCAGTCCCGCGGCCCGCACCCGTCGCGCGAGGTGCTGGCCGGGATCACCCGCGCGCTGCGCCTCTCCGACGCCGAGCGCGACCACCTGCACCACCTCGCCGGCCTGCCGCCCGGTCCGCCGCCCGGTCCGCCACCCGGTCCGCCAGAGCATCCTCGATCTGATCCGGCGCCTCCCCCGGGCCGCGGCGATCGTGGTGTCCGCGACGCTCGAGGTGATCGCCTGGAACGACCTCGCGGCCGCTCTCGTGGAGGATTTCTCCGCGCTGCCGCGCCGCGACCGCAACCTCGTCCGCCGCGCCTTCCTCGGCGGCGGCCGGCTCTACGGCGTCTCGGACGCCGGTGAGTTCGGCGTGTACGCGGCCCACAAACTCCGCGCCGCCGCGGCGCGGTACCGGGACGACCCGGAAATCGCGGCACTGGTCGGTGAACTCCGCGCGGGGAGCGCGGAATTCGCCCGGCTGTGGTCTTCCCACGACGTGGCCACCGAACCGGCCCTACGCAAGACCTTCGACCACCGCTCGGTCGGCCCGATCACGGTCACCTGCGACGTCCTCGACCTCACCGACCGCGACCAGCAGGTCGTCATCTACACCGCCGTCCCCGGCTCGCCCGCCGAAGAAGCCCTGCGGCTCCTGTCGGTCATCGGCACGGAGCGGATGGACGTCGGCAGCTGATCGGTCAGCCGCGCCAGGTGATCAGCTCCTCGAGCGGCAGCTTCGCCCGCTTCCCCGCACTCCCGCTCGGTGGTGCCGCCGGGTCTTCGGCCGAATAGCCCAGCGTCAGGATCCCCGCCAGCGCCACGCCGGCCGGGAAGCCGGTGAGGGCGTGGACCTCGGCGAACTGCGTGTGGTCGCCGGGGCCGAAGAAGCCCGTGGCGAGGCCCTCGGCGGTGGCGGCCAGTTGCAGCAGCGACAGCAGGGCGCCACTGTCGAACCACCAGTACGGGACGGGCCAGGGGATTTCGGCTCCGTCGTCGAGTTTGTCGGGTTCCTGGTAGCGCTCGTGGTAGGAGGCCTCCCGGATGCCGAGCGCGATGAGCACGGGTGCGCCCGAAATCCACGCCGGGAGGCCGGCCTCCACGTACGGCCCTTCGCTGATCGCGGCGATGCGCGCGCGGACGTCGGGCGCCGTGATCACCGCGAGCCGGTGGCCCTGGCTGAAGCCGGCGCTCGGCGCGCGCCGGATCACGCGCACCACGCGGCGGAGGACGTCGTCGGGCACGGGGTCGGGCCGGTAGGCGCGGACCATCCGGCGGTGGCGCAGAACCTCGGAGAACTCCATGTGATCAGCATGGCGGACGAGCCGAGGTTCAGTAACCGGCCGAGATCCGCAAGTAGTCCAGCGGAGCCGCGTAAGTGGTGCCGGCGCCGCAATGGCCGCCGACGATGGTTTCGACGTCGAGGCCGAGGGCCTGGATCGCGTCGTACAGCTGTGTGGCGAGCCGGCCGCGCTGGGCGCCCGGGGCCGGCGGCCGCGGAGTCGGGTTCCACAGGTCGGAGTTGAATACGAGCTTGCCCGAGCTGACGTACACGATCAGCATGTCCGCGGCGTGGTCGCTGACGATCCGGTACGCCGACACGGTGCCGCCGGCGGCGGTGTCGAAGGTCAGCACCTCGTCGATCCCGCGCACGTCCGCTGGGGCAGGTACGGCGGCGAGCCGGTCGGGGTCCACGGTGTGCGGCGCGGCCAGCACCTGCTCGAAGAACGGCACCGCCGGCGTTCCCACGTGGACGGTCAGGTCGCCGTCGGCGGCGAACTCGCGCAGGCCGCCCATGTGGTCGAAGTGGAAGTGCGTGCAGACGAGGTCGCGCAGCGGCTTGCCCGGAAACGCTCGCTTGACTTGCAGGAGCGCGGCGCGGCTGTAGTCGTCGTACAGCGGGGATTCCACGGCGAGCACCCGATCCGGCAGCTCCACGACCATCGTGTTGTGGCTCGGCCCCACGACGAGCTTCACGCCCGGCGCCAGCTCGACGGCTTCGGGCTTCACCGGCGCGGTCTGGAGGTCGAAGTAGAAGCGGACCCCGGAGTAGACGTAGTGCATGATCCACTCGGTGGAGCTCAGCGCGTAACTCGCCTGTTCGACGGTGGCCTCGGCGGTTTCCCCGGCTACCCCGGCGAACCTCGCGGGGTCCGCGGTACCGATCGTCGCTTCGGTGCGGGTTTCGCTGTGGACGTGGAGCCCGGCGGCGGTGATGTCCACGCGGAACGGCACGCGCACGCCGGAGACGGCGCGGAAGTCGTCGAAGGCGACGTGCACCAGGACGTCGCCCAGCGGCGAGTGTTCCTCGGTCACCTCCACCGCGCGCGGCAGACCGGCGGCGTCGAGGGTGATCCGGACCGGTGGGCGGCCGAACTCGCGCAAGGTCAGGACGCCGTCCGCGCCGGTGACGTCGGCCTCCGGCGCGAGCATCTTGCGCACGAGCCGCAGCGGCGAGGTGAGGTCGAAGTGCCGCAGCCGCGCGGCGACGCGCCACGACGGGATGGCCGTGTCCACCGGCCGCGGGTCGAACATGAAGTCGACGCCCCGCACGTGGCCGCGGCTGCCGTCGCCGATCTCGACGTAGTCCAGGTCCGTCGGCACGAGGTAGACCGCGGCCTGGTGCGCGAGGCGGTAGCGGGGCCCGGCGAGGTCGAGGTCCAGCGTCGAGGAGAAGTCCGCGACCAGCTCGGGTTTCGCGGGATCCTTGCCCCAGCCCGGGTGCCGCCGCCAGCCCGTGGCGACCGTGTGCTCGACGGCCGCGGCCTCGACGGCGGCCCGGCCACCGAGGGACTCGACCAGCGCGGCGAGCGTTTCCTGCGTCTGCTTCGGGAAGTTCACGCGCCCAGCTTCGTGCCGCGTCGCAGCGGCGTCCAATGCATGGCCGGCACGTCTACCATGCATGCCGTGCAACTCGAGAACGTCGACCTCAACCTGCTCAAAGCCCTCGAGGTCCTGCTCGAAGAACGCCACCTCACGCGCGCGGCGGCGCGGATCCACCTGAGCCAGTCGGCGATGAGCCGCACGCTCACCCGCCTGCGCGCGACCTTCGGCGACGAACTGCTGGTGCGCACGGCCCGCGGCTTCGAGCTCACCCCGCGGGCCCGCACGCTGCAGCGCGACCTGGCGCTCCTGATGCCGCAGCTGCGCTCGCTGGTCCGCGGCGCCGGCTTCAGCCCGGAATCCGCCACGGACGTCGTGCGCCTGCACCTCACCGACTACGCGGCGCTCGTGCTGGGGCACCGGCTCTTCAGCCCGGTCTTCCGGCAGGCGCCCGGCCTTTCCCTGCACACGGACTGGCTCTCGCCCACGTCGTTCGACGACCTCGGGCACGGCCGCGCCGATCTGGTCCTGACCCCCGTGCGGCCGCCCGCTCCCCTGCGCTGGCGGCCGCTGTTCGAGGAACGTTTCGTCTGCGTCCTCGCCCGCGACCACCCGGTGACCGCCGACCGCCTCACCCTCGACGACCTCGCGCGGTACCCCCACGCGAGCGTCGTCGTGCTGGGCGCCGAACGCATGCTCGCCGAGAACCGCCTGGCCGCACTCGGCATCACACCCCGGCCCGGGCTGCGCGTCCCCTTCTTCACCGCCGCGATCGCCGCCCTGCCCGGCACGCCGCTGGTCGCGGTCCTGCCCAGCCGGCTCGTCGACCAGGTGCCGATCGACGACGTGCGCGTGGCCGCCGCTCCCGCGCAGCTGATGCCGTACGCGTACGGCATGACCTGGCACCCGCGGCTGGACGCGGATCCGCTGCACACGTGGCTGCGCGATCTGGTGCTGGACGCCGGGCTCCAGCTGCCCGATCTCGATGAGCCGGGTCAGGGCTCCCGGGCCACCGGATCAGCACTCGCGGGATGAGGGCTCGTGCGCGGCACGAGGACCGTGACCAGGTCCTCGCGGGCTTCGGTGAGGAACCCCGTGGCCCGCGGAAAGTCGCGCAGCTCCGCGGAAAGCAGGTCGAGCGCGGGCACGAGCGACGCCGCCGGAACCCCGCGGGAGGCCAGGATTTCCCCGGTCCAGCGGAGGAAATCGGTGAACAACGCCCCGTCGCCGGTGTAGAGGGCGGTGGCGAGGAAGTCGACGACGTGGGCGAGATCTTCCGCGGTGTACTGGCGTTGCAGGTCGGTGTAGCCGCGCATCGCGGAGATGCGCGGCTCCAGTCCTGAGTAGACGGCCTTGACCAGCTGCGGGGCGGTGCGCGAGACCATCGTGTACTCCTGGTCCGCGAGGTGCGGCAGGTCGTCGATCGGCTGGTGCGGCGGTTTCGGGCTGGGCAGCCGGCCCCGCGCGAGCAGGTCGGCGGCACCGCGGGCATCGGCCGCCCACGCTTCGGCGCCGAACAGCCGCGCGGACCGGGTCGCCGCCGCGCCGGCAGTAGGTCGCGGGCAACCCGGCCCGCGCCGAAGGTGTGACGACCAGCGCAGCGTCGGCGAGGTGCTCCGCGGCCAGCCGCGCCGCGATCTCCGTGCAGCGGTCGAGGTTGAGTGTCGCGAGCAATGCCGTCGACGCCTCCGACAGCAGGGCCGTCCGGGCCCGCTCGACCCGCAGCTCCTCGCGCGCGAGCCACGCACCGGTGTCTTCGACGAACCAGAGGGTGACACGGCCGTCGCCGTGGCGAACCGGGTGCGCTTCGAAACGGCGCCCGGCGACCAGCCCGCCGGCGCGCGTGGCGGTGCGCGCCGCGCTGAGCACCCACTCGGGCACCGCCCCAGCGAGCAGGGCACCGGTCCGCCAGCCGGGGAACAGCTCGCGCGTGCCGCGGTTGGCGTGCTCGGCCCGCCCGTCGGCACCGGCCCGCAAGGCCGGGCAAGGGGCGTCCCAGTTCAGCGGGCTCGATTCGACGGCGGTTGATTCACCGCTGCTTTCAACGCTGCTGTTTCGACCCTGCCCGGCACGAGCCGGGGAGTCCGGTCGAGTTCGGTCAGACCCGCACTTCTTGTTCCCATCGCCGGGTTCCGCGCCCGGGTCCTCCGCTCGCCGCGCGGCGTCACCGGCTGCTGGTTGAACCGGATGCCCGGAATGGACGAGTCCACCGAGTGTTCCCCGGCAGCGCCGCCGAGTGCAAGCCGACCCGCTCGGTGTGGATCACTCGGGGACCCGCGTGACCTCGGGCTGCTCCGGCCCGTGCGGGATGTCGAACGACTCCTCGCCGGTGCGCAGCAGCCGCAGGACGACACCCGCCACGTAGTCCGGGCGCTGGACGACCAAGCCGGGGACCGGGGAGGCACCGAGGGTGAAGCGGCCGTCGGCGAACTCCGTCGCGGTGATGGACGGCAGGAGCAGGGACACGGCGATGCCGTCGGCCGCGAGTTCCTGCGTGAGCACCGAGCTGAGCATGTTCACGGCCGACTTCGAAGCCGCGTAGGCGCCGACGCCGACGGCGACGCGGCAGGTGGTGCCGGAGCTGACGTTCACGATGCGGCCGAAGCCCTGCGCCCGCATGGCCGGCAGCACGGCCTGCGTCATCGCGAGCAGGCTGACGACGTTGAGCTGCAGGACCCGCCCGAGTTCGGCCGGGTCCACCTGGTCGAGCGGGCAGTGGAGGCTGACGCCCGCGTTGTTGACGAGGCCGTCGACGCGTTCGTGGCGGTCGAGGGTCGCGGCGACGAGCGTTAGCACCTGCCCGGGGTCGGTCACGTCGGTCGGAACGGCCAGCGCGCCGCCGAGTTCTTCGCTCAGCGCGGCCAGCCGGTCGGCGCGGCGCGCCGCCAGCACGGGGTGCGCGCCGGCAGCGTGGAGGGCGCGGGCCGTCGACGCGCCGATCCCCGAGGACGCGCCGGTGACGATCACGGTCGTGCCGGCCAGGTCGATGAGGTCTGTCATGCCTCGACGTCTATCAGACCGTTCGTCCGGGCTGTCGCGCGGAACCGTTGCCCCGGCAGGCAAATCGGACGCCGCGAGCCGAACCGGGTCCGGCTCGCGGCGCCGGGCTCAGCGCGCCGCGCCGAACCACCGCTTCAGGTGCGCGGCCAGCTCCCGCTGTCCTTCGCCGGCCCAGACCACGTGGCCGTCCGGGCGCAGCAGCACGGCGGGCACGTCGAACTGCTCGCCGTCGGGCACGACGTGGTCGACGCGCTCGGACCAGCCCGCCACCGAGAGCTCGCCGGTGCGGTCCAGCAGCAAGCCGCGGCCCGTGCGCAGCAGCTCGAACAGCCGCCCCTGCTTGAGCGGCACGTCCGGCAGGCGGCGCCCGACGAGGTCGGGCCCCGCACCGAAGTCGTACCGGATGGCGGTCGCGGTGATCTTCTCGATCAGGTGGCGGTTGACCTCCTCGAAGTCCATCAGCTCCGCCAGCAGCTTGCGCACGGACTGCGGGCCGGGCTCGGTGGACATCAGCTGGATCTGGGCGCGGGTGTTGTCCAGGACGTCCGCGGCCACCGGGCGCCGCTCGGCCTCGTAGGTGTCCAGCAGGCCCTCCGGCGCCCAGCCGTGCAGCGCCGCGGCCAGCTTCCAGCCGAGGTTGACCGCGTCCTGCAGCCCGAGGTTGAGGCCCTGGCCACCGGTGGGCGGGTGGATGTGCCCCGCGTCGCCGGCCAGCAGCACCCGGCCGGCGCGGAACCGGTCGGCCAGCCGCGTCGCGTCGCCGAAGCGCGAGAGCCACCGCGGCGAATGCACCCCGAAGTCGGTGCCGGCGACGGCTGTGAGCTGCGCCTTGACCTCGTCGAGCGTCGGCGGGACCGTGCGGTCTTCCGCCACCCCGTCGGCCGGCACGACGACGCGGAACACGCCTTCCCCGAACGGCACCACCCCGAACCGCTTGTGCGTTTTGCGCACCTCGGCGACGGTCGCCATCACCTCCTCCGGCGGCACCCCGATCCGCAGCTCGCCCAGCAGCGTCTCGACCCGGCTGGGTTCACCGGGGAAGCCGATGCCGGCGAGCTTGCGCACCGTGCTGCGCCCGCCGTCGCAGCCGACGAGGTACCGCCCGCGCACCTGCGTGCCGTCGGGGAGTCCGGCGGTCACGCCGTCCTCGTCCTGGCTCAGCCCCACCACCTCGGCACCCCGCCTGAGCTCGACCCCGAGTTCGGCGGCGTACTCCCGCAGCAGCCGCTCGGTGGTGGTCTGCGGGATGCCGAGCGCGAACGGGTAGGGCGTGTCCAGCCCGTGCGGCGCCGGCTTTTCGATACCCGCGAAGAAGCCGCCGAGCGGGTGCTGCTGCCCTTTCGCGAGGAACCGCTCCAGCAGCCCGCGCTGGTCCAGCAGCTCGATGCTGCGGGCGTGCAGCCCGAGCGAGCGCACCACCTTCGTCGGCTCCGCGTCCCGCTCCAGCACCACGGGCCGCACGCCCTGCAGCCGCAGCTCGCTCGCCAGCATGACACCGGTCGGTCCCCCACCGGTGATGATCACGTCGATCACTGGATCGTCCCCCTTCGTGCTGTTCATCGCGGGGAAGTGTGCGCGACGACGGGGGTCTTGCCGCAAGCCCCGGGGTGCGGTATACGTTGGGAGTGGCAGGGAGAGGTTCTTCTCCTTGCTTTTCTTTGTCTCAGGCCGCTTTTCGCGCCACAGCCAGCAGGTGCGGGCTGGCCCCCAGCAGGCTCGGCTCCCGTTCGAGGCGCTCGATGGTGCGCAGCGCCGTTTCCCGCGCCACGGGATCGTCGAGGTCGAGGTCCATGCTCGACTGTCCACACGGTCCTTCCACGGCGAACACCTCGGCGCCGGGGAAGACGGCCCGGACCTCGGCCAGCAGGTCGTCGGGCCGGTGGAAGTAGGCGAGCGTGAACCACTCCGGCCGGCGCGCGACATCGGGGTTGCGGTGGATTCCGGTGCGCAGGTCTTCCTCCACCAGCGCCTCGAACTGCGGATCGGTGATCACCCCGGCCCGCAGCCCGTCGAGCGCCGACGCGAACCGCGAGATCGCCGCGGCGAACAGCCGGCCGCCGGGGCGCAGCACGCGGTGGGCCTCGGCCAGCGCGCGAGCGCGGTCCGCGGCCTCGACGAGGTGGTAGAGCGGGCCGAGCAGCAGCACGGCGTCGGCGGAAGCGTCTTCGACCGGGAGTTCGCGGGCGTCGCCCACTTCCGCGCTCGCGAGCGCCCCGGCCCGATCCGCGGCTCGCGCCGCCTCGACGTGGCCGGGCACGGGATCGAGCAGGTGCACCTGGTAACCCTCGTCGGCGAGCGGGAACGCGTACGCGCCTTCGGCTCCGCCGACGTCCAGCACGACGGCCGGAGCGGGTGGTAAGAACCGCGCCAGCAGGGCCCGGGTGCGCAGCGCTTCGAGCCGGCCCCACGTGGTGAGCCGGTCACGTTCGACGCCTTGCGCGTAGTGCAAAGTGATGTCGTCGCTGAGTCGCATGCCCCACCCGACCACAGCTCGCGGGCGTGGCGCATCCGGATTCCGGGCGCCGGTTACAGTACGCGAATGGCGAACCTACGGCAGCAGATCGTCGCTGAGCTCGGCGTGAAGCCGACCATCACCCCGAAGGTCGAGATCCGCGAGCGGATCGACTTCCTCAAGGACTACCTGCTTTCGACCCCGGCCAAGGGCTACGTGCTCGGCATCAGCGGCGGCCAGGACAGCACGCTGACGGGCCGGCTCTGCCAGCTCGCCGCCGAGGAACTGCGCGCCGAGGGGCACGACGCGACGTTCGTGGCGGTCCGCCTGCCCTACGGCGTGCAGGCCGACGAGGCCGACGCGCAGACCGCGCTCGAGTTCATCCGGCCCGACCGCTCGATCGCCGTCAACGTCAAGCCGAGTGCCGACGCCCTCGCGGCCGAGGTCGCCACCGGCGTCGGCGACGCGCTGCGCGACTTCGTGCGCGGCAACATCAAGGCCCGCGAGCGGATGGTGATCCAGTACGGCATCGCCGGGCAGCTGGGCCTGCTCGTCGTCGGTACGGACCACGCCGCCGAGGCCGTCACCGGCTTCTTCACCAAGTACGGCGACGGCGGCGTGGACCTCACCCCGCTCACCGGCCTGACCAAACGCCAGGGCGCGGCGCTGCTGCAGGAACTGGGCGCACCCGCGAGCGTCTGGGAGAAGGTGCCGACCGCCGACCTCGAAGACGACCGGCCCGCCCTCCCGGACGAGGCGGCCCTCGGCCTGAAGTACTCCGAGATCGACGACTACCTCGAAGGCGCCGACGTCACCCCGGCAGTCGCCGACCGGCTGGAGTCGATCTTCCTGGGGACGCGCCACAAACGCGCCGTCCCGGTGACCCCGCTCGACACCTGGTGGCGTGGCTGACGCGCGCCCGCGGCGGGCCGGGCTTTCGGCGGGATCTCGGGTGAGACCCGCCGAAAGCGTCAGAACCGGTCGACGTCCAGGATCGCCTTCGCGAAGGGCTGCGGGGCTTCCTGGGGCACGTTGTGGCCGATGCCGGTGAACGTGCGGTGTTCGTACTTGCCGGTGAACTTGGCGCGGTAGGCCTTGCCGTCGGCGGTGGCACCGTCGAAGTCGCTGCCGATGGTGATGGTGGGCACGCCGATGGTGGGGCCGGCGGCGAGCTTCTGCTCGTAGCCGTCGTACTGGGGTTCGCCCGGAGCGAGGCTCTGGCGCCAGCGGTAGTTGTGGACGACGATGGCGACGTGGTCGGGGTTGGTGAACGACTCCGCCATGCGCTCGTAGGTGGCGTCGTCGAAGCTCCACTTCGGAGAGACGTTCTTCCAGATGAGCTTGTTGAAGTCGTGGCGGTACTTCGCGTACCCGAGTTCGCCGCGGTCGGTGGCGAAGTAGTACTGGTACCACCAGCCGTACTCGGCGGCCGGTGGCAAGGGCTCCTTGTTCGCTTTGAGGTCGTTGATCCCGTAGCCGCTCACGGCCACCATCGCCTTGACGCGTTCGGGCCACAGCGCCGAGAGGACGTCGGCCGTGCGGACACCCCAGTCGTAGCCCCCGAGCACGACCTTGTCGAGGTGCAGCGCATCCATCAGCGCGATGACGTCGAGCGCCACGGCGGCCTGCTGGCCGTTGCGGAACGTGTCCTTCGACAGGAACGTCGTCGGCCCGTACCCGCGCAGGTACGGCGCGATCACGCGATATCCGGCTGCCGCGAGCAGCGGGCCGACGTCGACGTAGCTGTGCGGGTCGTAGGGCCAGCCGTGGAGCAGGATCACCGGTTTGCCGGTGGCCGGACCCCATTCCGCGTATCCGACGTTCAGCAACCCGGCCTTGACCTGCCTGACCGGACCGAGCGAGGTGTTCTTGCCCGAACCCGCGCGCAGGTCGTCACCGGCTGGTGCGGCCGGCGCCGGGCCGCCCCCGCCCGTCGAACAAGCGGCGAGTGACGCGGCGGCCGCGCCCGCGGCGAACACCTGGCCGAACTTTCTCCTGCTGATCATGGAAACTCCTCCGCGCCTGGCCCATGATGGGTACCCGGCCAACCTAAGTGGACGGTGATCGACTTCGCGAGCGTCACGTGACGCTGTCGGTGTACGTCATCACGGTGGGCGCGAAGGACTGTCCGAAAAAGACACACGGGATTCACTTCACCAGTACCGCAAGGGTTCCGTGCACGGTCATCGTCTCGCCGTTGCGTTCGATCCGGATGTCCGGCAGCGTGCGGCGCAGCCATTCCAGCACGAAGTGGTTCTCGCTCAGCACGTCGCACCGCATCCGGCTCAAGCCGTGCCCGACCAGCACCAGGGCGAGCTCTCGCACGAGCCGCCGCCCGATTCCCCGGTACTGGTAGGCCTCCGCGACCACCACGCCGATTTCGACGGCCGCTTCGGCCGAGTACACCGCCATCACGTGCCCGACCACGGTGTCCCCGTCGAGCGCGAGGAACACCAGTTGTCCCGGCACCACAGCGGTCATCGCCCGGACCAGATCCGGCGTGATGTGCCGGATGCCGGAGAAGAACCGGTGGTACCGGCTGGCCAGCGACAGCCCCGCGAGGAACCGGTCGACGGGTTCGCCGTCGCCGCACCGGGGCGGCCGGATCACAATCGGATCCACTGTGGACGCCGTCACACCGCCGGCGCGGAAAGCCCGAGCGCTGCCGCCGATTCGGCGCGCAGCTCGACCTTCCGGATCTTCCCCGTCACGGTCGTGGGGAACTCGGTGACCACGCGCACGTAGCGCGGGATCTTGTAGTACGCCAATTTCCCCGTCGCGAACGCGCGGATCGCCTCGGCGTCGAGCGGTGCCGCACCCGCGCGGAGCTTCACGCACGCGCAGAGCTCCTCGCCGAACCGGTCGTCGGGCACGCCGACCACCTGCACGTCTTCGATGTCCGGGTGCGTGTACAGGAATTCCTCGATCTCGCGCGGGTAGACGTTCTCACCGCCGCGGATCACCATGTCCTTGATGCGGCCGACGATCAGCGCGTACCCGTCTTCCCGCATCACGGCGAGGTCCTGGGCACCGGCTACGGGATCCTGATGGTGACCGGACTGGACAAAGTGGAACGGATGGCCGAGCAGCACGAGTTCGCCGGGCTGGTCAGCATCTTCTACGCGCTGGCCTACCTCGGGTTCGCCGCACCGTACCTGCTGGCCGCGCTCGCCGGTGGCGCGTCGTACGCGTTCTGGCTCGTGATCGCCGCGCTCGCCACCGTCGCCACGATCCCGCTCATGATGCTCGGCGGCCGCCCCGTCGCGCTCGCCCTCGACCCCGCACCCGAAGGAGATCACCATGGCCCAGCCGTCCGCGAACGCTGACTTCGCCGCGTTCCGGCTCCCCGAGGAACACCACGCGCTGCGCGCGGCCGTGCGTTCGTTGCGCGAGAAGGAGATCGCGCCGCACGCCGCGGACGTCGACGAGCGCTCGCGGTTTCCCGAGGAAGCCCGCGCGGCACTGACAGCGGCGGGGTTCCACGCGGTGCACGTGCCCGAGGAGTACGGCGGCGAGGGCGCCGACGGGCTCGCCGCGTGTCTCGTCATCGAGGAGGTCGCGCGCGTCTGCGTGAGCTCGTCGCTCATCCCGGCGGTCAACAAGCTGGGCAGCGTCCCGGTGCTGCTGTCCGCCTCGGACGAGCTCAAGAAGCAGGTGCTGCCGTCCCTGGCGAGCGGCGACGCGCTGTTCGCGTATGGACTGTCCGAACGGGAATCCGGGTCCGACGCCGTCACGATGAAAACCCGGGCCCACCTCGACGGCGACCATTGGGTCCTCAACGGCAGCAAAGCCTGGATCAGCAATTCGGGCGTGGCGAGCTGGTACACGGTGTTCGCGGTGACCGAGCCGGATCAAGGTGCCAACGGCATCTCGGCGTTCGTCGTCAACGCCGGCGATCCCGGCTTCGAGGTCGGGGCCAGGGAACGGAAGCTGGGCATCAAGGGCTCGCCGACGTGCGAGCTCTACTTCACCGGCTGCACCATCCCGGCCGACCGGATCGTCGGCGAGCCGGGCACGGGGTTCAAGACCGCGATGCGCACGTTCGACCACACGCGCCCGACCATCGGAGCCCAGGCCGTCGGTGTCGCGCAGGGCGCGCTCGACGCGGCGCTGGCCTACGTCAAGGAACGCACGCAGTTCGGCAAGCGGGTCGCCGAGTTCCAGGGCGTGCAGTTCACGCTGGCCGAGCTGGCGATGAAGGTCGAGGCCGCGCGCAGCCTCGTGTACCTGGCCGCGGCCAAGGTCGAACGCGACGAGCCCGACAAGACGTACTTCGCGAGCGCCGCCAAGTGCTTCGCCTCCGATGTGGCCATGCAGGTGACCACCGACGCCGTTCAGCTGTTCGGCGGGGCCGGCTACACGCGCGACTTCCCGGTCGAACGCATGATGCGCGACGCGAAGATCACGCAGATCTACGAGGGCACCAACCAGATCCAGCGGATGGTGGTGGCGCGTGCCCTCCTCAAGCGCTGAGCGGGCCGCCGCGTCACCGCCGGGCGTAGCGGGCCGGGGTCACGCCCAGCATGCGTTTGAAGTGCCGGGTCAGGTGCGACTGGTCGTAGAACCCGGCCTCCGCGGCCACCGCCCCGGCCGGCCACCCCGACAACAGCAGTTCGCGGGCCCGCTCCACGCGCCGGCCGGTCAGGTACAGGTGCGGCGGCAAGGCGAAGCGCCGGGTGAACGCCCGGACCAGGTGCGTCGGGTCCGCGTGCAGCAGGCGCGCGGCCTCCTCCAGCGGCAACCCCGCGACCACCCGTTCGTCGAGCAGGTCGCGCAGGTCGTCGGCCAGCCCGCGATCGGGCTCGGGTGCCCGGCGCCCCTGGTCGCGGCGCAGGTGCGTGCCGAGCCGCTCGACGATCAGCGCCAGGCGGCTTTCGGCCTCGAGTTCGTCGCCGGGTGCGGCGAGCGTGTCGTGCAGGCGGCCGATGCGGTCCCACAGCAGCGGGTCCGTGAGGTTCGGCCGGTCCGTCGCGGGCCCGATGAACCTCGGGTCGAGCGCCGCCTCGGGCAGGTAGATCACGCGCTTGCGGAACCCCTGCGGCGCGGCGGTGCGGCCGTTGTGCGGGACGTGCGGCGGCAGGAGCACGACCTGCGAACGCAGGGTGCCGTGCTCGTGGCGGTCCAGGTCGTACTGGAGCACGCCGTCGTCGAGGATCAGCAGCGTCCACACGGTGTGCGTGTGCACGGGGTACTGGTGGCGCCGGAAGTGGGCGTGGAACACCTCGCTGATGCCCGGGACACCCGGGCGCCACGCGGTGATCGCGGTTTCGCCGGCCATGCCAGGAATGTACAAGAATTCCGCGCCGGCGGCGGCGACGATCGGTGGTGGGGAACGTCTCGTGCGCCGCGGCGCGCGACGGTGCTCCCCCGCCCCGCACCCGACCACGACTGGACCGCCCGCATGCCCGAAACCCCTGACCCCGCGCCGGATCACGGCGCCGCACCGTATCTGTACCTGCTCGTCACGATGGCTTTGTTCGGAGCGGCGTTCACCAGCTCCAAGGTCGTGGTGGGTGAGCTGCCCCACGACGTCGCCGCGTTCCTGCGGTTCGGCGGCGGGGCGGTGATCCTCGCCCTGCTGCTGTGCCTTCGGCCCGGTGCGGCGAAGTTCTCCTGGCGCGACCTCGCACGGGCCGGCACCGTCGGCCTCGTCGGGGTGTTCGCGTACAACTTCTTTTTCTTCTGGGGACTTTCGCTCGCCCCGTCGATCGACGGCGGCATCATCGTGCCGGTGCTCAGTCCCGTGCTGACCACGCTGTACTTCCTCGTGACGGGCCGGGAAACCGCGTCCGCCGCGCGGATCACGGGCCTGGTGCTGGGGATCGCGGGTTCGGTCGTGTTCTTCGCCGGCATCGGCGACACCGGCTCCGGGTTCAGCGGTTCGCGCCTCGCCGGGGACTTCGTCTACCTCGCCGGAGCCGCGTGCTGGGCCGCCTACAGCGTCGCGTCCAAGAAGGTGCTCAGCGGTATGGAACCGTTGCGCGCCACGACGTACGCCACCGGCGTGGGCGCGGCGGCGCTCGTGCTCGTCGCGATCCCGTCCCTTCCGGACGCGAACTGGGCCGGGGTGTCGGAGACGAGCTGGCTGAACCTCGTCTTCCTCGCGATCGGCCCGACTGCGGTGGCGTACTTGTTCTACTACCGCGGACTCCGCTCGGTCAGCCCGGTCACCGCTACGATCACGATGTTCGCGGTGCCGGTGTTCACCACGATCACGTCGGTGACGTTCCTCGGCGAGTCGTTCACGACCGGGCAGCTCATCGGCGCCGTCATCACCGTTGCCGGGGCGGTGCTCGCGGTCACCCAAGGCCGGCTCGGCCGGCGTGCACCCCGGCATGTCCGGAGAACCGTTGGCAGGGAAGAGAAGGTGGACCGGTGACGGAAGCCGTCCGGCAGGTGCTGCGCGCTCGCGCACGCCAAGGCAGTACTCCGGGGAACCGCAGCGACGACGCCCGCGTGGCGCTGGTCATCGAGGGCGGCAGCTCCCGCGGTGCCTACTCGAGCGGGATGACGATCGCCATCGAGCAGCTGGGCCTGCTGCCGGCGTTCGACGCCGTCTACGGCAGCTCAGCCGGCGCGCTCAGCGCCGCGTGGCTGCTGTGCGGGCGCGCCGAATCGACCCAGCACGCGTGGTGGGACCAGCTCATCATGGGCACGACCATCAACCCGAGGCGCGTGCTGCGGCGGCAGCCGGTGGTGGACACCGGGTTCCTGGTGAACACCGTCTACACCGAGATCCTGCCGATGGGCTTCCGGGAGATCCTCGACAACCCTGTCGAGTTCCACCCGCTGGCCACCGACGCGCTCACCGGCGAGTCCGTCGACCTGCGCGGCCACGCCCGTGACCAGGCCGGGATCCAGGCCGCGCTGCGCGCGTCGACGGCGATGCCGCTGCTCGCGGGCGAGCCGATCATGGTCGGCGGACGGGCGTACGTCGACGCCGGGGTGAGCGAGAGCGTCCCGATCCGCACGGCGCTCGCCCAGCACGCCACGCACGTCGTCGCGCTGCGCACCCGCCGCGGCGACGAACCGGCCGCCACCCCGCCGTCGGGCGGTGAGCGGCTCGTGGCGGGGCGCTGGTTCGCCCGGCACGCGCCCGGCGCGATGGATCCGTGGCTGCGCCGCGACGTGCTCAAGGCCGAGGAGGAACACCTCCTGGCCACTCACCCGGCGACGCTGCAGATCCGCCCGCCGGTGGGCAGCCCGAACATCGGCCGCACCGAACGCCGGCCACGGCTCATGCGCGCAGCCGTCGACACCGGCCGGCAGGCGGCGTGGAACGAGCTGGCGCCGTGCGTCAAGGACCCCGGCTGAGAAGTTCCTCCACAGTGGACACTGGGGGGTCCGACGGTGCAGCGAAGTTGTTGCGGCGTCCGATAGGAGGTCCTGGCACTTCTCGTCACTTCCCCGGGCACGTCCGGTCACTCCGGGGGCCGTGCGCCGCGCGAGGGTTGACCCATGGAAAACACCTTCGAGGGTCGCCTGCTCGTCGGGGCGACGGGGTCGGCGGCAGTGGCCGCGTTGCCCGCGTACCTGGGCGCGCTGCGGTCGGCGCTGCGCGGCCCCATCACCGTGCTGATGACCCCCACCGCGGCGAAGTTCCTGCCGGCGCACACCGCCGGCCTGTTCGCGGACCGGGTCGTGACCGGGACCGACGCGAGCACGTGGCCGCGGGAGAACCACACGACGCTGGCGGCCGGGCACGACCTGACGGTGGTGCTGCCGGCCAGCGCGCACACGCTGTCGGCGGTCGCGACCGGGGCGGCGCCGAACCTGCTCGCCACCACGGTGCTGGCCGCGACGCACCCGGTGGCGTTCTTCCCCGTGATGACCGGGGAGATGTGGGCGAAGCCGGCGGTGCAGCGCAACGTCACGCAGCTGCGTGAGGACGGCTACCGCGTGGAGGACCCGGCCTCCGGGCCGCGCTACGACGTGGCGGCGGGTGCGTTCGTCGAGAGCCCGCAGCCTCCGCCGCCGCCCCGGTTCGTCGAGATCGTGCGGGAACTGCTGTCCTGACTCCGGTACGTCCCGGGTGTCACGCCGGCCGTGGCGCGAAACGCCCGGTGCAGCTGGGCCGCGCCGGCGAACCCCGACTGCGCGGCGACGGCCGGCAGCGGCAGGTCCGGCCGATCCCGCAGCAGCCGTTGCGCCCGCGCCACGCGCAGGCGCCGGATCAGCGCCGTGAGTGGCTCGCCGTCGTCGGCGAGCGCGCGGAACAGCGAGCGGCGGGACACCCCGCAGCCGTCCGCGACGGCGGCCGCGTCGAGGGCCGGGTCGGTCAGGTGCTGCCGGACGAACCGCTGCACGCGTTCCCGGGTGAGCGCCGCCGACGTCGGGCGGGTGCCGCGGGCGGCCCAGTCCAGGGCCGACTGCACGAGGCCGACGGCGTGGGGCAGCAGCACGGCGGCCGCGGCCGGGTCCGCGCGCTGCTGCCGGGCGAGGCCGGTGAGGAACTCGGCCACGAGCCGGCCCGGACCGTCGAGCTCGACGGCCGTCACGGCTGCCGCGGGGCGCACGAGGGTGCGCGGCAGCCGGACCACGACCTGGGCGAACGCTCCCGAGAATTCGAGGGTGTAGGGCCGCGTGCTGTCGAGCACCGTCAGCGTCCCGGGCCGCAGCGCGGCCGAGCGTCCGTCCTGGATCGCCAGTGACCGGCCGGCGGTCTGGACGTTGACGAGCAGGTACTCCTCCGGGTCGCGCGCGATGAGCCGTTTCGTGCGCGTCACCCGCTGCGGACCGGAGACCACAGTGGACAGCCCGACGCCGTCGAGGGCGGCGTGGTCGAGCCGGCCCGTGAACGGCGCGTCGCCCGTCGCGCGGGCCGCCACCCGCACCAGCGTCTCGCAGATGACGTCGGACCAGTAGCCGAACGCGTCGGACGAGGCGACGTCCTCAGTGGACCACGAGCGCTGCACGCCGCCGATCGTGGCAGACGCACGCCGCCGATCGAGGCGCGCGGGCCGGACGGTGCCCCGACGGGCACGCCCCGTTCCCCCGCCGTCCCGGGTCCGCAGGTCCTGGCCCCCGGTTGACAGCGTGGCATTATGAACCTAAGAAATACCACGCACGTCACACCGAAGTGCCGGGCGTCTAGAGGAGAGCTATGGCTCGGAGGACCACGCTGGTCCTGTTCACGGCCGGAGTGGCCGCGGCTGTCCTGTCGGCGGCGGCCTGCGGGCCGGGCGACCAGGCCGGTTCCGGCTACGGACTGGCCAGCCCCGGCACCATCACGGCGGGGGTGACGGCCGGCGACGCGCCGTTCGTCTCCCCCGACGCCACCGGGAAACCGGTCGGGCTGCTGGTCGACCTCAACAACGCGATCGCCCAGCGCATGGGCCTCAAGATCACCTACCGCATGACGACCGTCAGCGCCGGGCTGCCGCTGGTCACAGCCGGGCAGCTGGACATGCTGGCGATCGGCATGCTGCCGACGCCCGAGCGCAAGAAGAGCGTCGACTTCACCCAGCCGTTCTACCTGGCCTCCGACGACGTCGTGGTCCGCGCCGATTCGGCCGTGAAGGCGGCCGGGGACCTGGCGGGCAAACGCGTCGGCGCCGGCCTCGGCAGTGCCCAGGCCGACTTCGCGACGGCCAAGATCCCCGGCGCCACGCTCATTTCCCAGCCCACCAACGGCGCGGGTGTGAACCAGCTGCTCAACGGCAACCTCGACGCGATGGTCCTCGCGTCCACCGAGGTGCCCGCCGTGTTCCGGCAGAGCCCCGGCCGGCTCAGGATCGCCTACTCCGCGCCGCACGAGCAGGCCTCCGCGATGCCGATCAACCGCAAGCTCACCGCGTTCGAGAAGGCCTACGGCGACCAGCTGAAGACCACGATGGACGACGGCACGTTCCTGCGCCTGTACGACCGGTACTTCCCCGGCGAGCCGTACCCGTCCCCGATGTTCACCTATTGGCCCCAGCTCCGGGGCCAGCTCCAGAAGGGCAAGTGACGCATGCGCAGCTTCCTCCGGACGGCCCCGGTCCTGCTGGCCGCCCTGCTCGCCGTCTCCGCGTGCAGCTCCCCGGGCAGCAGCGCGGGCGGCTCGGGCTCCGGTGACGCCTACGGCCTCGCCGTCCCCGGCACCATCACCGCCGCCGTCCCGCAGGGCGACGCGCCGTTCGTCTCCCCCGACGCCACCGGCAAACCCGCCGGCCTGCTCATCGACCTCAACGACCTCATCGCCCAGCGCATGGGGCTGAAGATCACCTACAAGCTCTCGACCGTCGGCGCCGGTCTGCCGCTGGTGACCGCGGGCCAGTACGACATGATGATCGCCGACCTCACGATGTCCGAGGAACGCAAGCGCAACGTCGCCTTCACCACGCCGTTCTACGTGGACGCCAACGACGTCCTCGTCCGGTCCGACTCCCCGGTGAAGGCCGTCGCCGACGTCGCGGGCAAGCGCATCGGCGCCGGCATCGGCAGCGCCCAGGCCGACTTCGCGGCGAAAGCCCTGCCGCAGGCCCACGTCGTCTCGGTGCAGACCAACGCGACCGGGATCGACCAGCTCCTCAACGGCAACCTCGACGGCTTCGTCGTCAGCTCCGTGCAGGCGATCACCGTCTTCGCCCAGCACCCGGGGCGCCTGAAGGTCGGCGTGTCGGTGCAGAACCCGATCCCCGAGGCGATGGCCGTCCGCAAGGGGCTCGACAAGTTCCTCACCGACTACGACAAGCAGCTGGCCGCGGCGGTCGACGACGGGACGTTCCTGAAGCTGTACCGGAAGTACTTCCCGGGCCAGGAGTACCCGAGCTCGCTGTTCCGGTACTGGCCGTCGTTGCAGGCCCAGGTGCAGCAAGGGGCTCCGGCGGGCAAGTGAGGGGGCGCCGGTTTCCCGCGGGCCGGGTTGTGTCGCGGGTCACGGAATGCCCGGCGATCTTCGGCGCTACAGACGGAGAGGACCGTTGCGCGATCAAGGGAGCAATCATGGCCACCACCACACCGGAAGAGAGCACGCTGCCCGTGCCCGAACTCGACGACTTCGATTTCCCGCTCACCGACGGGGCCGCCTGCCGGATCGACGACCCCGACTGCGAAGCCTGCCAGTGAGCCTCGCCGGCGCACGCTGACGGGTGACCGGTTTCGCGCGGGTGGCGGCACCATCCGCCGCCCGCGCGCAAACCGGCGGGGGTGCCCCCGCCCGGGGGGTCACCATTTGATACGCACCTCAGGTGACGAACGATGATATTGTG
>NZ_JBITBT010000063.1:0-30810 GCF_044452505.1 Amycolatopsis sp. NPDC051903 | reverse complement strand
GACGTAGCCGGACAGCGCGCACAGGAACTCGTATTCCCGATCCTGATCGCCGGTGAGAATGCGGGTCACGGCGTCGTTCCTCCGTCCGTCCCCCAGCCGGCTCCGACGCCCCCGGGAAAGGCCGCCATCGAGTCCTCCTTCGCCGGTCCGCCTCACCCCCAGCACACCTCGTCGTCGCGGTGCCGCGCTGCGGTCGTACGACCTGGGTCCGGGTGACGAACGGCCTCAGCCGGCCCTGCACCGTCACGAACACCGGACAAGGCCGCGATCGGCCGGCACGCTCCGCCGGGGCGCCCTTCGAGCGCCTGGCCCTTGCGGACAACCGGGTTCAGCGACCCACGGAGACGACCGCTGTTGTGGTCGACCGCGATCTCGACCGGGCGCCGCACGACAGCGGGTGGGCCATCGCCGTGGCCGCCGCCGCACCCTCGGCGCCGCGGCTGTTCGCCGCCGCTGAACTCGGACGCCGGGCGGATCTCCGGGACCGGGTGCGGCCTGGGCGATGCGCCTCACCGCCGGGCGGGAGCGGCTCCCCGCGCGACGACGACGGGGCAGAGCGCGGAGGAGATCAGGTTCTGGCTGGTCGAGCCGAGCGCCAACCCCGCCACCCCACCACGGCCGCGGCTGCCGACGACGAGCAGCTGCGCACGATCCGCGTAGGCGAGCAAGCCTTCCGCCGGCCGTGCCTTCACCACCACGCGCTCGACCTCGACCTCGGGGTACTTCTCGTGCCACCCGGTGAGTCGCTGGGCAAGCAGCTCGCGCTCGTGCGCTTCGATCCGTCGCGTTTCCCCGGTCCGGCCGCCTTCCTCGAACGCGCCCGACAGGAACGCGCCCCGCCGGCAGTGCACCGCGATGAGCGGGGCCCGGCGCCACGACGCCTCCTCGAAGGCGAGAGCGATCGCCTCCTCGCTCGCGGGGATCGCATCGACTCCGACCACCACCGGTCCGCCCGTTGGCGGGGCCTCCTCACCGGCGTGCGGGCGGATGAACGCGACGGGGCACTCGGCGCGCGCGGCGAGCGCGACCGACACGGATCCCAGGAGGATCCGTCCGAGGGGCCGAAGTTCGGGCGTGCCGAGAACCAGAAGACCGGCGTCGGCGGATTCGGCGCACAACGCCACCGCCGGCGGCTCCGGCCGGAACACGACCTTCGCGGCCATCGCCGGCGCGATTTCCGCCGCAGCCTCCTGCGCGCGCTGAAGCACCCGGCGCCCGCGTTCGCGGATGGCCCGCTGGGTGGCGGCATCGAGCGGCCTCGCGTGCGGGATGGCCACCGGCACCTCGTCGACGGCGTACACGAGCCGGAGCCCACGATGGCGCTCCTTCGCCATCCGCACAGCCCATCGCAGCGCCAGGAGCGACCCGTCCGATCCGTCGACGCCGACGACCAGATCGGTGGACAGGCTTGACATGCGACACCCCGCCTTCGTCGCCGTTCCGGGGATTCACACGCTAGCCGTGCGGAATTTCCGCGAGCGAGGGCCGGGCTGCCCACGCACCGGGGACTTTCGTCGACGCGGCCTTCCACCACGAACGCGTGCGGCACCCGTCGGCGCGGGAGCACCCGGCCGCGGAGGTGAACACCACGGTGGACAAGCGCAGCACCCGCGACGCCGACCCGAGCAGCTGCCCGGGATTCGCGAGGCAAGACGAGGACCTTGTGCCCGCCGGTGGGCGACGTTGGCCCATCGAACCGCGGCGAACCAGGCGCGCACGCTGGAGAAGTCCCGAGGATGGGGATGCCGATGAGCGCCGCCGACAACTTTCGCACTGCCGTTGACCGGCATCCGCGCCCTGACGGTGACCGGACCGGGCCGCGGCACCCGGAGCCGACCGGCTTTCCCGCCGTGATCTAACAAAGGATCCCACGATGATGTACTGGTACGGCAACGGCATGAGTGGCTGGGGCATCGCGCTCATGACCATCGGCAACGTGGTGTTCTGGGCGCTGGTCATCGTCGCGATCGTGGCCCTCGTCCGCGTCCTCAGCCGCCGGCCGGTGGCCCACGACCGTGAACAGGCACCCTCGGCCGCCGAACAGCTTCTGGCCGAACGGTTCGCCCGCGGCGAGATCGACGAGCAGACCTACCGGCACGACCTCGGCACGCTGCAGCAGCTCCACCATTCGACACCCGCGCGGTGACCCGAATCCGAGGCGCACGACCCGGCCGTGTCGGCGTTCGGGGATGAGCAAGCGTGCGAGATCCGCGTCCGCGCCACCATGCGGGCTCGTGCCGCCCATCCGCCACGCCCCGGCGGCGAAGCGCGCTGAGACTGGTCTCAGCACGCTTCCGTCATGCTCACCCGGAGGAGGACCGGGCATGGACCGCGACACAGTGCACGAGGCCTGGGAGCGGGACCGGATCGCCTTCCACGCGTTGATCGCCCACGCCACCGAAGAAGACCTCCGCCGGCGATCCCGCGGTACGAAGTGGACCAACCGGCAACTGCTGTTCCACCTGCTGCTCGGCTACCAGGTGGTGCGTGCCCTCCGTCCCCTGGTGCAGGTCGTCGGTCGCCTCCCCCGGCCCGTCGGCCGCGCGTTCGCCCGCGGGCTCAACGCCGCCACCACACCCTTCGACACGATCAACTACCTCGGTTCGTGCGGCGGCGGACTGATCGGCACCCGGCGCATGGGCCGATGGCTCGACCACATCGTCGCCCGGCTGCACCGCAGCCTCGACCGGGCCACCGACGCCGACCTGGCCCGCGGAATGCACTACCCGACCCGATGGGACCCGTTCTTCACCGACTACATGAGCCTCGCCGACATCTACGCCTTCCCCGCCCAGCACTTCGCGTTCCACCAACGCCAGCTCACGCTGAACTCGTAACGTTGACGCCCCAGCTGGACAGGCAGTATGGCCCAGGCGCGCGCCGAGGCGGCGAGTTGCCGGCCGTCACCGCTCCCGCTGCTCCTGTCGTGGCGAGCCGAGCCGGAACTATCTACTATCTACGTACGTAGACAGTAGATGAGGCGCCGGACGTCTGACGCGCGCCCGGTGGAGGAGCCATGCAGTCAGTGTTGCGGGGTATCGCCGTCCTGGCCTGCCCGATCGGGATGTGGCTGATGATGCGTGGCCAGCGCAAGAACCCGTCCGGCGTCAGCAGTGCGGATCAAGTGGCGCAGCTGCGTGCCGAGGTGGAGCGGCTCAAGACTGAGCGAGCGAAGGGCGCGCGGTGATGCCCACCTGGGCCGTCGCTGTCGTTGCGATTGCCGCATTGGCAGTCACCTATTTCTCGTGTGTGCGGCCGATGCTGGGTGATCGCAGGCGGCGCGGCGCACCGGCCGGCAGCCGAGATGTCGATCAGCAGGTCGCCGAGTTGCGCGAGGAGCTGCGCGTCTTGCGCGCTCAGGATGCGCTTGACGGTGACCGGCGCGAACCGGACCTACGATGGTGTGGAGGTGGTAGCCATGACTGATCCGATGCTGCGGGCCTCTGACGCCGATCGGGAACGGGTGGTGTCGCGACTGCGGGAGCAGGTGGGCGAAGGCCGGCTGACGCTGGATGAGTTCTCGGAGCGTTCAGCCGCCGCGTACGCCGCTCGCACGGCGGGCGAGCTCGACGCGCTGACCCGTGACCTTCCCGCCGATGCCCAGTCCGCTGAGGTGGCGCCGATCGTGGTCCCGCGGTGGCTGGTGCCGTTGGCGGTCGCGCTTGTCGTGCTGCTGGTGCTGGGCGCGCTGTCGACCTGGGCGTGGCCGGCGACGGCGGACGCGATGAGCCAGATGATGTCCCAGATGGGCCGCATGTGCGGCTGAGCGCGGCTCGCGCTCAGCCGTGGTCGGGGTAGACGAAGCGGCGGTGGATGAGGTGGGTCTCGTCGGTGAGGGTCTCCTCGCTGATCCGGCCCGCCTCGTCGAGGGTGAGCACGACGGTCGTGGCGGCGGCCGGGTAGCCCAGCGCCAACCGCACCGGCCGGCCGTTCTCGGAGATCCGGGTGGCGATCGGTGCGGTGCCGGCGGCGTAGGGCTCCTGGGCGAGGAAGAAATCCCCGCTCAGCGCCAGCTGCTGCGGCTCGGGCGGGGCGCCGGTCGTGTCGCTGGTGACCGACTCGTACACGCTCAGCTGCGGCACCGCGCGCAGCGCCCGCGCGGCTCGGGCGAGTTCGGCGGCCCCGGAGGCGACCGGCCAGGGCACGAGCAAGCTGACGGTGCCGCCTCGCCAACTCGGCGCTTCCGCGTGCAGGGTCACGACGTCGTCGCCCGGCTTCCACAGGGTATCGGTGACGAAGCAACCGTCGCCGCAGCCGCGGAAATCCAGAGGAACGGCGGGCTGGTGAGCTGCGGCGAGTTGCCCGGAGAGGGTGAAGCTCCGGGTCGTCAGGGCTCCGTAGTAGTCGCCGCGCCGCGGGGTGCTCAGGCGGACGACGAGTTGCCCGTCGCTGGCTTGGACGGCCACGCCGATCTGCCCGGCCAAGGTGCCCAGCGGCACCACCGGCCCGCGCGCGGGTGGTAGGCCGGGTTGTCCGCTGGTAGCGGGTGGCGTGGACACGAGCACGGCGCTGACGCCGAGCACGACGACGAGGGCGATCGCTTCGATGCGGGTGAGGACGCGGACCCGGTCGAGCCGGTCCCTGCGCCGCAAGGCGAGCCGGGCGGTCAGCGCCAACCCTGCCGCAGCGACGACGAGGGCGAGTTTGATCACCAGGATCTGCCCGTAGGGCGTGGTCAGCAACGCGGACAGCGGCACGAGCAGCAGCGCGGTCACGACACCGGTGGCGACGACGAGCGCGAACACCCACGCGGCGAGCCTCAGGTACCCCGCGAGCACCCATCGCACGGCGGCGCGGTGCGCCCGCCATGCGAAGATCGCGCGGCCGACGTGCACCAGGGCACCGACCCAGATCGCGGCCGCCGCCAGGTGCACGCCGGTGAGCAGCGCGCCCCAGCCGGGCGCGGTCACGTTCGCGTGCGAGCGCACGCCCTCCGCGACAACAACCGCGAGCAGCGGTACCGCGGCCACCGGTCGCCACCGTCCACTTCGGACGAGAGATAGTCCGAACGCGACGATCACGCCCGCGGCTTCGGTGACCAGGAGTGGCCCGACACCGCCCTGCCACAAGGTGTTCAGCGTGCTCGTGCCGGTGACGAGCAGGACCGCCAGCCCCGCGGCGCCGACCAGTCCGACGAGCGCGCCGAGTGGCACCCACGTCCGCAGCCGGGGAAGGTGCGGGTTTTCCGCGCGGGCCGTAGTGGTGAACCGCTCCCCGATCACTCCACCCAGCGCCACCGCGAGCCCGGCGAACAGCAGCCACCGCAGGACGGCCTCGCCCCACGAGGTCGACTGGGCACCGGTGGTGCCGGCGCCGGTGACCGCGGTGCCGACGGCGAAGCGGAACTCTTCCTCGACCTGGTCGCCGTCGGACCCGGTGACCTGCCACCGCACCCGGTACGTGCCTGGCGGCAACGTCCCGGCCGGTTTGGCGGTGACAACGTGGTTGTCCCGAACGGTCGTCGTCGCGCCCAGCGGGATCGTGCGGCTGTCGCTGTCGAGCAGGGTGAGCGCGTTCGGGCCGGCGGTGACCGCCTCGTTGAACACCAACGTGATCACCGGCGGTGTGCCGGGCACCGCAGTGTCGGTCGCCGGGTCGGTGAACAGCAAGGTCGGGTGAGCGCTGGCCGGTACCGCGCTCGCCAGGACCGCGCCGAAGGTCAGAAGCAGCAGGACAAGCGCGCGGCCGAGCGTGCGCCGCATCGACGTGGTGGTCATGCGTTGTGCTGGACGTGCTTGGTCAGGGTGCGGCGGAGCTTGCGTTCGGACAGCCGCCCGAAGGAGAACGGCTCGCCGTCCACGAGCACGCCGGGTGCGAACAGGACACCGGCCCGCGCGGCCAGCCGCTGACCGTCTTCTGTGGACAGGTAGATCTCGGTGACTTGCAACGGAAAGTCCTGTGCCAATCGCTCCAGGACTTGTTTGGCGTGGTCGCAGAAACCGCAGTCGTCCTGGGTGAGCAGCGTGATCTCCACCGGTCCGGTCGGTGTCGATGGTTCGCCAGCGAGCTCGTTCACGGTTTCCGTTCCTGGGCCAGGTCGGCGAGGATCTTCTGCGTCGGAAGGAACATCGTGTAGTCCGGCGCGCCGCCGTAGTCGGCGCGCCAGCGGATCGTCCCGTCCGCACCGACGAGCAGGAAGCTGTGACCATCGCGCATGTCACCCATCATCCCGTGGGAATTGGCCCCGTAGGCACGGGACACCTGCAGGCTTGGGTCCGACAGCACCGGGGTGGACAGCTTTTCGTCGGTCATCTTCTGAGCGATCAAGTTCACCGGGTCGGTCGTGATCGACACGATCGCGTCGATCCCCGCGCGCTTGAGAGCCTGCTGGTTCTGTTCGAGGTCTTTGATCTGGTCCCAGCACGGCTGGCAGGACAAGCCCTCCTGGAAGTACAGCAACACGTTCTTGCCGCGAAAATCAGCCAGACTGACTTGACCGCCCCGGCTGGAGGCGAGCGTGAACGCCGGAGCTACCGCCCCGGTGCCGGGCTGGCCGGCCACGTGCTGGAAACCGCTGCCACCGCTCGTCGCGGCGCTGGTCTGCTTGCCCTGCGAACCCTGGTAAACCAAGTAGAGCGCAATGACCGCCAGAGCAACCGCGAGCACACCGACGATGATCCACACCGATCGGCGACCCGGCTCACGCACCTTACGCAGGGAACGCGCAGCCCGCTGGCGCTCGCGAGTCCGGATCTGGCGGGCGCGTTGGCTCTCGGGAGAGTGCTTGGTGGTCTTAGTGCTGCTCTTGCTCACGTCGGTTCTCCTCGACGGCGTCGATGGTGGCGGGGGTCGGGACGGCGCGCTGATCGGTGCAGCAGCCTGGCGGCGGATCCGCGATTCTTGCCCTCGTCTTTCGCCGGTTCAGTGCTCGGCGCAGCAGCAGGGCGAACCCGGCGACCAGAATCGCGAGCAGAACCCAACCCGGGATCCAGGACAAGGCCCTCAGGACGATGCTGGAGATGTGCTGCAGCCACGCGCTCAGTTCGGTTTGCCAGCCGCCGCTGGGCATGCCGGGTCCGGTGAACGCGAGTACTACGGCAAGGACTCCCATAACGATCATCAACGCTCCGCTGACCACGCTGCCGAGGGCCATCCGCCACTGGCGGCGCCCCAGCCGCACCTGGACCGTTCGGTCGGTCAGCACGCGCGTGGCGCGTTCCCTCCGGGTGTCCCACAGCAGGGCGACCAACGCCAAGGGCGCGACCATCCCGGCCACGTAAGCGGCGCCGATGGCCAGGGCCGCCGGGAAGGACGCGGCAGCACCGGAAAGCACCGCCACCCCCGCCAGGACCGGAGCACAGCAGGCACTGGCCGCCCCGGAGAACGCACCCAGCACGTACGCAGACCCGTAGCTGCCTTCCCGGGCCGCGCGGGCGCCGGGCATCGGGAGGTTCGGCTTCCAGCCGGCCAGCACCGCGACCCCGCCGATGATCATCAGCAGGCCGCCGATCGAGAAGATCCACAGGTGCCCGTCGACCAGGAGCCGACTCAAGGCCGTGCCACCCAGTCCGATCGGGAGGATCACCGTCGCGACCCCCGCGCCGAACACCAACGTCGCCGTGAGCACGCCGCCGCGGTGCCGGAACCCGGTCGCCAGGTAGGCGGGCAGCATCACCGACACACAGCACGGCGCCAGCAGGGCGACCACGCCGCCGAGGAACGAGGCCAGCAGCGTGGTGCCCACCAGCAGCTCACCCACGGCACCACTCCAGGGGCAGGTTCCGCATCGCTCCTCCTCGGCTCCGGGCTACTATCTACGGTCTACGTACGTAGATAGTAGTTGAGCGGTGTGAGGTTCCCGTTCCACCACCCCGGCTCGGCCGCGACCTGCAGAGACGGGCTGATTCGGGGATCGACGTAGTCTGTGGGTGACGATCGGTGTCAACCGGGAGGTGGCGTGCGCAGGTTCGGCGACTTGGAGGCGGTGGTGATGGACCGCGTGTGGGACCGCGCCGAGGACACCGAGGGCACCACCATGACGGTGCGCGAGGTGTTCGAGGACCTGCGCGAGAGTCGCGAGATCGCCTACACCACAGTCCTGTCGACCATGGACAACCTGCACCGCAAGGGCTGGCTGTCGCGCAAACGCCAGGGCAAGGCGTTCCTGTACTGGCCCAGCCTGACCCGCGAGCAGTACAGCGCCCGGCTGATGCGCGACGCACTGGACGGCGGAGGGAACCCGGACCTGGTGCTCGGCCATTTCCTGGAGCAGATGAGCGCCGAGGAATCCGCCACGCTGCGCAGCGCGCTGCGGCGGCTGGCGACCGAGGACGAGGCGGCCGGATGAGCGTCGCAGCCTGCCTGGTGTTCTACAGCTTCGCCGTGGCGGTGCTCGCCCCGCGGCTGCTGGTACGGCTCGCCCACACCGGGATTGCTCCACGGCTCGGGGTGGCCGCGTGGCTGGCCGCGATCGGCATCGTCGTCGGCTCGTGGGCGACCGCGGCGGCGTTCCTGGCCGCCGAACTGGTTCGAGACTGGGCTCAGCCCCGTCAGACGGTCCTGAGCACCTGCATCGCACAACTGCGCGCGGTGGCCGCCGGTCGCTACGGCACAGCAGTCCAAATCGGACTGCTCGTGCTGGCCGGGTTCGCCGCGCTCGGCGTGGCGGTCCTGCTGGGCAGGTTGGGGCGATCGCTGCTGCGGGCGCGAGCGAGCACCCACGAGCACGCGCGGATGGCGCGCCTGGCCGGGGCACACGACGCAGCGCTGGGCGCGGTGGTGCTCGACGTGCCGGAGCGAGCGGCCTACTGCGTGGCCGGCCGCCCGCACACCATCGTGGTCACCCGGGGTGCGCTCGCCGCGCTGGACGATCGTCATCTGGACGCGGTACTGGCCCACGAACGCGCACACTTGAGCGGACGCCACCACCTGCTGCTCGCGCTCACGCGCGGGCTGGCCGCCATCCTGCCCAGGATCGAGCTCTTCACCAGCGGGTCGGCCGAGGTCGCCCGCCTGCTGGAGATGTGCGCCGACGACGCCGCGGCCCGCGCCCACGGTCGGCGCACGGTGCTGCAGGCCCTGGTGGCACTCGCCGGGGCGGCCCCGGTGCCCGCCGGAGCGCTGGGGGCCAGCGGGGTCGGCGTGCTGGCCCGCGCCGAACGCCTCGCCGCACCCGCGGACCTCTCACGCCGGGTGCGGGTGCGGCTCCTGCTGGGCGCCACCGCGGCCGTGGTCACGGCCGGGCCGGTGTTGGCGGGCGGACTGGCCGCGGCTGGGCTCGCCCTGTGCGGGCCGATGGCCGGCTGAACTCGTCACCGTGGCAGGCGGGCGCGGCCGAGGATGTGCGCGTGCGGCGGCACGAACCGCAGCGGCGCGTAGTAGACGCGATCCAGCGACTGGAGGTCGAAACCGGCGGCCCTGATGGCCGCGGCGGTGTCCCGGTTGAGGTGACAACCGCCGCCTGCTCGTGACCACACCGGCGTCAGCGCGTCCTGCAGCAGCCCGAACGCCGGGTTGGCCGAGCGCACGTGCTCGAAGAACCGCAATTCCCCACCCGGCCGTAGTACCCGGCGGATCTCCGCGAGCGCGGCGGGCACGTCGGCGACGGAGCACAGCACCAGCGAGGTCACCGCGGCGTCGAACGTGCCGTCCTCGGCAGGCAGGGCGCCCGCGTGCCCGGCCACCACCCGGATCGGCACGGATACCGTGGTGGCGGCCTGTTCCGCCAGCGCGCGCAGCCGATCCTCGGGCTCCACCGCGACCACCTCGGTGACCTTCTCCGGGTAGTGCGTGAAATTCAGGCCGTTGCCCGCGCCCACCTCGATCACCCGGCCGGCCAGCCCCGCCAACGTCGCATCCCGGCGCTCTGCTGTGCCGCGCTGCTCGGACTCGGCACTGATCCGCTCGTACATCCGCGCGAACCGCGGATGCTGGAACACCGACAGATCCGCCATCACCACACCCCTTCGCCGACCCGACCGTAGCCCCGGACAACCCGCTCAGCATCATCTACTAACCTACGCAGTAGATACGTAGAAAGCGATCGAGGGAGTCGTGGATGTGGAGCACGCGCTGGTCAAGCCTCGCTCTCGCCGTGGCTGGGCTGCTGACGCTGACCGCGTGCAGCGCGGGCAAGGACGCCGTCGTAACCGGCGGTACGTTCGAGTTCGTCTCCCCGGGCGGCAGAACGCAGATCTTCTACGATCCGCCCGCAACCCGTGGCACGGCGCCGGACCTGGCCGGGGAGGGTCTGCAGGAGCCCGGCACCCGACTGCGCCTGTCGGACTACCCCGGCAAGGTCGTCGTGATCAACATCTGGGGTGCCTGGTGCGGCCCGTGCCGCGCCGAGACGCCGCAACTGGAGACGGTGTTCGAGCAAACCCACGCCTCCGGAGTCCAATTCCTCGGGATCGACGTGCGCGACGACCGGGCGGCCGCACAGGACTTCGTGCGCGACCGGCACGTCACCTACCCGTCGATCTTCGATTCCTCCGGCCGAACGCTGCTGGCTCTGAACGGCTACCCCCGCAACGTCGTGCCCTCCACCATCGTGCTCGACCGCCGGCACCGGGTCGCCGCGATCTTCCTCACCGCGCTGATCGCCTCCGACCTGCTGCCCGTGGTGCGGCGACTCGCCGCCGAACCGACCAGCCCGCAAGGGAAGTCCTCGTGAACCTGACCGACCTGGCCGTCTCGGGACCGCTGCTACTGGCCGCGCTGCTCGCGATCGCCGCCGGCGCGGTGTCCTTCGCCTCTCCGTGCTGCCTGCCGCTGGTGCCCGGCTACCTCGCCTACCTCGCCGGCCTGGTCGGCGCCGAACCCCCGCCCGTCACCACCGGCGACACCGCGCGCCCGGCGGGCCGCTGGCGCGTCGCCGGAGCAGCCTTGCTGTTCGTCGTCGGCTTCACCGTCGTCTTCACCGCCGCCACCATGGCGGTCCTGGGTGTATCGGACGCCCTGTTCGCCAACGAAGAACTCCTGCAACGCCTCGGCGGCGTGCTGACCATCGCCATGGGATTGGTGTTCCTCGGCATGTTCCCCTTGCTGCAGCGCGGCGTGAAACTGCGGCACACCCCCCGCGACGGGTTGTGGGGTGCGCCGCTGCTTGGCGCCGTGTACGGCCTGGGCTGGACCCCCTGCCTCGGTCCCACCCTGGCCGGGGTGATCGCATTGGCCAGCGGTACTGAAGTCGGCCCCACCACCTGGCGCGGCCTGCTGCTGATCACCGCGTACTGCCTCGGCCTCGGGCTGCCCTTCATCGCGCTCGCCCTCGGCGCCCGCTGGGCCGTCCACGCCACGAGCTGGATCCGTCACCACATCCGCCGCGTCCAGCAGGTCGGCGGGGTACTGCTCATCACGATCGGCGTCGCGCTGGTCACCGGCCTGTGGGGCGAGGTGATCGCGTGGCTGCGCGGCCCGATTTCCGGCTTCACCGTCCCGCTCTGACCCGCTCCTGATGACCTCGAAACAGAGAAATGCCATGGCAGCCAGGAAAACCGCCAACGCAAGCGACCCGAACGGGCCCCACAGAAATCTGGCGCGCAGGCGCTGGGCACCGCACCCTGGGGCGAGGTGATCGCGTCGCCGCGGGCTCCCATCTCCGGGTTCACCGCCTGCTGTGACCACGACGGCGTGGCTCCGCAGGCCGGCCGACGTCGCCGCGATTACGGTGACCCAGGCGGCTGACCGCACGGACACGAGGAGACGGTGATGGTGGCAGCGATCGGGCACGCGTTGGCGTTCGCCGGGTCGATGACCTGGGAAATCCTGTGGGCCCTGATCCTGGGCTTCCTGCTGTCCGCCGTGGTGCAGGCCGTGGTGCGCAAGTCCACCATCGTGCGGCTGATGGGCGACGACCGGCCGCGCACGCTCACCGTGGCCTCGCTCCTCGGCGCCGCGTCCTCCTCGTGTTCCTACGCGGCGGTGGCGCTGGCGCGGTCTCTGTTCCGCAAAGGGGCGAACTTCACCGCCGCGATGGCGTTCGAGATCGGCTCCACCAACCTCGTCGTCGAGCTCGGCATCATCCTGGCCTTGTTGCTGGGCTGGCAGTTCACCGCCGCGGAGTTCATCGGCGGCCCGATCATGATCGTCCTGCTGGCCGTGCTGTTCCGGATCTTCGTGCGCCGCAAGCTGATCGACGACGCCCGTGACCAAGCCGAGCGCGGCATCGCCGGCTCCATGGAAGGCCACGCTGCGATGGACATGTCCGTCACCGGCGACCGCCCCTTCTGGCAACGGCTGTTCTCCCCGCCCGGCTTCACCTCGGTGTCGCACGTGTTCGTCATGGAGTGGGCCGCGATCCTGCGCGACCTCGTCGTCGGACTGCTCATCGCCGGCGCCATCGGTGCCTGGGTACCCGACTCGTTCTGGCAGGCCTTCTTCTTCACCGACCACCCGGTGGTCTCCGCGCTGTGGGGGCCGATCGTCGGGCCGCTCGTCGCGATCCTGTCCTTCGTTTGCTCGATCGGCAACGTCCCGCTCGCGGCCGTGCTGTGGAACGGCGGGATCAGCTTCGGCGGCGTCGTGGCCTTCATTTTCGCCGACCTGCTGATCCTGCCGATCCTCAACATCTACCGGAAGTACTACGGCACCCGGATGGCCCTCGCGCTGCTCGGCACGTGCTACCTGGCCATGGTCGGCGCCGGATACCTGGTCGAACTCCTCTTCGCCGCCACCGGCCTGACCCCGACCCAGCGCACGGCCGCGGTCACCCCCGAGGGCATCACCTGGAACTACACCACGTGGCTCAACATCGCCTTCCTCCTGCTCGCCGCCGTTCTGCTGATCCGTTTCTTCCGCACCGGCGGCCGCGCCATGCTCCACGTGATGGGCGGCGCCCCGGACGCCATGTCCGACCACAGTGGACACGAACGCGACGGCAACGAACCACAAGACCCCCGGTCATGAACGAAATTCCCCGCCCGGTGCGACGAGTAACGGGTTGGACGTTTCCGAATCCCCGGTAACCGAGCGCGGCAGCGGTACCCAGCCAAGCGCTCCACGGATGGTGCTCTGAAAGTTCACGGCGCAGGCGGGTGGCGATGTTCCGCGCGGGAGGTTCCGGACCGCGCTGCTGCGGGGAACGGGCTTCCGGGCGGAGTCGCGATGAACCAGCCGAACTGCCCCACGGTCGATCTGGGGAGGACGGCCGCGCGGCGAGGTCGCCGGAATTGTCGGGGCCCGCACCTACCATGGCGGCCACATCCGAGGGAGGTGTGCGATGCGGGACGCGGTGCTCGAAGCGGCGAGGTTCCTCGCGGCCGGACGCATGCGGCAGCTCACGCTCGAGGACGTGGCCGACCACGTCCGGTACAGCCCGTTCCACCTGGCGCGCGCGTTCGAGCGGCAGGTCGGCCTGCCTCCGGGCAAGTTCCTCGCCGCGCAGCGGTTCCAGCTCGCCAAGGAGCTGCTGCTGGACACCGGCGAAAAGGTCGTCGACATCTGCCACGAGGTCGGGTTCTCCGCGCCCGGCACGTTCACGACGCGGTTCACCGCGGCGGTCGGGGTGAGCCCGCTCCGCTTCCGGCAGCTGCCCGACCTGCTCGCCGACCACCCACCGGCTCCGGTCCGGGTGCCCGGTGCGGACTGCATGGGCGGAGCGGTCACCGGCCGCGCGCTGCTGAGCCCGGCCGCACTCGCCGCGCTGGACGGCGGCCCGGCGGTCTACGTCGGGTTGTTCGCCGCGTCGGCAGCGCGCGGCCTCCCGGTCAGCGGCGCGCTTCTCGGGCCCGACCTGGAGTTCGCGCTCACCGGCGTGCCACCGGGCACCTACCGGCTGCTGGCCTGCGCTCTGCCGGCGGCCGCCGATCCGCACGGGCAGCTCGTGCCGAGCGTCCAGGCGGTCGGCTCGGCCCCGCGCCCGGTGCGGATCCGACCTGGCCCGGTGCCGCTGCGCCAGGACGTCCGGCTCGACCTGGCACCGTCGTGGTCGCCTCCGGTGCTGGTCGCGCTGCCTCCGCTGGCCTCGGCAGGAGCGCAAGAATGGAGAAGCGGCTCCCGTCCGGCGCGGATACGTTGAGCGGGTCAGGGGACGGAGGCAGGGAGCAGGCATGCCTGGAGTTCGAGTACTGGTCGGCACGCGCAAGGGCGCGTTCATCCTCACCTCGGACGAGGACCGCACGCACTGGGAGGTGGACGGCCCGCACTTCGGCGGCTGGGAGGTCTACCACCTCGCGGGTTCGCCCGCGGACCCCGACCGGCTGTACGCGTCGCAGTCCACGTCGTGGTTCGGGCAGCTGATCCAGCGCTCCGACGACGGCGGCAAGACCTGGCACCAGGTCGACCACGACTTCACCTACGAGGGCGGCGCCGGCGAGCACCTCTGGTACGACGGCACGCCCAAGCCGTGGGAGTTCACCCGGATCTGGCACCTGGAACCGTCGCTCACCGACCCGGACACGGTGTACGCGGGAGCGCAAGACGCTGCGCTGTACCGCAGTACCGACGGCGGGAAGCACTGGCGGGAACTCACCGGGCTGCGCAACCACACTTCCGGACCGGGCTGGCAGCCGGGCGCGGGCGGATTGTGCCTGCACACGATCATCCTCGACCCGCGGAACTCGGAACGGATGTTCACCGCGATCTCCGCGGCCGGTGCGTTCCGCAGCGACGACAGCGGCGAAACCTGGCAGCCGATCAACCGCGGGCTGCACTCCGACGGCATCCCGGACCCGGACGCCGAGGTCGGGCACTGCGTGCACCGGATCGCACTGCACCCGTCGCGGCCCGACGTGCTGTTCATGCAGAAGCACTGGGACGTGATGCGCTCCGACGACGCCGGCGAGCACTGGCGCGAAATCAGTGGCAACCTGCCGAGCGACTTCGGGTTCCCGATCGCGGTGCACCCGCACGAACCGGAAACCGTGTACGTGGTCCCGATCCACAGCGACTCCGAACACTACCCACCCGAGGGCAAGCTGCGCGTGTACCGCAGCCGCACCGGCGGCGACGAATGGGAACCGCTCACCACCGGCCTGCCGCAGCAGGACTGCTACGTGAACGTCCTGCGCGACGCGATGGCCGTCGACACCCTCGACGAGGCAGGCATCTACTTCGGCACCACCGGCGGCCAGGTCTACGCGTCGCGCGACGCGGGCGAGAACTGGGCCCCGATCGTGCGCGACCTGCCCGCGGTGTGCTCGGTCGAGGTGCAGACCCTGCGATGACGACCGTCGTCCGCGTCAAGCTGCCCACGCACCTGCGCCGCCTGGCGAAGGTCGACGGCGAAATCCGCCTGCCGGTCGAGGACCCGCCGACGCGCGAGACCCTGCTGGACGCCTTGGAACGCACCTACCCCCAGTTGCGCGGCACCGTCCGCGACACGACCACCGGCAAGCGCCGCGCGTTCGTCCGGTTCTTCGCCTGCGAGGAAGACCTGTCGAACAGCGCCCCCGACACCGAACTACCCGCACCGGTGCAGTCGGGAGCCGAACCGTTCCTGATCATCGGCGCCATGGCCGGCGGCTGACCACGAACCACCACCGCGGGGAGAGTCTCCCTGGCCTCGGTGCGTCCTGGGGGCGCACCGAGGCCAGGAGCTCGTTCGGGCTCCCCCAGCACGATCTGCGCACACCGTTCCGAGCGCCACCGCGGCCGAAGCCCCCTCCGGACGCGGAACCTCGTTGCCACGGACGCAGGACTCGACGCCCGTCGGTGACCATTCACTCAAGGTCGATGGCGCGCGGATGTCGTGGTTCGTAGATTCCCACCTTGCTGCCGCCGGGTAGCCGGAACCCACTCAGGCGCCCCCACCGCTCTTCACTGACGGCCGTGCAGACGACTCCGCCGGCCGCCAGCTCGGCCATCGTGGCTTCCAAGTCGTCGCACATGAAGTACAACTCGTGCGACGGCGATCCATCGCCAGGATGCACGGCGATCTCAGCCGGCGGAAGTTTGAAGATCAGCCACCCGCCGCCCGCGTCGACGTGCCGGTAGCCGAGTACATCGCGAAAAAAGGACCGATCCGCTTCGGCATCGTGGCTGTAGATGATCACATGGGCTCCACAAATGGACATTCAGATACGGTCGCACACACCTGGGCAGGAAACGACCCTTCGGAGCTCGGCAATCGGACGATCGGGTGCCACAGCTCGTCGAGCCGGCCAGCCCAGCCAATGACTCGACGAAAGCGAGCGCGGTGGCGACGCCGAGCAGGTCGCCGGAGCGTGAGGTCCCGGGCGCGAGAGTGCGCCGGGGGCGTCGAATCGGGTGGAGTGCGCGATTATGATCACGTGATCAGGACTTTACAATATCTTTGGTGTTTTCACTTGTTCCTCTTACCATTTATGCCATGCGGGCAGCCTCGTAAACTCTTCCCACCAGCGGTCCGATGAACACACGAACTGTGTTCATTCAATGTCATTCGCACGTTACCCAAGGTTCACCTGGTAAGCCCTGTCGATTCCACGGCTTGTAGTTAGGTTTCTTCAAGCCGCAGATCACATTAGAGGGTCCGAATGCACAAATCCGCTCGTAATACGCGGAGATCAACAACTGTTTCGACGAGGTCGTCGCCTGTGACGGGCTGAACCTCGATGTCGCGGCTGGGTCCGCTCGAGTGGGACGAGACCGGTCGGACGATGCCGCGACAGGTGTTGCGTGCGCTGCGGAGCCCGATCGCGGCGACCTGGAGACCCCCAGCCGGCGTGCTCTGACCGGCTTGGTCTGCCGGCTCCACGTCACCCCGGGCGGGTGGTAGGTCGCCGATGGTCGCGAACTTCAGGCGGCCGGCAGCTTTCGCGGTCGGTGTCCCCACGGGTGGTGCGCCCGACCCTCTGCGGAAGTTCGGAATGTGCCGGTTCGGCGCTCTGGACGGTCTGCTCGCCCCGGTAGGAAGGGAAAGGTATGCAAGTTACGAGACAACGCAGAGAAAGCTCAGGAGTCCGGTTCGGGCTCTCGCGCCGGAACGGCCGGCGGCTCCGCACCGTGGTGGCCGGTCTGGCCGGTGTTCTCACGATCGGCACGGGAGCGGCCGCCGCCACCACGGTGCCGCTGGGCGACAACCAGGTCGGTACGCAGTACCGCAACGGGCTGCAGGTCTCCGACAACCAGCTCATCAACCCGATCGGTACCCGGTTGATGACCCAGTTCGGCAAGTTCATGGGCTCGACGGTCAGCCCCGACGGACGGTTCCTCGCGGCGAGCAGCACCGACAAGTCGGTGGCTCTGCAGGTCTTCGACCTCAAGAGCTACAAGCTGATCTGGACGGTGGGCACCGCCTCCGCGGTCAACCAGAAGCTCTCCGACGGCTCCGTCGGGCAAGAGGGGCCGACCTACTCGCCGGACGGCAAGTTCCTCTGGCTGCCCGAGCAGGACGCCATCACCCGGTTCCCGGTCAACGCCGACGGCACCCTCGGCACGCCGGCCCGCTTCCCGATCCCGACGTCGGGCACCCACCTTTCGGGTAACGACCGCAGTACGGTGGCCAACTCCGCGCTGGTCGGCCAGCTCAAGTACTCGCCGGACGGCTCCACGCTGTACGCCGCGCTCAACGGGCAGAACACGGTCGCGGCGCTCAACCCCACCACCGGCGCGCTCGAGCGGACCTGGCACGTCGGTATCGCGCCCCGCGAGCTCGCGTTCGTCGGCAACACGCTCTACGTGAGCGACGAGGGTGGCCGCCAGGCCCAGGCCGGCGACACGACGATGGACTCGTACGGCACCCAGGTGCCCGCCAACGGCTACACCGGCGCCTCGACGACCGGCACCGTCAGCGTCATCACCACCGCGAACCCGGGGGCGGCGGTCGGCTCGATCGCGGTCGGGCTGCACCCCACCGCGATGTACGTCAAGAACAACGCGTTGTTCGTCGCCAACACCGGCAGCGACACCGTCTCGGTCGTCGACACCACCAAGGGTCAGGTCGTGCAGACGATCGACACCAAGCCGTGGCCGTCGTCCGATGCCGGCTACGAGCCCACCGGCATCGCGCTGACCACCGACGGGCACCTGCTGGTGACCCTCGGCCGGGCGAACGCTGTCGCGGTCTACCGCTACGACGGCGCGCCGCAGCAGCCGGTGAGCTACCTCGGCCTGCTGCCGACGGACTACTACCCGTCGGACGTGGCGACGGCCGGCGGCCAGATCGTGGTCACCAACACCCGTGGTGTCGACGCGCTCGGCCCGGCCATCACGACGTCCAAGGGACCGGGCACCGTCCCGGTGACCGGCCACGACACGCACAGCACCACCGCGTCGCTGACCCGCTTCACCATGCCGAGTGACAACGACATCGCCGGCAAGTACACCGACGCGGTTTTCGCCCAGAACGGCTGGGGCAAGAACGACGTCCAGCAGGCCAAGGGTGGCAAAGCGGCGGCCGTGCCGGTGCCGGCCCGGATCGGCGATCCGTCGACGATCAAGCACGTCTTCCTGCTCATCAACGAGAACCGCACCTACGACCAGATCCTCGGCGACATGAAACAGGGCAACGGTGATCCGACCCTGACGCAGTTCGGTGCGAAGACCACACCGAACCAGCACGCGCTGGCCACGCAGTTCGGCCTCTACGACAACACCTACGACCCCGCGACGAACTCCGCCGAAGGCCACAACTGGCTCATGGAGGGTGACAACCCCGAGTACACCGAATCCTCGGCCGGTGAGTACCAGCGCAGCTACGACACCGAAGAGGACGTCCTCGGTCACCAGCGTGCCGGTTTCCTGTGGACCGGGGTCGAGGACGCCGGCAAGACGGCCAGGAACTACGGCGAGTTCGAGTACATGGAGGGCAGGCCGTCGGGCAGCTGGCAGCAGTACTACTGCGCGGCCACGAGCGTCCAGAACGGTGGCGATGCCGGCCAGCTGACCGCCCCCGCGCTGAAGGGCAACTACGGCTCGGCGATCCCGTCGTTGAACGCGATCGCCGACCCGCAGTCCCCGCCGTTCGACCTCTCGATCCCGGACATCTACCGCTACCAGACGTGGAAGCAGGACTTCGAGAAGAACGGTCCGGCCAACCTGAACATGGTGTGGCTGTCCAGCGACCACACCGGCGGGCCGACCACTTCGGAGTCGGGTGTGGCCGACGGCGACCTCGCCATCGGCCAGATCGTCGACACGATCTCGCACAGCCAGTACTGGAAGGACTCGGCCATCTTCGTGGTCGACGACGACAGCCAGGACGGTGCCGACCACGTCGACGGACACCGCGCCCCGGTCCAGGTGATCAGCCCGTACGCGGTGCACGGCAAGACCGTGAGCACCTACTACTCGCAGATCAGCATGGTCCGCACCATCGAGCAGATGCTCGGCGCGCAGCCGCTCAACGAGAAGCTCGCGGCGGCCACGCCGATGGTCGACGCGTTCACCACCAAGCCCGACTACACGCCGTTCACCGCGGTGCGGAACCAGGTTCCGCTCACCGAGGGCATCGCCACCGCGCCGTCGTGCGGTCTCGACACCCTGGGCCAGACGGGCGCCGCGGCGGCCGCGTTGAACAAGGCCGAGGCGCAGAAGGTCGCGGTACCGGCGGACATGCAGGCCACCGCCGCCGCGTGGCAGACCTGGCTCGCCGGCCAGCACACCACCGGCAACGGCGCGATCCCGGACTACTCGAACCCCGAGCAGATGAACCGCTACACCTGGTACCAAACCCACCAGTGGAAGACGCCCTACCCGGGCGACCCGAAGATCTACCCACCGAACCAGGTGCCCGGCGCCTACCTCCCCGGCCCGGACACCAACTGACGAGTCAGCGGTGACAACTCGACAGCTGCACGACGCGACGGCCCGCCGGACATCCGGCGGGCCGTTCGCGTTCCGCCTGGTCTGCCCGCTGATCCTCGACTGGCGCGGCGAACCGAAAGTCGCGCAGGGGCAACTGCGCGATCTCTGCGGGCGCACCCTGTTCGCCGTGGTGGACATCGCTCCCGCGACGGCGGGCGGCATGGCGTTGGCAAGCCTGCCGGAGATCGAATGTTCGCTCTGGCGCAACGCTTGATCATCGGGCTGCTCAACGTGGAGCGGACGCCGCCTCGAGACATCGAACCAAGTGGTCGCCCCTTTCGATGGGGAGTGCAAGAATCCCCAACCTGAGACGAAGGACCGACACTGCGGGCTGCGACCTCGGCCTGCCTGCCGCGGGCTGAGGGGACGATGTGGGATCTGCTGCACGCATGGCGTGAATGGCTCGCCGGCCACGACACCGCGCAGCTGCGGGTGTTCGGGATCGCGATCCTGTGGTGGGGGCGGCTCGGGAAGACACTCGAGTTCCTGGGCGGGCTCACGGTCGTCATCGACCTGCTGGGCCGCACGAGAATGGCGGCATTCCACACCACCCTGCGGAACAGGCGCACCCAGTTGATCTCGAGGTTGCGACGCTGGCTCGCTCCCCGCCGGAAATCCCCCGTGCGACCAGCGAGGTCGAGGCTCCTCCGTCCGCCTGGACTTCAGGCGTTCCACCTCGTCGGCGCCAGTGCCACGGAGGTGTTCCTCATCGTGCGGTATTTCGAAGGCGGCGGCGGTCCCATCGCATCGACCGTGGTCGTGCTGCTGTCCTTCTCGCTCGTCGCCTACCTGGCCGGTATCGCGCTCGGCGAGGCCGGCTATCTGATCACCTTGGTGCTGCTCACAGCGCTGGCCGCGGCGACGCTCCACCTGCTCAGGCCCCGCGAAAGCCCGGTCGTCACCAGGATGGTGGCGCTCCACACCAGGTTGCGAGGCTGCCGTGCTCAGTTGCGCTCCCGCTGGCAAGGCGCCCGCACTCCCGGCGAGGAACCCCCGTCACCGCAACCAAACCCGCCGCGAGGCGACCCTCCGGCCTTCCGGGCGTTCGTCATCGCGGGCACAGTCGTGATGGGCCTGTTCGTCTTCGTCACAGCGCACTACCACTACGCCCCGCCCAACGACCCCATGCCGGTACCCGTCCTCGTGGTGCTGATAGTGGTCCTCTCCCCCACCATCGGCGGTTTGGTCCTGGGTGGAGGCGGCTACCTGCTGGGCCTGCTGCTGCTCGAAGGGCTGGTGGTCACCACGCTCGGGCACCTCCGAACCCGCGCCGGCCTGGAGTCCCGGCTGAAGTGGATCGGCCTGGCCGTCTTCGTCGCCGGCTTCTCGATGGACCTGCTTTCCTCGTGACCACCCGTCATGTTCACCAGAAGACCCACGGCACCGCCAGGCGTGTGCCCTCGGCACCAGTCCGGATGCCAACGCGGGCAACGGCATCAGGCGTAGCGTCCGGTGAACTGTGAGCCGTCTCCGCAGTGGGTGAAGCGCAAGCCGACGATCGAGCCGTTCTCGACCATCCAGTGCAGGTCGTAGGAGGCGCGGTAGCTGGGTGGCCAGAATGAGGCGAAGTGGCCGTCGGTGTCGACGTACCATTCCCCTTTGGTGGGGTGTCCCCGTTCGACGTAGGTGGTGGCGCCGCTGTGGTCGAAGACCTGTTCGCTGCCGTCGTCGTAGACGAATCGTCCGGCGGTCAAGGCGGCCACCAGGTTTTTCGTGGCCACCTGGTCGCCGTCGGCCGGGCTGAGTGACTCCAGTGATCGAGGCATCGGGATTCCTTTCGGGACTGCTGTGGATGGGGTACGCGAGTGGGCGTTCAGCCGAGCGACGCGGCGACTGAGGCGTGGAGGGCGCGCCAGCTGGCCGCGAACTTGGCGACGCCCTGTCGCTCTAGAGTGTCGTACACGTCGCCGAGGTCGACCCCCGCGGCGGCGACGGCCGCGAGGTCCGCTGCCGCCTCTTTGCTGCGCCCGACGACCTGATCGCCGGACACCTCGCCGTGGTCGGCGAACGCCGAGAGCGTCGCGGGTGGCATCGTGGACACGGTTCCGGGCGTGACGAGACCGGTGACGTATTTGGTGTCCGGAAAGGACGGATCCTTGACACCCGTGGACGCCCACAGGAGTCGCTGCGGCCGGGCGCCGTCGGCGGCAAGGCTCTGCCATCGCGAGGATTCCCACACCGCCGACAAGGCCTCGTGAGCGAGGCGCGCATTGGCCAGGGCAGCGCGGCCGCGCAGTTCTCGGACGCCCAGGGCGTCGAGGCGCAGGTCGACCTCGGTGTCCACTCTGGACACGAACAGCGAGGACACGGAGTGGATGGACGCGAGGTCGTGGCCGTTTTCGCGGGCCTGTTCGAGGCCCTCGACGTACGCCTCGCCGACTTCGGCGCACCGCTGCGCAGAGAAGACCAGGGTCACGTTCACGTTCACGCCGGCTGCGAGGGCACCGGTGACAGCTTTGACGCCGGCTCGCGTGGCGGGGATCTTCACCATGAGGTTCGGCCGGTCGACGAGCTCCCACAGCTGGACCGCCTCCGCGATGGTCGCGTCGGTGTCGGCGGCCAGCTCCGGGCTCACCTCCAGCGACACCCTGCCGTCGACGCCGCCGGTCTTCTCCCAGACCGGACGGAGCACGTCCGCCGCGCGCTGAACGTCCCAGATCGTCAACGCCCGAACGGACTCGGCAACGTCGATTTCGTTGCCGGCCAGTTGTGCCAACTGCGCGGCGTAACGGCCGCTTCGAGTGATGGCGTTGGCGAAGATCGTCGGGTTCGTGGTGACACCCACGACTGAACGGCTTCGCACGAGGCGGTCGAATTCGCCGCTGTCCAGGATGTCGCGGGAGAGCTCGTCCAGCCAGATCGAAACGCCGGCCGCGCTGAGCTTGCGGAGCCGATCACTGTCTTCGCCTTCGTTCACTGCGCTTTCCTCTGTTGTGTGCGCCCCGAAATCGCGGGCACGGATCACGAGGCTGTGGCCCGTTTCGGGAGCTTCCACCCGGGGCGGGGGAAGTGGCAGGTGTAGCCGTTGGGGTACTTCTGCAGGTAGTCCTGGTGCTCGGGCTCGGCCTCCCAGAAGTCACCCGCCGGGGTGACCTCGGTGACGACCTTGCCGGGCCACAGGCCCGACGCGTCGACGTCGGCGATGGTGTCTTCGGCGACGTGCTTCTGCTCGTCGGTGGTGTAGAAGATCGCCGAGCGGTAGCTGGTGCCGATGTCGTTGCCCTGGCGGTTCTTCGTGGACGGGTCGTGGACCTGGAAGAAGAACTCGAGCAGGGCGCGGAAATCGGTCTGCTCGGGGTCGTAGAGGACCTCGATCGACTCCGCGTGGGTGCCGTGGTTGCGGTAGGTGGCGTTCGGGACGTCGCCGCCGCTGTAGCCGACGCGCGTGGACACGACGCCCGGCTGGTGGCGGAACAGCTCCTCCATCCCCCAGAAGCAGCCGCCGGCGAGGATCGCCTTTTCGGTGGTCACGTCGTCTCCCTACTTGTCGGTGTCACTGGTGAACAGGGTGCGGGCCCGTCCGCGCCCGGCGCGGGTGACGCGCGGGTGACGCACGAGGTGCGGCAACACCGGTGCATGCCGGCCATCCGCCGGCACCAGGTCCAGGCCGTCTGCCACAGACAAACATCCCGGGCACGTCCCGCCCCGCGATCCCGCACCGGTACGCCTTGGCTGCCGTTGCGGTACTAGTTGCGGCCGGCCATCACGCCGCCGTCGACGTCGACGATGGCGCCGGTCATCCAGCTCGACTTGTCCGACAGCAGGAACGACACCGCGTTCGCGATGTCCTCCGGGGCGCCGACCCGTCCCAGCGGGTGGAAGCCGGCGAAGCTGTCGACCGTTTCGTCGAGCTTGTCCTCCGGCACGAAGCCCAGGTACAGGGGCGTCTTGACGACCGCGGGAGCGACCGCGTTGACCCGGATTCCATGGGGCGCCAGCTCGATCGCGAGCGCCTTGGTGAACGAGTGCACGCCGCCCTTCTGCACGGAGTAGCCGGTGTGCGGTGTCGCCGCGATGCCCTGGTGTGCCCACATCGAGCCAACGTTGACGATGGCGCCGCCCTGTCCGCCGGCGACCATGCCCGCGACGACGGTCTGCGTGATGAAGAACAGCGCGCGGTTCAGTTCGTTGTACGAGTCGTAGAAGGCCTCGTCGTACTCACTGAACGCCCTCGGGATGAAGAATCCCGCCGCGTTGACGAGCAGGGTGGCATCCGCGTGTTCGGCTGCGAGCTGCTTGCGGACCTCGGGCACCTGCTCGCGGTCGGTCAGCTCCGCCGTGATGCCCCAGGCCTTTCCCTTCTGCGACAACGCTTCGACTGCGGCCTGGACGCGGCCGGAGTCCCGCCCCGTGATCACGGCGGTGCCACCCCCGGCGACCACCTGGTGGGCCGTGGCCAACCCCATACCGCTGCTGCCGCCGACCACCACGACCTTCTGGCCGTCGAATCTCTCACTCATGCCAGCTTTCCCTTCCTCGCCGAATCCCGACGCCGGGCGGTTCCCGGATCGGGCGGTCAGAACGTTCGTGCCGCGCGGACGGCGGTTCTTACCGAAGGCAGTACCGATACCCACTGCCGTCACGGCGAGAGCTGCACAGGGTCACGCCGCGGGGATGGGTTGTCAGCCGAGGTGCACGGACGGGCGGCGATTACCGACTGGGGCGCGCCTTGACAACGTTGGTCCAGGTAGTCCAGAACAGGGCGACGGATCGTGACAGCAGGGCGAGGACAGTCCGGGCCGCACAGGATCAGCCATGCGCGCGCTGCCCCACGCGGGTCAGGTCACGTCACAAGCCTCGCAAACGTGGCCCCGGCAGTCCAGCTGGCACTCGCACCTCGGGTGGACCAGATAGTCCTCTTTAGTGCATGATGGCGCAGGAGAACAAGGTGCTGTCCGGCGAGCTCAGCGGCTGCCGGCACGTTCCCCGTGCCCCTGGCGCCGCCTGGGCTCGACGCGATGCCAGTGAGCTGTCCCACCAAGACAACAACCAAAGTGGAGTGATCACCATGCCGGCACGTACAGCTCTGATCACCGGCGGCACCAGCGGGATCGGGAAGGCGACCGCCGAGGTTCTGCGCAGCCGCGGTTACCGCGTTGCTGTCACCGGACAACGTCCGGAGAGCGTCGCCCGGGCGCGAGAGGAGCTGCCCGAAGACGTCCTGGTCTTGCAGGCTGACGCGCGCTCGCTCGCTGATACCGACCAGGTCGTGTCCGAGGTCGGAGCCCGATTCGGGAGTCTGACGACGCTGTTCCTGAACGCCGGCGTCAGCCGTCCGATGACGCTGGACGCCTGCGACGAAGCCATTTTCGACGAGGTGTTCGCCGTCAACACCAAAGGGCAGTTCTTCACCCTGGCCAAGGCGCTGCCGCTGCTGTCCGACGGCGCTTCGGTCATCGTCACCGTGGGTATCGGAGCGACGCGCAGCCTGACCGGTAACAGCGTCGCGGCCGGGTCGCACGGCGCGTTGCTGGCCATGATTCCGACGCTTGCCCTCGAACTCGCTCCACGCCGCATCCGGATCAACGCGGTCAGCCCGGGATTCACCGACACCCCGATGACGCGAACCGCGCTCCGCACGGATTCCGATGACGTCCCGGCGACGATGAAGGCGATGGCGGAGAAGAACCCGTTCGGTCGCCTCGGCACGCCCGAGGACATCGCCGGGACCGTCGCGTTCCTGGCTTCGGACGACGCCGCGTACGTCACCGGGCAAGAGATCGTCGTGTCCGGCGGCGCCGGGCTGTCCATCTGACCGGACTACCGGCCTTCGACGGACACACTTGCGTCCCTACCCGATGCCAGCACCTCGTACACGACATGGCCAAATCTCGACGGCCGGCAGGATTCTTCATCCTGCGGGCCGTTGTCGCGTCAACGAGCCGACCGGCGGCGGAGAGCCACGTGATGAAACCCGATTCCCGATTCCGGCTCGTCCCGATGAGGCCGCGCGACCCGAACGAGACCGGACGCGCCGCGTCCACGCTGGAGCTGTTCTTCGACCTCGTCTTCGTCGTCGCCGTGAGCATCGCCGCCGCGCACCTGCACCACGCGCTCACCGAGGGACACGTGGTCGACGGGATCGTCAACTACGGCTTCGTGTTCTTCGGGATCTGGTGGGCCTGGATGAACTTCACCTGGTTCGCCACCTCCTTCGACACCGACGACTGGCTGTACCGGGTGCTCACCATCGTGCAGATGGGCGGCGTGCTCGTTTTCGCCTCCGGCATCGGCCCCGCCTTCGGGGGACACGACTACTCGGTGCTCATCGTCGCCTACGTCGTCATGCGCGTGGCACTCGTCGCCCAGTGGCTGCGCGCGTCCCGGCCGGCGGGCCCCACACGCCGGGCCACGCTCCGCTACGCGGCAGGCATCTCACTGGTCCAAGTCCTGTGGCTGGCCTGCGTGCTGCTTCCCTCCGGGGTGTTCACCGTCGTGCTGATCGTGCTCATCGCCGCGGAACTCGTCGTGCCGATCGTCGCCGAGCGCACCGGGACCACGCCCTGGCACCCGCACCACATCACCGAGCGCTACGGCCTGTTCACCCTCATCGTCCTCGGCGAGAGCCTGCTCGCCGCCACCAACGCGATCATCGAGGCCCTGCACGACGCCGAGTCGCCCGACCGGCTCATCGGTATCGCCGCGCTCACGCTCGTCGCCACGGCGGCCCTGTGGTGGATCTACTTCTGGCCGCCCCACCACCACGCCATCAAGGACGTCGCGGGCTCCCTGGCCTACGTGTACGGGCACTTGTTCATCTTCGCCGCCGCAGGCGCGTTCTCCGCCGGCATCGAGGTCGAGATCGACGTCCTCACCGGGCACACCACACTGCAGCCGCCCCACGCGTCGTTCGCCTACACAATCCCCCTCGCCGTCTTCGTCCTCGGCACCTGGGCCCTCGCGATCAGGCCCCACGCCGACCACGTCGTCAACGCCGCCCTGCCGTCGGCCGGGCTCCTCGTCCTCGTCGACCCCCTCATCCCGGTCCCCTTCGCCCTCACGGCGGCGACCCTCGCCGGGGCCGTCGCCGTGCTCGTCTGGCGGCGGCCGACGGATCGCGACGTCGCCTGAGCACGACGTTGCGAGAAAGCCCGGTAAGGACGAGGCGTTCCGCTGCCGCTGTTAGCCAGCGTCCGAAGACGTGTGACGACGACGAAGGGATGGAAACGGTGCCTCTCGAGGGCGAGTACGAGCCGAGCCCGGTGGAGTACGTCCGTGATCAGGTGGAGTTGTACGAGAGTTCCGGCGGGACGGAGGGGACCATCTCACCCGACGTCGGGTTGCCGGTCATCATCCTGACCACGCGGGGCGCGAAAAGCGGGAAGATCCGCAAGACGCCGCTGATGCGGGTGGCGCACGAGGGGACGTACGTGGCGGTTGCCTCGCAGGGCGGCGCGCCGAAGCATCCGGTGTGGTACTTCAACGTCAAGGGCGATCCGCACGTGGAACTGCAGGACGGCCCGGTCCGGCGGGACATGCGGGCGCGTGAGGTCACCGGCGCGGAGAAGGCCGAGTGGTGGGAGCGCGCGGTCGCCGTGTACCCGTCGTACGCGGAGTACCAGGGACGGACCGACCGGGAGATCCCCGTGTTCGTACTGGAGCCGGTTGAGGGCAACTGACCAGTCTCAGCACGGTGAATTCCGGAACGACCGTCGTGGCGGAGCCTTCCCGAGAAGTCTTCGCTTGGTTCGTGCGAGCTGGCGCCGCAACGGGCTGCCACGGGGACCACAAGCGTCTCGACCATCACAAAGACACGAACCAGGCCGGACTGGGCGGCGCTCCTGGTTGGCGAATCCACCCAACCCACGCCCCCGAGTCGCCGGGGGTCAGTCGACACCTCGATGACGCTCAGGAGGAACGATGAACGAGAAGCCCGGGCCCACGATCCACGAACTCCACGAAGTGGTCGATCTCGAACTTGCCGAGGTCGCCCAGAGCGCCGACCCCGACGGCGACGACGTGCCAGAGCGTGAAGTCTACGAGGCGGAACTACGCAGCTTCCACGACGCTGTTGTGGTCGAGGAGAAGGCTGAGGAGGAACGCACCTCCGAAAGTTGATCGGGCGGCACCGGCGTCGTCTCCGGCCAGGCCGCGGCCCTGGAGAAGCTCCACGCCGACGGCCGCGTCCGCACCATCGGCGTCGCCAACTGCCAGCCCGCCCACCTGCGCCGCGTGATCGACGAAGGCGGCCGGGCCCCTCTGCGCCTTGGTCGCAGAGAGGTGTTCGGTCAGCCGTCGTGGAAGGCTTGCCGGCCGACCGGGTCTGCTTGTGCGTTGCGGAAGGAAGGCTCGGACGAGGCCGCGCGGCGCAGGTGTTCGGCGAGTGCGTCGACCGCCGTCGACGCGGCGCCGTCCTGGACCGCCCAGGCCAGCAGATGGTGGCGGCGGGACCAGGGGTCCTGCAGTTCGCACACGTCGAGGGGCTGGTCGGGATCGATGGCGCGGCGTGGCACGACGGCAAGCCCGACGCCGGCGGCGACGAGGGCGATGAGGACGCTCAGGTTGGCGACGGTGGTGCGGTGGCGCACCACCGGGGCGTGGAGTCCCAGGTGCTTCTCGATCCAGCGGCGCAGCGAGGAGCCGGCGTCGAGGCCGACGAGCGGGTGCTCGGCGACCTCGCTGTAGGTCAGCGCAGTCCGCGCGGCGAGGATCCCTCCGGCCTGGCCGATCACGACGAGGCTGTCGTCGCCGAGGGGCTCCACGCGCAGGCCGCAGCCCTCGGCCTCGTCATCGAGGACGACCCCTAGATCGGCCTCCCCGTCGGCGAGCATCCGCACTGTCTGGGGGGTGCGGCTCTCGGACACGGTGACATCGATTTCCGGGTGAGCGCCGAGGAACGAGATCAGGGCCTGCGGCACGAGCCGGTGCATCGCGGAGCCCCCGCCCAGCAGGACCAGTGGAGCCGTCGGAGACCGGGTGTAGCTCGCGACGGCGTTTTCGAGCCGGACGGTCTGGTCGAGCACGTCGCGTGCGTGGCGGGCCAGGGTCGTCCCCGCCGGCGTGGGACGCACGCCCCGCCGACCGCGGTCCAACAGTGCCACGCCGGCGTGGTTTTCCAGCGAGCGCACTCTGGCGCTGGCCGAGGGCAGGCTCAGGTGCATGCGCTGGGCGCCCGCCGTGATCGACCCCTCCGTGACGATGTGGAGAAAGAGCCGCAGGTCGTCCAAGTCATAACGCATTGCCTCAGCCTAAGCCACAGCCTTAGGCTGAGTACGTTGATTCCGCATTGTGGAAGCGCTGGTCCGTGGCTGATGCTCGGCCGGTGACTGTGTCTTTTCTTCTGCTGCTGGCCGGCGCCGCCGCCGGAGCTCTGAACGCCATCGGGGGCGGCGGAACCTTCGTCGCGCTGCCCGCACTCGTCGCCGCCGGGATGCCGCCGGTGACGGCCAACGCAGTGGCGCGGATCGCCCTCGCACCCGGCGCCGTGGCCAGCGCGTGGGTGGTCCGCCGCGAGCTGACCCCCGTCGGGCGCACGTCCACGAAGGCGCTGACAGCGGTCAGCGTGATCGGCAGTGGAGTCGGTGCCGGCCTGGTGCTGGTGCTGCCCGCATCGTCGTTCGACGCCGCGGCGCCGTGGCTGCTCGCCTTCGCCACAGTGACCCTCGCCTCCGGTCGCCACGTCTCCAGGGCGATGAGCAGGGTGCTGGGCCGCTCGGTTCGCATGAGTTCACGAGCTGTCCTGATCGCCCAGTTCTTCCTCGCGGTGTACGGCGGATACTTCGGCGGAGCCGTAGGCATCCTGACGGTGGCCCTCTGGAGCATCGGCCTCGCCCTTGACACGGCGGTCAGCAACCCGATGCGGATCACCCAGCTCGCGGCCATCTTTCTCAGCTCGAGCGTGCTGTTCCTCATCGCCTCGGACGCACTGCGCGCTCCGCTCCTGCTCGCCGCCATGGTGGTCGGCGCCGTGGCCGGAGGCTTCGCCGGTGCCTACCTGGCCCGCCGTTTTCCCGCCTGGCTGCTGCGAGGCGTCCTCCTGGCAACCGCCGTGATCACGACCGTCCTGTACTTCCTGCGTGGCTGACGACCCGGGAATCCGCGGCGATCTTCAGCAAGCGCGGGAATTGAGGTGGACATGACCGAAAGTGGCGCGGCACCTTACACGGACGCGGCGCGCGCAAGGCTGGTGATGGCCTATGCAGCCTGCGAACTGGCCGACTTCGCGCGTTTCGCCGTCCCGATCGGCGAGCATGAGCTGAACCCCGACGGCACGACCCGTGCGCCAGGCACTGAGCTGGCCCACGCCGCCCGAGTGCTCGCCCTCGCCGAGCGGTTCTTCGAAGCCGCCGTCGTATTCGAACGCGTAGCCGGCGCCGATTGGCAGACGATCGGCGACGTGCTGCAGGTGTCACCCGAGACCGCTCGAGTGCGCTACACGAGGCCCGAAGCCGCCTTCCGGCAACTGCTCTCCCCCGACGAGGCTCGCTCGAGCGGAGCCGCCGGCGAGGTGACCAGCCTGCGGGCCCACCTGGTCGGACAACCGCTGGAATTCGCCCTCGACCTCGACGACTGGGTGCTGCGCCACCGGGACGGCGACCACGACCTCGGCACCGCCCCAGTCTCCGGTGGCTTGGTCCGAGATGAAGCATGAGATCCTGCTGGATCCCGATGACGTGGCCGCCGGGCATGTGGTGCGGTTTCGACGGACCGACCCCGATCGCGTCGTCCGACCACGAGTGCCGGCCCACCCGGAAATCGTCTCCACGGAAACCTTCACTCAGACACAGCTTCTGCGTCGTTCGGAGTCCGCGGGCCGGCTCGCGACCGCGCACAGGGCGGAGCGGGCTGGCCAGACGACCGCGCGTTCGTACTTGCTCCGGGGTCTCGTTCGCCGCGGAGCCTGCGGCCGAAACATACACGGCGCGACAATCAGAACGGGCGCCCACTACCGGTGCACCTCGCGGACCATGGCGCCCGGCTCGAGGAAAATGGCGGATCACCCAACTACGATCCGCGAATCGCGCTGTAGTCGAAGCAATCAACGATGGATCGGCGAATTATGCCGTTCTCTCGGATCTTTGTGACCTTCTTGATATGACAACCAGGACTAAGAGCGTGTCTCGTTTGGATCTTGCGAGGCGAGTTGTCATGATCTTGCGTTGTGATCGACTCACTGTCGCAGCGTCTGGTGCCCGTCTGGTGCCC
>NZ_JBITBT010000062.1:0-33760 GCF_044452505.1 Amycolatopsis sp. NPDC051903 | reverse complement strand
CACGCGGTCTGGATCACCTTGTCAAGGCACGCTTTCCAGCCTTGACAAGGTGATCCAGACCGTCGTTACCATCATCGGCTTCGGGGTGCAGGCACTCTCCCGGGCGCAACGTCGCGCCCCCGGCGCGACGAGCCGCCCTCCCCCACTCCGGCGCTCCCTATACCCCGCCGCGCCACACCGACGCTCGCCTCACGTTCGCCCACATCGCCAAACACACCCCCGCCCCAGCAGACACACCCCCGCCCTCCCAGGGGGGCGTCCCCACGTCCATTCTATCGGCCATCACCGACAAAACCCCTGGCCAAGCAGGTTTAGACGACGATCTGTCCACAACTAGCCACCGGTGTGGACAACCCAGCGCGACCTCGCGAACGCGCAGGTCAACCGCAGCCTCCGCAACAAAACACCCGGGGCCAGGCCACTCCCCCACACCACCGCCAGGCGACCCCGCACCGCCACCTCACGACAAACCCCACCCGGCGACCCCACACCCGCCGGCGCACCACCGCCGCCCCGCGAACCCACGTCACCACCGGGAACCGCCACACCCGCCACCAACCAGATGACGAATCGGCTTCAACACCCGAAGTACTCCATCGAGAGCAGTGCTCCCCAGCCGGTTTGGTGCTGAAATAGCACATCACCCGGCCGCCGGGAGGACGTGATGACCGCGCTCGACACCCCACCCCTACCGGACGACGACCGGCGGACCGACCTCCCGGTCCAGGCACAACCAGGCCAAGCACAACCGGACCAGCCAGAACCAGAGCCAGGAGAACCAGACCAGTCGCCCCGGAGGTCTCGAAGACCCCTGGTCCTCGCCGCCGTGGCGGGGTTCGCCATCGGGGTCTGCGTGACGGGGCTGTTGTGGGGCCTGTCGGGCCAGCGCGGGGGCGGGGACGTCGACGCCCAGGCCGCCTGCGACTCCTTCTCGCGGGCCGGCCGTCTGCCCGACACGACGGGCGGCTACGACCCCACCGCTTTCACACGCCTGGCCGACGACTCGGCCCACCGCGTCGAAGCGGCCTACCAGCTGGCGCAGGCCGCCGCCGCGTTCGACGGGAAGTACCAGCCCCTGGCGCAGAGCCTCGGCGGCGTCACTGGCATGGTCTTGTCCGGCCACTTCGACAGCCGGTCGGGCCAGGCCGACGTCGTCCGCACCCAGCAGTTGTGCGCCAGGGGCTAGCGGGAACTCACGCGCGCCGAACCGTCTTCACCGCCAGCTGGAAGCCCGGGATCTTGTCACCGGCGCAGCCCTGACCGGGGTCGGACACGAAGTTCGACGCCGTCTCCTGCGGCAGGTAGATGCGCAGACCCCGCACGTCCGTGGGCTTGCAGACGGCCGGGTCGAAGTTCAGCACCTGCGCGAACTGGATGTCCGCGGCGGCCGACTGGCCGGGCTGCAGCTTGATCGCCTCACCCTTCGTGCCCACGCGCGTCGCGGCCGGACCCACCTGGTGCCCGTCGTCGCCGGTCACGTACGAGACGCCCGGGAAGCCCTGGATCGTGCACGCCTTGCCGCTCTTGTTCTTGATCAGCAGCGGCCGGTAGGTCGACCCCGCGCCGGAATCGCCCTGGCCGAGCGACAGCGTGACGTCGGGCGCCTTGCACAGCCCGTTCGCGACGGGCTGCCCGGTGGCCGGCGCGTTGTCCGAAGAGGACTCCGGCGTCGACGTGGCCGTGGGCGCCGACGACGTCTCGGAAGTGCTCGACGACGGGTCAGAGCTGGGGGTGTTGTTCGCGCTCGGCGTGGTCCCGCCGCCGCACGCCGACAACAGCAGCACACCGGATGCGCTCAACCCCGCGAGAAAGACCAGAGATTTCCTCGTGCTTACCATTTCCTTCGCCTCCCCGTGCTGGGTAACCACTGTCAAGTGGACGTGCGACCTCCGCACCGGGTTGCTCGCACCGTGAATCCTTCACCGATTGGCAGGCGATGATGACGGGCTTTTCTCACCAGGCATGGCAACACACGGCGAAGTTACAACACGCTGTGACCGTCCACCCGTTCAACGAAGAGCTCGCCACCGGCGGTTTGTCGCGCGATCGGTTCAAGTTCTACCTGGTCCAGGATGCGCGTTACCTCGCCGAGTTCGCTCGCGCGCTCGCCGCCGCGGCGGCCAAGGCGCCGGAACCCTCCGACGTCGCGTTCCTCGCCGGCGCGGCGCGCGAGGCCATCGTCACCGAGCGCGAAATGCACGAGAGCTACTTCGCGCTGTTCGAGCTCTCCGAAGCCGAACTGGCGGCCGTCGAGACCTCGCCGACGTGCCTCGCGTACACGTCGTTCCTGCTGGCCACGGCCCACACGCGCAGCTACGAGGAGCTGCTCGCGGCGCTGCTGCCGTGCTTCTGGGTCTACCAGCACGTGGGCGCCGGCATCCTCGCGCGGCAGTCGCCGGGCGCCGCCAACCCGTACCGCGCGTGGATCGACACCTACGCCGCCGAAGAGTTCGAAGCCACCGTCCGCGAGGCCCGCGACACGCTCGACCGAGCCGCCGACGCCGCGAACGAAGCGACCCGCGAAAAGATGCTCGCCGCTTTCACCCGAGCGTGTGAGTACGAATGGCTCTTCTGGGACTCCGCCTACCGCCTGGAAGGCTGGCCCACTGCGTTGTTGGCCCCGGCTCCGCCGGGGCGGCGAGATCGCTGAAATCCGGTTTCTTCCCTCCCGATGTGCTCGGCCCGAGGGGCCGAGCACATCGCTCAGTCCAGAAACCGGCGCGATCTCGCGGTGTGGCAAAGTTCCTCCGGCCGGTGGTTCCGGTGGTGGCGGCCCGGCGGTGTTGCGGGCGAGAGCTCACCGGGGACGGTCCGCGGGCTTTCACTCAGAGCGGCGTATCGACCCAGGTCAAGCAGCGCCACGAACCGTCTGGCAGTGCTTCGAGCTCGACAACGCCGGTGTTGGGGATGAGGGCGCTGCTCGCGAGGTCCGCGGGCACGTTGTCGGCGAGGAACTCGGCGCCGAGGCGGATGGCGCCGCCGTGGCTGACCAGCGCGACGATCCCGTCGGGCGCGGTCTGCTCGTGCTTGGTGCGCAGGTCGTCGGCCGCCCCGACCATGCGGGCGCGCACCTGCTCGCCCGACTCGCCGCCGGGGATCGCCACGGCGAGATCGCCTTCCGTCCACCGCCGGGCCGTCTGCAGGTAGAGCTGGATCGACTCGGGGTCGGTGGCGTCTTCGAGGTCGCCAGCGTCGACCTCCTTCACGCCCTCGATCACCTGCACCTCGAGGCCGAGCGCCTCGGCCAGCGGCGCGGCCGTCTGCTGCGCGCGCGTGGCTTCGGACGCGTACACGGCGACGATCGGCTCGCCCGCGAGCCGGGCCGCCAGCGCCGTCGCCTGCTCCCGGCCGAGCTCGGTGAGCGGCGGGCCGGGCAGCGCCGTGTCGAGCGCGCCGCGCACGTTCCCGTCGGTCTGGCCGTGGCGGATCAGGAACAGCCTCACGCGCCTTCCCCCTTCAGCACGGCGTCGACCCAGGCTTGGGCGTCGACGAACTCCTGGTTGCCCGCGCCCGGTTCGATCGTGGCCGCGACCTGGTCGGCCCGCGGGTGCGAGCCGAGGAACCGCAGGTGGCAGCGGCGGCGCAGCGCGGCCAGCGCGTCGATGATGCGCGGTTCGGCGACGTGACCCTCGAAGTCGATGAAAAAGCGGTACTCGCCGAAGTTGTTGCGGGTCGGGCGGGCATCGAGGCGCGTGAGGTTGATGCCGCGGCTCGCCAGTTCGGCGAGCAGCTCGGCCAGCGCGCCCGTGCGGTTGGCGGCCGCCGCGACGATCGACGTCCGGTCGGCGCCCGTCGGCGCGGGCAGCTCGCCGGGACGGCGGACCAGCAGGAACCGCGTCTGCGCGTCCGGCACGTCGACGACGCCCGTGGCCAGCTCCTCCAGCGCGTAGTGCTCGATCGCGACCGGGGCCGACACGGCCGCGTCGTACTGGCCCTCCAGCACCCCCACGGCGGCCGACGCCGTGGACGAAGACGCCACCACGGTCGCGCCGGGCAGGTTGGTCTCGAGCCAGTCGCGCACCTGCGCGAGCGCGTGCGGGTGGCTCGCGACCGTGCGGATCTCGCCGCCGCCCGGGCGCGTCAGCACGCTGAACTGGATCGGCAGGATGGTCTCCGCGACGGCGACCAGGGGGTCCCCGTCGCTGAGCCCGTCGAGCGTGGTCGGCACGACGCCCTCGACGGAGTTCTCGATCGGTACGCACGCCGCGTCGGCCGCACCTTCGCGGACGGCCTGCAACGCCAGCCGCACGGTCTCGTAGGGGGTCAGGTCCTCGCCCGGCGCGAGCGCACGGGCGGCCTGCTCGGTGAACGTGCCCTGGGGGCCGAAATACGCGATCCGCAACACGACCGCCAGGCTACTTACTGCCGGAGTGGCGGTTTTCACTCGGACAGCCACAACGCAACCCGGTTACGCCACGTGGCATTTTTTGCCATGCTTGACCGGTGACCGCCGAATCGGGCACACACACCGGGCGCGAGGACATCGGCCCGCCGGTTTCGTCCCGGACGCCGGAACTGGTGCTGTGCGCCGTCGATGAACCGCTCGCCGCCGCGTGGACCGGCGCCGTCTCCACCCTCGGGACCGAGGTCGAGATGGTTCGGGTGCACCGTGGTTCGGTGCTGGACGTCGTCGCCCAGGCGGTCGTGAGCCCCGCCAACTCCTACGGCTGGATGCGCGGCGGGATCGACGCCGTCTACGCACGCGCGTTCCCGGGGGTCGAGCAGAGCGTCCGGAGCGCAGTTCTGGCTTCGTACGGCGGAGAACTGCCCATCGGCGAGTCCGTGGTCGTGCCGACGGGCGAGGCCGAACCGGCGTGGCTCATCAGCGCGCCGACGATGCGCGAGCCGGGCGAACGGCTGCCCGCGGACACCGTGCACCCCTACCTCGCCGCGCGCGCGGTGTTCCTGCAGTGGCAGCACGGCGTGCTCGAGGAGGGGCCGGTCCGAGAGGTCGTCCAGACCATTGCGATGCCGGGGCTCGGCACCGGCGTGGGCGGCGTGGCCCCGGCGACGTGCGCGCGCCAGGTGGCGGCGGCGTGGGAGGAAGTCTTCGGCCGGCGCCGTGACCCTCGGTGATCGCCGGTGCGGTTGTTCGAACCGCGTGCAAGACATCACAGCGCGTTCACGCCCGGTAGGCCCTACCGTTGATGGAGCGTTACTCGCTGGGTAGCGCTCAGTACGGAGCCAGCGCAGGCGACGGCCGAGGAGTGTGCGATGCCACGGGTCCGTGAACTCAGTCCCTACGTCGAGCTTCACCGGGAACAGTGGCGAGAGCTCCGCAGCTCGACCCCGCTGCCCCTCACCGCCGACGAGCTGGTGCGGCTGCGGGGTCTCGGCGAACAGATCGATCTGGCCGAGGTGGCCGACGTCTACCTGCCGCTCTCGCGGCTGATCAACCTGCAGGTCAAAGCCCGGCAACAGCTGTACGAAGCCACCACCACGTTCCTCGGCGAGGACTGCCGCGGGACGAAGGTGCCGTACGTGATCGGCGTCGCCGGCAGCGTCGCGGTCGGCAAGTCGACCACAGCCCGCATCCTCCGCACCCTGCTCGCCCGCTGGCCCGACCACCCGCGCGTCGACCTCGTCACCACCGACGGCTTCCTGTACTCGCGCGACGAGCTCACGCGCCGCGGTCTCATGCACCGCAAGGGCTTCCCCGAGAGCTACGACCGCCGCGCGCTGCTGCGGTTCGTCACCGAGGTCAAGTCGGGCGCCGAACGGGTGTCGGCGCCCGTGTACTCGCACCTCGCGTACGACATCCTGCCCGGCCAGGAGCAGGTGGTGGAGCGGCCGGACATCCTCATCATGGAGGGGCTGAACGTGCTGCAGCCCGGCCCGCGCCTCACGGTGTCGGACCTGTTCGACTTCTCGATCTACGTCGACGCGCACACCGACGACATCGAACGCTGGTACGTCGAGCGCTTCCTCAAGCTGCGCCACACGGCGTTCGCTGACCCGGCGTCGCACTTCCACCACTTCGCCGGCCTGCCCGACGACGAGGCCCGCGAAGAAGCCCGCCACCTCTGGCGGACGATCAACGAGCCGAACCTCATGGAGAACATCAAGCCGACCCGCCCGCGCGCGACGCTCGTGCTGCGCAAGGACGCCGACCACTCCATCAACCGCGTGCGGCTGCGCAAGCTCTGACGCAGCGGTTCACCCACATAGCCCCCACCAGCCTCAGTTCTTCACCCTCCGCCCTTCGGCCTCGGCCGATCGGCCAGATCCGCGGGCGGCTTCGTAACCGGTTGGCCGATACCGGACGAGCCTCGTGAAAGCGACCCTGAACAGAAGGGAAATCGCATCTGACCTGGGAGGAGGCCCCGGTGTTGTCACTAGTCCTCACGTGGGTCGGCGCAGTGCTCGGATTGGCCCTGCTCGTCGCGATGGCGGCCAGCACCTTCCTGGTCGACCTCGACGAAGCCATCCGCGAACGCCGACGCAAGGCCGCCAACGCCGCCGCCGCCGTGCCGGTGGTCACGAACCAGCCACCGCACACGGCGTGAAAGAGCCCCAGCCCGGGTGACCGAGCTGGGGCTTTTCCTTGGGAGAGCTAGGAAATCTCGGCGAGCGCCGCGCGGTAGCCGTCGAGGTCGTAGTCGAGCCGGTCGTCGTCGGACTCCTCGAGCTGAGCCTCCAGCACGGAAACCAGCTCGCCGATGACCTCTTCACGGGAGAGCCCGCGGCCGAGCAGCACCTGCGCCGCGGCCCACACCTCCTCGGGCGCGTCCTCCCACAGCTGGTCGACCACGCTCGTCTCCAGCGCGAGCCGCAGCCCGTCGTTCCCGTCGAACTCGTCGTTCGCCAGCGACTCGTGGTACTCGGGGTGCTCGCCGATCACGAGCAACCGCCGCTGCTCGGGGTCCGACGGGTCCAGGTCCGTCAGCTCCTCGTCGCCGATCACCGTGGTCAGCGACGGCACCGCGAACTTCCGGCGGGTGACCACGGCCAGCGCCTCTTCGGGCGACTCCGTGCCGTCCAGGTAGTCGGACAGCTCCTCGGCCTCGTCGTCCTCCTCGTCCGAGAGGTACTCGGCGAGGTACTCCTGCACGTCTTCGACGAGCGCGGTGACGGCGACGTCCGACAGGCCACCGCGGCGCGCCGCCCACTGCGTCCACGCGAGGACGACCGGCGGCACCGCGTCCTCGTCCTCGACCTCGTACTCGCCGCCCAGCAACGATTCGAGGAACCGCGCCAGCTTCTCCGGCCCGACCCGCGCCGGGTTCGCGGGCTCGACGCGGCAGCCGTGCTCCACGAGCAGCGCCGCCACCGACCGCGCCGCCTCGACGTCCGGCAGCTCGGTCGCCGTGAGGAACTCCGTGACGAGGGCGTCGCGCTGGTCGGCGGTCCACTCCTGGACCGGCGCCGCGGCCACCGGTTCCGGCAGCGCCCGCACCCACGCCGTCGCGACCGCGTGGAACCGCGGGTAGTCGGCGCCGACCTCGGGGTCCTCCAGCGCGTCGGTCAGGGCGATGCCGTCGAGCAGCAGCCGGTGCGCGTCCGCGGGCTCGACCTTCTCGAACACCACGAGCTCGCCGTCCTCGGCGACCTGCGCCCGCATCTCCGCGAGCACCTCGTGCGGCTCGTCGACGACCACGAGGTCGCGCACCCGGCCCAGTTCCGTGAAGTCCAGCAGCGCCAGCAAGCCGAGCGACGCCTCACCGCGCGAGAAGACGCACAGCAGCGAAGCCTCGTCGCCGTAGACGTCGCCGGTCCGCCAGATCTCCCCGGCAGTGACCTTCCCGATCTCCGCGGCCCACTCCGGCTCCGGGATCCCGCGCGTCAGCACCACGTCGAGCGCCTCGGCCGCGGCGGTGCGCTCCTCGTCGGTCTCCGCCAGCACCTTCAGCGCCGCCAGCAGGGCCGCCGCGCCGGGCGTGATCTTGCGCTGCGCGAACGCGATGAGCTCCAGGCCCAGCTGCTCGCCGGCCTCGGGCTCGCCCTCGATCGTCAGGTCCCACCACTGGCCCAGCACCTCGGAGGTCAGGAGCTCGACGTCGAACGGACCGGGCTCCGCGGCGACGGCGGAGAAGTCCCGGAGGACGTCCTTGAACAAGCCGGTCACGCTGGGCGTGGCGGGCTGGGGGCTCTTCTTGCGGGCGCGACTGACCGGGCTCATGCGGAACATCGTTGCATCGACGGCACGAGCGCGGATCCGCGGGACGCGCGGTCGCGGTGGCCCCGGGCGCGGTATCCGCGGCCGGCCAGGGAACCGGCTGCGGAGAGGGACCACCGCGACGTCGCGGGAAAAACCGCTATCGAGGTGTTTCAGCTGGTCAACGAGCCGGATTCCGGAAGGTTACGCGGTTTCGGCAACGCGATCCGCGCCGCGCGCACTTCGGCGATCAGGCGGGTCTTGCGGCGGTGAACGCTCACCAGATCGGCGAGGTAACCCGTGAACTCCTCCGCCGTGCCGGCGCGCTTGTGGAGCGTGCGGAGCTTCTTCAGCTGCTTCGCCGCTTCGCGGTAGGCCTGCGGGTCCTTCTGCTCGATGAGGTGCTCGACCTGGCTGCGGTAGACGGGGATCGTCTCGGCCGGGTGCGCGGCTTCGCGCAGCGCGGCCAGCTCCACGCACAGGGCGAGCGAGCCGCCGAAGCGCACGCACGCGCGCCACGCCTCGTCGGGCCGGCCCTCGGCAAGCAGGGCGCGGGCGAGCTCGTCGGTGCCGTCCTCGCTTTCGCCCGCGCGCTCGCGCAGGCGGGCCAGCGCGGCGACGCGGTGCACGGACCAGACGCCGGCTTCGGTCGCCGCTTCGCGCAACGCGGCGTACGTGAGGTTGTTCGGTTCCTCGTCGAACTCCTTGCGGCGCAAGGAAACCGTTTCGTCTTCGGGCCGGGGCGGGGCGGTCTCGCGGTGGGGCGTGAGGGCGCGCGCGGCGTGCGCGATGGCCTCGCTGTGCCGGCCGGCCGCCCGCAGCACGCGCACGATCTTCAAGCTCACGTCCACCCGCGGCGGCTTGGCCTCGAGGATCGCGACGAGCGCGTCCACATCGCCGCGCACCTCGGCCAGCTCCTCCAGCAGCCGCTCGGCGACGTCGCGGCGGTAGCCGGTGGGGCCGCCGCTCAGTATGTCATCCACAGTGGACTTGATGCGGTCGAGTCCCTTGTCGCCCAATGCTTTCGCGAACTCCGCCAGCGCGATCGTCGGCCGGCCGGGGCCGTCGAACTCGACCTCCAGGAGCCAGTCGGCGAGCTGCTCCGCGTCCGGCGGCCGCGCGGCGCACGCCCGGGCGTACAGCTCCACGGCGAAGTCGAGCTTGCCGGCGAGGTCACCCGACGGATCCCCCGACTGCTCCAGCACCTCCCCGATGTCGTCGACGGTCCGGCGGGCCAGCGGCCCGAGATCGGCGGGGCTGCCCGCGTCCAGCAGCCGCTGCACCGTGTCGAGCACCGCGCCGACCTTCGCGGCGTACTCGACGTTCCCGTCGGACACGGCGGTGTCCAGCAGCCGGTGCGCCTCCGCCACGTCACCCGTTTGTGTGGCGAATCGGAGTTCGAGCGAGTGCCGTAACCCAGGGTCACGGTGAGCTTGGGCGAGGAGCAGGTCCACCAGCGTTTCCGCGTCCAACGTGCGCAGGTACGGGCGCAGATCCGGGGGAGCACTCACGCGCACCAGTCTGCCGTACGGCCTTTGTCGCGCGTGTGGGCCAACTGCGTGCTCTTTTCGGAGCAGTCGCCCACCGCCGGTGACCAGCGGCGGACCGGTGCTTGGCGCCGTTGACGAGGGCGCGGGCGGGACGGGTTGGCCGAGCGCCGGGGAATCGGCGCGGTACAGACGTTCCGTCGCGACGAGCAGGTCGACTGCGGTGTTCTGCTCGTACGCCGTCTCCGCGTCGGGCGGAGATCGCTTCACCCGGGTCAACGCCCGTCCGCCCTACGGCCGCTAGCCGAGCGTGACCGCCGTGGTAGATCAGTTCCCGTGACTCTCGAAGACCTGCAACAGCGCCTGCGCGACTTCGCCGCCGCCCGCGACTGGGAGCCGTTCCACCACCCCAAGAACCTCGTCATGGCCCTGTCCGGCGAAGTGGGTGAGCTCATCTCCCTGTTCCAGTGGCTGACCCCCGACGAGGCCCGCCAGTACCGCTCGGACGCCGCACTGGCCTTCAACGTCCGCGACGAAATCGCCGACGTCCTGCTGTACCTCGTGCAACTCGCGGACGCCCTGGACATCGACCTGCTGGAAGCGGGCAACGCGAAGATGGACCGCAACGAATCGCGCTTCCCCCGCGTGCACGGCTGATCAGTTCGCGAACGCCTGGCTCAGCCGCGCGTACACGACGACGTTGTCCCCGCCCACGGTGATCAGGCGGAGTTCCGGGGCGGGCGTGGCGCTGCGAGCGGTGGCGAACGGCGCCGGCGGGTGGTCGACGCGGTAGACGGTGAAGACCGCGGCGGTGTGGTCGGCGCGGTGCACCACGACTTGCTCGCCGGGGCGGGCGTCGGTGAGGCGGCGGAAGGCGCCGGGTTCGTCGGAGCGCGCGGCGAGCACCGCGGGGCCGCGTTCGCCGGGGGTCGGGCCGCCGGTGAACCAGCCCGGGGTGCGGGCGTCCTTCGGGCGTTCGAGCGCGCCGTCGGGGGTGAGGCCGAGCCCGACGATCGTGCCGGTGTCCACGCCGATCGCCGGGATTTCCAGGGCCGCCGGGCGCGACGCGGTCTGCACGCGCGACACCGGCACCCGCGTGGCGAACGGCGCCGGGCGGCTGGTGGTGACCACGTCCTGCACCGGCACGTCCGCGGGCGGTTTCAGGAACGCGGCGGCCAGCAGCGCACCCACGGCGGCCGCCAGCACCGCGACGACGGCGAGCCGCGCCCCCATCAGCCCGGCCGGGAAATCGGCGTTTTCGCAATGGCGTTCGAGACGATCACGGGAAACCCCTCCGATCGGCTTGTGCGGTGGATATCCGTGCAATCGCATTGACCGTTACGCGCGATTTTCCGGCAAATTCCCACCACTTCGGAAATGGCCCTCCGATGGTGCGCATCCGGTGATTTTTCCCCGTGGCGAACGTGGCGTCGGGCACCAGCACCAGCTACCGGCCCCGCGACGCCGTAACCTCGAGGTATGCCGATCCAGGTGCTGCTCGTCGACGACCACGAACTGGTGCGCCGGGGCCTGCGCGACCTCCTCGGCGACGAGGCGGACATCGAGGTGGTCGCCGAGGCCGGGGGCGTCGAGGAGGCGCTGGCCGTCGCGATGCACGTGGAGCCCGACGTGGCGGTGGTCGACGTCCGGCTCGGCGACGGCGACGGCATCACGCTGTGCCGCGAGCTGCGCTCCAAGCCGAACCCGCCGGCGTGCCTCATGCTCACCGCGTTCGACGACGAGGAGGCGATGGTCGGCGCGATCATGGCCGGCGCGTCGGGTTACCTGCTGAAACAGGTCCGCGGACAGGACGTGGTCAACGCGGTGCGCGAGGTCGCCGCCGGCCACTCGCTGCTCGACCCCGTCAGCACGGCCCGCGTGCTCGACAAACTGCGCCACCCGCCGACGGACGAACTCGCCGACCTCACCGACCGCGAGCGCGACGTCCTGGAACTCATCGGGCAGGGCCTGTCCAACCGGGAAATCGCCGAACGCCTCTTCCTGGCCGAAAAGACGGTCAAGAACTACGTCACCTCGGTGCTCGCCAAGCTCGGCATGCAACGCCGCACGCAAGCCGCCGCCTGGATCGCCCGCCGCGGCAAGTGAGCACCGCCGGTTCCGCGGATTTTCGCGTGAGCAGCGCATACCTCCTATTGCCACTCCGCTAGTCCGTTCGAAGTGCGACCGGTCCACTCGCGTCACCGTTGGCGACAGCGAGTTCGGTAAGCATCCTCCGAATTCACCCCATCGTGAGTCGAATGGGTGTTCGATTTCCCGGTATTATCGTGACCAGGTGAGAGCGAGTTGTGGCTCGCGATGCTGGGGATTTCCGGAGCGTTTCCGGAACGACCAAGAGAAAGGAGCGGCTCACATGACGCGTGAAGGCTGACGCCGGATCAGCGCGGTGTGGGTGCCGGTCGCCGCTGCGACCAGTCCAAAGGGAGACGACGGGCCGGGCTGAGGTTCGGTCGGTCGGTGAGGAGAGCGCGCGGCGCGGTGGTCCGGGAAGGTGACCGGACCAGTGGGCGGTGTGGTTCGGAAAGGTGGCGGTGACGCAGGGACTGTGGTTGGTCGCGGGGTAACTCGCGCGCCCTTTGGCTCAGGCACGAAAGTGCGGCTGCGCGCAACGTGGTGCTAGCTCGGTCGCTCGCCGCTCGGATTTGGTCCGGAACTCTGACTGAGCCGGTGCACGGCGTGGATGGGCGGAGGAAACCCGCCCACGCATGGATCTGATGATGCGGCCGCACTCGCATGCGCTGCGCCGTTGAGTGCGGGGTGGGTCGCGCCCGAGCTCGGACGGTAACGGTGGCCGAGCAATCACGCGCGGCGTGTCGCGAGGTAGCCGAGGAGCCGCTCGGTTCGAAGCGGTGACCCAAGCGGCGCCCGGCGTGGTTGCTCCGAAAGGCCGAGGCAGCGTCGGCTGGTGTCGTATCCGCGGAGGACTGGCCGTGTCCAACGCGTGGCATGTCGGCCTGGTTGCAAGTAACTGGGTATCTCAGCGTCCGTCATACCTGTGCTGGCGTTGGAGAGGTAGGTCGTGGCTGGTCCGGTCACGTGTGTCAGAGGAAGGAGCCCCGAAAGGCGTGGTACCCCCACCGGCCGGCGGACGCCAGCTGTGGTCGCTAAGTCGGGCCTAGCCCAGCGGGAGGTCGAAAGCGACGAGCGTGCCCAGGCTCGGCGAGGAGTTGATGAAGAACTGCCCACCGGCGGCGTCGGCGCGTTCGGCGAGGTGGCGGAGGCCCCGGGTCGCCACGCCTTGGGGCACACCGGAGCCGTTGTCGCGCACGCGGAGTTTCACGCCGTCGCGGTCGCGGGTCAGGGTGACGCGCGTTTCGCTCGCGCCGGAGTGGCGGACCACATTGGACAGTGCCTCGCGCAGCGCCGCGCGGATGTGGTCGGCGCGTTCGGCCGGGATGTCGGCGAACTCGCCCGACAGTTCGAGGGTCGGGGGATAACCCAGCAGCTCGCCGGCGATGCGGACTTCGCCGCGGGCGGACTCGGCGAGATCGGTCGGCGCGCCGGTGTCGTGGCGGGGTTCGGGGGACCGCAGCGCCCGGACGGTGCCGCGGATCTCCTCGATGGTCTGGTCGAGCTGGTCGATGGCGTCGGACAGCCGGGCGCCGTCGGCCTGGGCGAAGCGCTTGCGCATGTTGCGGCGCACGCGGTCGAGCTGCATGCCGGCGCCGTAGAGGCGCTGGACGATCACGTCGTGCAGCTCGCGGGCGATGCGTTCACGCTCCTGGTAGAGCGTGACGCGGTGGCGAGCGTTGGCGCCCTCGGCGAGCGCCAGCACGACACCCGCCTGCGCGGCGAACGCCACGAGCATCTCCACGGTCCCCGCGGAGAACGGTTCGCGCCCCTGCAATCGGTACACGGTCAGCGCGCCCAGCACCCGCCCGCCCGAGCCGAACGGTGCGGCGGCGAACGCGCCGAACGCTCGCAGCTCGTCCGGCACGTACGGCGCCGTCCGCGGGTCCAGCACGAAGTTGTCGCTCACCACCGGCTCGCCGCCGCGCGCGACGCGGCCCGCGGCGGAGTCGGCGGGCAGCGTCAGGCCCCTGAGGGAGCGGTTTTCGCCGCTGGTGTCGACAGCGGCCTCGACCACGACGTGCCCGTCGTCGGTGCCGACCATGGCCAGGCCGAGGTCCGCGTCGGCTAGTTCGGCGGCCCTGACCACGACGGTGTCCAGCACCGCCTCGGGGTCGTCCCCGGACAACGCGGTGCTGGTGATCTCGGTGGCAGCGGACAACGCCCGCGCGGCAAGTGTCGGGTCCATGTGCAACACCGACCCTAGCGCGTGCTTGCGCCCCGGATCCGGAAGCGTGACCGTCACCCATCACCCCTCACGGCCACGGCCGCCACGCGCGCGGGCCGCTCGACGACCCGGCCACCCCGGACTTCCAGGACGACGTCGGCGTCGAGCTCTTCGTCGGCGTTGTGCGTGACGTGCACAACGGTGCGGCCGGCCAGCTCGGTGCGCAACGTCGCGCGCAGCGCGCGAGCCGTCGGCTCGTCGAGGTGCGCAGTGGGCTCGTCGAGCAGCACGAGGTCTGCCGCCGGTGCGGCGAGCAGCGCCCGCGCGAGCGCGACGCGCTGAGCCTGTCCCCCGGACAGCCCGGCACCGGCGCTGTCCAGGACCGTCGCCGGGTCCAGGCCCGGCAGCCGGGCCAGGTCGAGCGCGCGGCGGAGGTCGTCGTCGGTGGCCTTCGGGTCGGCGAGCCGCAGGTTCTCCGCGACGGTCGTCGACACCAGCATCGGCTCCTGCGGCGCCCACGAAACCCGGCCCGGCGCCGTCACCTCACCCGCGCGCGGCGCCAGGAATCCCAACAGTGCGGCGACCAAAGTCGACTTACCGGCACCACTCGGCCCGACGACCGCGACGTACGAACCCGGCGCGACGTCGAGCGTCACGTCCTCCAACACGGTCTCCCCGCCAGGCCAGCCGAGGTCCGCGCCGCGCAGCCGCACCGTCCGGCCGACCTGCACCGGCGCCGGAGCCGACGCGGACTGCAGCTCCCCCAACCGCTCGCGCGCGCCGCGCAGCGTGTCCCAGTGCACGGCCACCGGCGGCAACAACGCCAGCACCTCTGCCAGCGCCAACGGCACCAGAGCGAGCAACGGCGCCAGCACACCCGCCAGCTGACCGGCCGCGACCGCGTGCGCGGCGAGCATCGTGCTCACCACCGCGGCCACCCCGGTAACTACGGTGATCAGCGCCTCCGCCGCGCCCGTACCGAACGCCTGCCGGCGGGCTTCCGCTGTGAGGCGGCCGTCCGTCGCGAACAACTCGCGCCGGCGCGCGCCCGCCGTTCCGTACGCCAGCGACTCGGCCGCCGACGCGAACAGCACCAGCACCCGCGCGGCGAGATCCCGACGACCCGCCGCCAGCGCCGCGGTCGCGCGCCTCTCAGCGAACAACGCCAGCCGCGGCGCGGCCAGCCCCACGACAACCGCCGCCGCGAGCACGGCCCCCGCCGACGGCAGCACGATCGCCTGCACCGCAACCGCCCCCGCGGCGACCAGCCCGACGACGATCGGTGGCGCGACGACGCGCGGCAGCAGGTCGCGGACGGTGTCGACGTCCGCGACCAGCCGCCGCTGCCCCTCGCCGGCGGCGAGCCCACGCGCCGGTCCGAGCTTCACCAGCGAATCCCACAGCAGCACGCGCAGCCGCCCGGCGATCCGGAACGCGGCGTCGTGCGTCGCGAGCCGCTCGGCGTAACGCAGCGCCGCCCGCCCGAGTCCGAACGCGCGCACCCCGACCACGGCCACGGTCAGCGTCAGGATCGGCGGCCGCAGCGACGCCTCCGCGATCAGCCACCCCGACGTCGCCGTCAGCGCGACTCCCGCCAGCAACGCCAGCGCCCCCAGCACCGCACCGGCGAACAACCGGCGGTCGACCAGCAACCGCCACGCCAGCGGCCGCCGCGCACCCGCCTCCACAACCACAGAACCCTTGCGCGGCACCGGATCCTCGTCCACAACCACAACACCGGCCGGCCGCTCGTGCGCCGCGATGATCGCCGCCGCCCCACCGTCCACCGCCCGCTCGACGGCGGCCAGCACGCGCCGCGCGTTGACCTCGTCGAGGTGCGCCGTCGGCTCGTCAAGCAGCAGCAGCCACGCCCCCGCGCGCACCCGCAGCAACGCCCTCGCGACCGCCACCCGCTGCCGCTGCCCCAGCGACAACTGGTCCACGGGCCGGTCCGCGAGCCCGGTCAGCCCCAGCTCCCCCAGCACCTCCTCAACAGCCCCGGCCCGAACGGTCCCCTCGCTCGCCTCGGCGCGAACGGTCCCCTCGCGCACGTCTCCGCGAACGGTCCCCCAGCTCGCCGAATCCTCGCGAACGGACCCCTCACCCGGCTCGGCACGAAGAACCTCGGCGCCGCCTGCGCGAACGGTCCCCTCCTCCGAGTCGTCGCGAACGGTCCCCTCACGAAGCAAGTCACGAACGGTCCCGCCATCCCGACGGGCACCAACGGTCCCCTCGGTCTGCCCAGCACGAACCCACAGCTCGCCCAGCCCCGCGCCAACGGTCCCCTCACCCGGCGAACCCGCACGAGCGGTCCCCTCGCTCGACCCAGCACCAACCCACTGCCCGTCCAGCCCCGCGCCAACGGTCCCCTCACCCGGCGAACCCGCACGAGCGGTCCCCTCGCTCGACCCAGCACCAACCCACCGCTCGTCCAGCGCTGCGCCAACGGTCCCTTCGCCCCGCGAACCCGCACGAACGGTCCCCTCGCGCCGGTCGTCGCGAACGGCCCCCTCGCTCGGCAAATCCGAGCGAACGGTCCCGCCGCGAATCCGAGCACCAACCCACCGCTCGCCCAGCCCCGCGCCGACGGTCCCCTCACCCAGCGAACCCGCACGAACGGACCCCTCGCGCAGCGAGTCGCGAGCGGTCCGGTCGTCCCCAGCGTCGCGAACGAACGCCGCGCTCAGCTCGTCGCGAACGGTCCCCCCGCTGAACACCGGCGACTGCGGCACCCACGCGACGTCCGCCCGCCAGCGCTCCACGTCAACCTCGGCCAGCGGCACGTCGCCGATCTGGACCGAGCCGTCGAACGTGGGGACGAAGCCGAGCAGCACGCCCAGCGTGGTGGATTTCCCCGCCCCGCTCGGGGTGCGCAGCCACACCGTTTCCCCGCGCCGCACCGAAAACGACTCGTCGGACGGGGCGAAGCCGCCGCGGCGGGCCACGGTCAGGCCCGACACAGTCAGTTGTCCACAGGGCGCGACGCGCGTCCCGGCCGGTGGCGCCGGCGACGACAACACGTCGGTCACCCGGCGCACGGCTTCCACGCCGTCTTCGCTCGCGTGGAAGGCCGCGCCCACCGCGCGCAGCGGCTGGTAGCACTCGGGCACGAGGATGAGCACCCCGAGGCCGATGGCCAGCGGCAACGAACCCGACACCAGCCGCACGCCGATCACCACGGCCACGAGCGCCACGGACAGCGTGGCCACCAGCTCGAGCACGAACGCCGACGAGAACGCGACCCGCAGCGTCCGAAGCGTCGCGCGGCGGTGGCGTTCGGAGAGCCGGTCCACGGTCGCCGACTGGGCCGGGGCGCGGCGGAACGCCGTGAGCACCGGCAGCGCGCGCACCAGTTCCAGCAGCAGCCCCGACATCCGGTGCACCGCGTCGGTCGCGCCGGCCACTCGGTCGGCCGTGAACTTCCCGACCAGCACGGCGAAAACGGGCAGCAGCGGCACGGTCAATGCCACGATCACCGCGGACGGCCAGTCCGCCCACAGGATCGCCGCGCCCGCCGCGAGCGGGACCACCGCGGCCGTCACCAGCGCGGGGAGGTACTCGCGGAAGTACGCGTCGAGCGCGTCGAGCCCGCGGGTCACCAGCTCCGTCAGCGAGCCGTGGCCGTGGCGCGCCAGCCACTCCGGCCCCAGCCGCAGGGCGTGCGACACGACGCGGGCGCGCAGGTCCTGCTGCGCCGTGGCCGCCGCGCGTGCCGAGACCACCCGCACCGCCCAGCCGGTCAGCGCGCGGCCCGCGACGAACGCGAACAGAGCGGCCAGCTGGGCGGTGCGGACCCCGGCACCTGTGGAGACGATGGCGGCCAGCACGTCGGCCAGCAGGAAAGCTTGGGCCACGAGGAAAACGGCGTTGACGAACGACAGCACCGCAACCAGGAGCAACGCCCGGCGCGCGGCCGGCCCGAGAGCCGGGAGCGCGCCGAGCGGCCCCTTGCCCGGCCGCACTTGGTCCACTGTGGACCTCGGGGCGGAAAGGGTCGCGCGACCGGGAAGTCTGCTCACGGTGCGTGCACCGCCGGGATGTGCTGGACACCGATGCGCTTGCGGAAGACCCAGTAGGTCCAGCCTTGGTAGATCACCACCGCCGGGGCGCCGAACGCGCCGACCCACGTGATCACCTTCAGCGCGTACGGGCTCGCGGAAGCCTGGGCGATCGTCAGCGAGTTCGCGGCGTCCACAGTCGACGGCAGGACGTTCGGGTACAGCGCCCCGAACAGCGCCACCACGGCGGCCGCGATCACGACACCCAGCGCGGAAAACGCCTGCCCGTCACGGTTCACGTAGAGCCGCTGCCACGCGACGGCCGCGGCGACCGCGCTGATCACCAGCGGCGCGATCGTCCACCCCTGGCCTTCGCGCACCTGCACGACCACGAGGAACGCGACCAGCGGCAGCAACGCCACCGGCAACAGCCACAGCGCCAGCCGGCGCGCCCGTTCCCGCAGCTCACCGGTCGTCTTCAGCGCCAGGAACGCCGCGCCGTGCACCAGAGCGAACCCGACGATGGCGAGCGCACCCAGCAGCGTGTCCCACCGCACCGCCTCGAACGGCGAGCCGACGCGGTTGCCGTCGGCGTCAAGCGGCAGGCCGAGCGCGGTCGTCGCCAGCAGCAGCCCGACGCCCAGTGGCGGCACCCACGAGCCGATCATGATCACGCGGTCCCACGTGCGCCGCCAGCGTTCGGAGTCGACCTTGCCGCGGTACTCGAAGGCCACGCCGCGCCCGATCAGGGCCAGCAGGACGACGAGCAGCGGCAGGTAGGCGCCGGAGAACAGCGTCGCGTACCAGGCGGGGAACGCCGCGAACGTGGCACCGGCCGCGACGATCAGCCACACCTCGTTGCCGTCCCACACCGGCCCGATGGTGTTGACCATGACGCGCCGCTCGGTGTTGTCACGGCCGAGGACCGGCAGCAGCATGCCGACGCCGAAGTCGAAGCCCTCGAGGAACAGGTAGCCGAGCCAGAACAGCGCGATGATCGCGAACCACACCAGCTGGAGCGTGGTCATCGGCTCACCCCTCCTTCCACGGGGAGTTCATCCACACCGTGGCCCTGAGTTATCCACAACCCATCGAGTTGTCCACAGATCAGCTGTGGGTAACTCTCGCGGGTGATCGCCCGCGTACGCTGGGTGCGACCCAGTGAGTCAGTAAGCGAACGACAGCGTGTCGTCATCGGAATCCGAGTCCTCGCGTTGAGCGGGCGGCGGTGGCATGACGCCTTCGATCCCGCCGCGGACGTACTTGCGCATTAGGAACAGCTCGACCACGCCCAGGCCCAGGTAGAGCACCGTGAGCGAGATCAGCGAGGTCCACACCTCGCCCACCGACAGCTTCGACACCGCCTCGGCCGTGAACATCCACATGCCCTCGACCCCGGTCGGGTTGGGCGCGACCACGAACGGCTGACGCCCCATCTCCGTGAAGATCCAGCCCGCGCTGTTGCCGATGAACGGCGTCGCGATGCCCGCGAGCAGCAGCAACGGGAACCAGCGTCTGCTCGGCAACCGGCCGCGGCGCGTGAGCCACAGCGCCAGCACCCCGATCCCCGCCGAGATCGCACCGAAGCCGATCATCGCCCGGAAGCCCCAGTAGGTCACGGGCAGGTTGGGCACGTAGTCGATCGGCTGACCGGCCAGCGGGCCGAGGTCTGGGTCGTTCGGGTAGTTGGTGCCGTACTTGGCCTGGTACTGACCGATGAGGTTTTCCACACCCTGGACCTCGGTGGAGAAGTCGTTGTGGGCGAGGAACGACAGCAGCGCCGGCACGGTGAAGGTCTTCACGTCCTCGCAGTTGGCACCGGCCACGTCACCGATCGCCAAGATCGAGAAGCTCGCCGGCTTCTCCGTGTGGCACAACGCTTCCGCGGACGCCATCTTCATCGGCTGCTGCTCGAACATCAGCTTGCCCTGCGTGTCGCCCGTGATGGCCAGCACCGCGAACGCGACCACGCCGACCCAGCCGCCGAGCCGCAGCGACGCGCGCCAGACGTCCCGGTGCACGCCCTCGTCCGACTCCGAAGCCGAACGACGCCGCCACAGGTGCCAGCCGGCCACCCCGACGAGGAACGCCGCCGCCACCGAGAACGCCCCGGCCAGCGTGTGCGGGATCGCCGCTAGCGCCGTGTTGTTGGTCAGCACCGCGAAGATCGAGTTCATCGTCGGTTTGCCGTTCACGAACTCCACACCCACCGGGTGCTGCATCCACGAGTTCGCGGACAGGATGAAGTAGGCCGAGGCCATCGACGCGAGTGAGAACGCCCACGCGCACGCCAGGTGCACCCGCTTGGGCAGCCGGTCCCAGCCGAAGATCCACAGGCCGAGGAAGGTCGACTCCACGAAGAACGCGACCAGGCCCTCCATCGCCAGCGGCGCGCCGAACACGTCGCCGACGAAGCGGGAGTAGGCGCTCCAGCTCATCCCGAACTGGAACTCCTGGACGATCCCGGTCACCACCCCCATGGCGAAGTTGACGAGGAGCAGTTTTCCCCAGAACTTCGTCATCTTCAGGTAGCGCTCGTGGCCGGTGCGCACCCAGGCGGTCTGCATCCCCGCGACGAGCACCGAGAGTCCGATGGTCAGCGGGACCATCAGGAAGTGGTACACGGTGGTGATGCCGAACTGCCACCGCGCGAGCTCAAGGACATCCACGTCTTCGAGCTAACTCCCACGCGGCAGCGGCAACCAGTTCAACACGTCCCGAATAAGCAGGGACCAACGTCCTGAACCCGGGAAACCCGCAGGTCAGCCGTCCACTTCGGAAACCGGGCACATCAGTCCACTGTGTACCGGAGCGGGACCTAACGGGTCTGCGACACCAGCCACGCCAAGTACCGCGGGCTCCCGCCCACGATCGGGGTGACCACGACCTCCGGCAGGTCGTAGGTGTGGCGCACGTTGAGGAACTCCTCCAGCGCCCCCGCGCGGTCGGCCGCCGTCTTGCACTCGACCCGCCACTCCGCGTCCGTCTGCACCTCGCCCGCCCAGCGGTAGACGCTGGTGATCGGGCCCACGATCTGGGCGCACGCGGCGAGCCGCGCCTCGACGACACTCGTGGCCAGGGTGCGGGCGGCGGCCTCGGAGTCGACGGTGGTCGTCACGACGACGTGGTCAGCAGGCATGACCCGCACCGTACCGCACCGGAAAAGAGAATTCGGCGCACCGAAAAAAATATTCAGGAATCCCGGCCGTCACCATTCACCGAACCGCACGGGCCAATTCGCGAAACCCATCAGCTTGCGGCTTTCTGAACACCTCCTTTATCGTTGCAGTGAAAGGGGTGCTCACCAGCTCATGTCTCCCGCCATCATCGCTCTGCTCAGCGCGTTCGGCCTGGTCCTGGCAGTGGAACTGCCCGACAAGACCCTGGTCGCGACGCTCGTGCTGACCACGCGTTTCCGGGCTTGGCCGGTATTCGCGGGAGTGTGCGCGGCATTTGCGATCCAGTGTGTGATCGCCGCCGCATTCGGCAGTGTTCTCACCCTTCTCCCGGAAACGGCGGTATCGCTGCTGGTAGCGGCGATGTTCGGCATCGGCGCCTTCATGCTCCTGCGCGAAGGATTCAGCGAAGCCGACGAAGCGGGCGACAGCGCTTCCCGTTCCGGGGCCGCGCCGAAGACGTTCCTGCGCTCGGCGCTGACGTCGTTCGGCGTGCTCTTCGCCGCCGAGTGGGGCGACGCGTCGCAGCTGGCGACGGCGGGCCTCGTCGCACACCTCGGCAATCCGTTCGCGGTCGGCCTCGGCGCCTTCGTCGCACTGGTCTCGGTGGCCGGGCTCGCGGTGTTCATCGGCGCCAAGATCCGCAGCCGCATCCGGCCGAAGCTGATCCAGCGCGTCGCCGGGTTCGCGTTCGCCGGTTTGTCCGTGTTCGCGCTGGTCCAGCTCGTCTGACGGCTGAAAAGCGACCACAGGGACTTCACAGGACCACGAGGTAACCTCTTCGGAACCAGTGGATGAGGGCAAGGTGAACCCGCGATGACGCGGACGATCCTTGCCCTCCGCCATGACCGCCGAGGAGCGTCCCGTGCCCCAGCCCGCGCAAGCCGCCGTGTCCCCCGTTCACGGGCGGCTCGCGCTCGCCGGCATCACGCTCGCCGTGGCCATCGCGGCCGACCTGCACCTGCGGCTCTCGGCGCAGGTCAGCCCGGTGTGGCAGACGCTTTCGGAGTACGTCTACGGCCACCTCGGCGGCCGTTCGGCCGCGCCGCTGTTCAGCGCGATGTGCCTGGCGCTCGCGCTCGGCTCGCTGGCGCTGCTGGCCGGTCTGGTGACGGCGCGCCGCTCCCCGGCCGTCGTCGCGCTGCTCGGCGTGTGGTGCGCGGGGCTCACGATCTGCGCGACGGTCCCCGTCGACCCCGACGGACAGGCGCGGACCTTCGACGGCCAGCTGCACAACGCCGCCGCGCTCACCGCGTTCCTGGCCCTGCCGGCCGCCGCGTGGTTGCTGACGCGCCGCGGCCGCGCGCACTGCCCGTGGGAGCCGCGGCGCACGACGATCCGCGCGCTGGCCGTCGCGAGCTTCGCCAGCGTGCTGATCGTGCTCGGCGGGTTCGTGTTCACGCTCATCACGGGTCCGGCGCAGCAAGAGGTGACGCTGGGTCTGTTCGAACGCCTGCTGTTCACCGTCGACCTGGCCCTGCTGCTCACGATGGTGCGGCCACTGCTGGCCGCGGCTAGGAATCCGTCCGCAGCACCTCGGTGAGCCGCGCGGCCGCCGCGACCACCTGCGGTCCGACCGCCGCCGCGTCGAGCGGCTCCAGCGACACGACGCCGACGCTCGCCCGCAGCCCCGGCACCCCGCGCACCGGCGCCGCGACACCCGACGCGCCGGCCTCCAGCTCTCCCGTCGACGCGACCCAGCCGTCGCCACCGGGCCGCAGCGCCATAGCGCGGCCCGCCGCGCCCGCGCTGAGCGGATGACGGCTGCCCACGCGGTACGCGACGTGGTAGCTCGTCCACGACGGCTCCACGACCGCAACCGCCTGGGCCTGGTCACCCTGAGCCACGGTCAGGTGCGCCGTGGCGCCCACCTTCTCGGCCAGCTCGCGCAGCACCGGCCGCGCCGCCTCGCGCAGCTGCGGCAGCACCTGCCCGGCGAGCCGCAGCAGCCCGACGCCCAGGCGCACCTTCGTGCCGTCGCGCCAGATCAGGCCACGCTCCGAAAGCGGCACCAGCAGCCGGTAGACGGCCGCGCGGCTCGCGCCGATCGCGACGGCCAGCTCGGAGATGGTCGCCGCTTCCTCGCCCGCGTCGGCCACCGCCTGCAGCAGCGCCAGGCCACGATCGAGGGTCAGCGACCCCTCCCTGCTCACAGCAGCTCGAGCTCACCCAGGTCGGCCACCGGCTCCGCGAACGACGCCGCCGCGTACGACGCGAAGAGCTCGCGCACGGCCTTCGCGGCCGGCTCCGGCAGCGCGCGGGCCTCGTCGGCCAGCGCCTTGCCGTCGGTGGACTCCAGCGCCGCGCGCACGTCGCCACCCGAGAGGCAGCGGGCCGACGCGACGATCAGGTTCAGGAACCCGTGGTGCGTGAAGCCCGAGCCCGGGTCCGTGTGCCGGATGGCGCGATGCAGGCTGTTGGTGGCCTTGAACGACGCGCCAGGCGAGCCGCTGACCACCGACAGGAAGTCGGCGACCTCGTCGATGCTGGGGAAGTTCTCGCCCGCGGGGCCGCCGCAGCGGATCTTCGGCCAGCTGCCGTGCTCGATCACCTTGCGCACGCCGTCGAGCCAGCCGACGCCGCGCCGCGGCTCGACGACCCGGATCACGTCCTCGGGCACGAACTCCGACACGCGCTCCAGCCACACCTCGTCGACGTCGGACGGGGCGGGCATCTCGACCATCCGCAGCGACAGCAGCTCGCTCCGGGACTCGACGATCGAGATCGCCTTGGGCACACCTCCGAGCCCGGTGTCGATGATCAAGGAAAGAGGGAGCGGCTCCTTCGGCTTGATCTTGATCAACTCGGTGATCAGCTCCGGCAGCCGCGAGGCCTGGCAGAGGAAAACGCCCAGCACACCGGCGTGCTCACCACCCCGGGACTCGTAGTGCTCGCGCAACGCGTCGGGCATGGCCACGTCCGCGGGCGGGAAGAGCGCCGAGTCGTCGACGAGCCGCGCGAACAGGGGAGGAATTCCACGGGGGCCGGGGGGCGTGAGTTCCACAGCGCTTGACACGACTGACACGCTAGTAGCGTACGACAAGAGGACAAAATCGTTCGTTCTGCGGACACTTGCTCGAGGAGCCACCGATGCCCTTCTACCGGCAAGTAGGCGAGATCCCCCACAAGCGGCACACCGCGTTCCGCCAGCCCGACGGCAGCCTCTACGCCGAGGAACTCATGGGCGTGGAGGGCTTCTCGGCCGACTCGGCCCTGCTGTACCACCGCGGGATGCCGACGGCGATCGTCGACGCCGTCGCCGTGTCCGACGACCGCGGCGCGCTGACGCCGAACCACCCGTTGAAGCCGCGCCACTTCAAGACTCCGGAGCTGAAGTACGGCGCGTCCGCCGACGCCGTGACCGACCGGCGGCGGCTCTTCGGCAACAACGACGTGACCATCGGCTTCGTCGTCGCCACCGCCCCGAGCCCGCTGTACCGCAACGCGGCGGGCGACGAACTGCTGTACGTCCAGGGCGGCACGGCGCTGGTCGAGACGATCTACGGCTCGCTCGAGGTCGGGGACGGCGACTACGTCGTGATCCCGACGTCGTGCACCTACCGCGTGGTGCCCCACGGCGAGGTGCGGCTGTACGTGCTGGAGGCGCGCGGCCACATCGGCCCGCCGAAGCGCTACCTGTCGGCGAAGGGGCAGTTCCTGGAGCACTCGCCGTACTGCGAACGCGACCTGAGGGGACCGGTCGCGCCCTTGGTCGTGGATGGTTCGGACGTCGAGGTCCTGGTCCGCCACCGCGCCGGCCTGACCCGCTACACGTACGCGACGCACCCCTTCGACGTCGTCGGCTGGGACGGCTGCCTGTACCCGTGGGCCTTCAACATCGACGACTTCGAGCCCATCACCGGCCGCGTGCACCAGCCGCCGCCCGTGCACCAGACGTTCGAGGGGCCGAACTTCGTGGTGTGCTCGTTCTGCCCGCGCAAGGTCGACTACCACGAGAACTCGATCCCCGTGCCGTACAACCACGCGAACGTCGACTCCGACGAGCTGATGTTCTACGTCCGCGGCAACTACGAAGCCCGCCGCGGCTCGGGCATCGGCATCGGGTCCCTGTCGCTGCACCCGTCCGGCTTCACGCACGGCCCGCAGCCCGGCGCCGCGGAAGCGTCGATCGGCGCGGAGTTCTTCGACGAGACGGCGGTCATGGTGGACACGTTCGCGCCGCTGGAACTCGGCGAAGCCGCCGCGGCTTCCGAAGACGAGACCTACGCGTGGTCGTGGTCGGGAAGGGGTCCGGGGGCCTGAAAGGGGATGGCGCCGGTCCAGACGTGGCCCGGTAGGCCGGCTTTCCGACCGGCTGTCCACAGGCGTCCGGTGGCGAAGACGTCGAGGGCAACGGCGAGGGGCGCCCGCGGCACCCGGAAGGCGACTACAGTGCCGTCGCGGACCGCGCGGCCCTGGATGGTCAGCCGGTCGTAGGTGAAGGCGATCGTCGGTTCGTCCACGAGCGCGAACTCGGTCCAGTCCGCGGTGCGGGGCCGCCGGACGGTCAGCACCAGTGCGAGCACCGTGCCGAGGAACATGAGGGCGCCCAGCACCGGCGTCGGGCACCAGCACCGCCGCCCGGTCGCCGTTGCGCAGCAACCACACCTGCTGCTGCCGGGCGAGCACCTCCGCCGCGTACCGCGCCGCCCGGAAGCGCACCCAGCGCCCGTCGACCAGCCGGACGCCGACCCAGCGTCCGGCCACGACCTCGCCGACGGGCACGCGTTCAAACGCCTGATCGAGCAACGGCTTGACGCACTGCAGCCGGGCCACGGCGAACGTCCGCAGCACGGTGTTCCCCACGACGACACACCCGAGTAGCACTGCCTGGGCGACCGAACCCCCCACGGGCCACGAGCACCCACTCGAACAACACGAGCGGGACGGCGTACACCAGCTGTCGCACCTCCGCGCGCCGCATGGCCGTCACGAGTTCCCCGAAGAGCGGCAACCGCTCGGCCGGGACGGTGGGATCGGGCTCCCAACGGTGCATCAGGGCTCCGGGAGGAGGTCCGGCGCCGGAAAGCGGATGCCGCCGGTCCAGACGTGGCCGGGGAGGCCGGCTCTCCGACCGGCTGTCCACAGCCGTCGGGTGGCGGCGACGTCGAGCGCCGCGAGGAGGGAGCATCGGGGAATCAGGAAGGTGACCTGAGTGCCGTCCGGACGGACCGCGTGGCCCGCGATACTCAGCCGGCCGCGGCTGTGGGTGATCGTGGGCTCGTTCGCCAGCTCGAGTTCGGTCCACGGCCCGATGGGTACCGGACGGCGGAAGGCCATCCGGAGCGCGCCGAACAGCAGCAGCGCGGCGATGAAAACGAGCAGCCCCCAGGCCGTACCGAGGAGCGACCGGTCGCCGGGCGGGAAGCTCAGCCGTGCCCACAACAGCAGCGCGATGAGGCCCGTCAACCAGGCAACGGACAGGCGCGCATTGCGTCTCGCGAGGACGAGGCGAGGCCGCGGGTCCGGCTCCGTCGCCGGGGCGGTCACGGGCAGGTCCTGCGCCAACCCCTCGTCCTGGATCCGGGCGGGTCTGAACCCGAGGCCGGGGATCAGCACGAGCGCGCGGTCCGTGCCCCGCAGCAGCCAGACGAATCGGCACTGGGCGAGCGGCTCCGCCGCGTAGCGCCGCAGCGTGAAACGCACCCAGCGACCATCGTTCAGCCTGATGGCGACCCGACGCCCGGCCACGGTTTTCCGTCCGGCGTCGACCTTTTCGAAACCCGTGCCGAGCAGCGGCTTGACCCGCCAGTGGGTCGCGACGGCCCGGCCGACAAGCACCAACGTGGTGCCGAAGAAGTACGTGAGCAGCGCTGTCTCCGCGACGTCGACCCGCCCGTCCGCGACGACCAGCCCCACCACGACCACCGCGAGCCCGGCGGTGATCGCCAGTCTCCGAGCGGCCCTGCGCCGCCCCCGCACCAGGGCGTCGCCGAACGACGGCAACTGCTCGGCCGGGATGGCGGGATCGGGTGCCCAGCCCTGCATCGGAACTCCTCGCGCGCTCGGTGGATCACCCACTGGTCGGCTGGGACGCGGACGGCGTTACCGATGCCGGCTGCTGGGTGCGCTGTTCGCGGCGGGAGAACTTGACGAAGCCGAGCAAGGGGTAGCCGGGTACGCCGACTTGAGCGGTCCCGCGCGTCTTGCCGAACGTCCACAGCTGCCCGGACACGACGACGTTCAGCGCGAGCGACACCGTGGCCTTCGGCAGCCGGAAGCTGACCACACGGCCGTCGGGAAGCTGGGCTCGACCCAACACCGAAGCGGTGCCGCTGTGGAAGACGATCTTGCGGTCGAGCACCCGCACCGGCGTCCAGGCCGCGGCCCGGCGCGGCTTGCGGTACAGGAACGCTTCGATGCCGGACAGGAGGACGAAGCTGAGGGCAGGCGCCGCCGAAACACCGACGACGAGTGCGACGGCGAGCCCGAGGATCTGGTCGATTTCCCTGGCGTGCACGCGTTCGGCGAGGCCCCACACCGCCCAGGCCGCGAGCGTGACCGCGACGGCTTGCAGCGCGCTGTTGCGCCACGACGCCCGCGCCCGAGCTCGCCGGCCGGCCAGCTGCACGGGGTCTTCGCGCGGTGAGCCCAACGCGCGTGACAGGACCGGCATCGGCTCTGCGCCTGCGGGCGGTGCGTCCTCGATCCGGCCCCGCCAGCGCTGGGCGATGCCGGGGAACGCGACCCACGCCTGGTCGCCGGCCCTGATCAGCCAGAGTCGCCGCTGGCCCGCCAGCTGCGCGTGCACGCTCAGGCCGACGGTGGCAGTGAGCCAACGGCCGTCGGGCAAGCGCACGCCGATCGTCCGGCGGCGGGCGACGAGGCCGTCGGGCTCGCAGTGCACTTCTTCGAACGGGGCGTCGGGATCGGGCAGGGACCGCGGCTCGCGGGCGGCGGCGTACGCCCACGTCACCAGGTAGGGCACGCCGAAGAACAGCACGAAGATCGGCACGGCGATGCCGAGGCCGGCGAAGAACAGGGCGATCCCGACGAGCGTGAGGGCGGTCCTCGTGGCGAGCCGCCGGGTGAGCCGGCGCTGGCTCACGGCGTACGGCACACCGTTGGGCGGCAGCGGCGCGCCGGCCAGGTGGCAGCCCGGCTCCCACACTCGGGTGGGTTCGGTCATGGTGTCCCCAGGGTTCGGAGTGGATCACCGGCTATTCGGCGCCGGCGTGGGCGCTGTTACACCCGGGGGTCTTCCCAAGTCAGGAATATTCAGGTTAGGCTCACCTAAGTAGGAGGTGACCCGTGACCGAGGCCCCGACATCCGTCCGCCGCCCGCCCGCGCCGAACCCCGCCGAGCGGGCCAAGACGATCGCGACGCGCAACGGCCCGGCGACGCTCACGCCGACCGTCGAACGCGCCGACTGCGAGGCCGAGCGCGTCGTGCCCGTGATGCACCACGTGCACCACAGCGGCAGCGTCAGCATTCTTCTGCCGGACGAGCACCCCCTGGTTCGCTCGACCCGGCAGACGCAGCGCGGCGAGCTCGCCGTCATGGTCGAGCTCGCCGACCACGCCCCGGTGGACCTGCGGGAACCGATCCGCGGTCTGCTGTGGATAACCGGCTGGCTCCGGCCGCTGACGGCGGTGTCGGCGCGGGCGCGCGCCGTGGCGATCGCCGAGCAGCGGCCGGACCACCGGCTGCTGGACGTCGGGCACGGTCTCACGCTGCTCCGCCTGACCCCCGCCTCCCTCGTCCTCGCCGACGCCGAAGGCACCCACTCGTTGCGGCCGCACATGTTCAGCGCCGCGCCGCCGGACCCGTTCCACAGCTACGAGGCGGACTGGCTGCGGCACCTCGAGAGCGACCACTCGGACGTCGTGGTGCAGCTCGCGCAGCACCTGCCGCCCGACCTCCAGCAGGGCCGCATCCGCCCCCTCGGCCTCGACCGCTTCGGCCTCCGCCTCCGCATCGAATCCGACACCGGCGACCACGACGTGCGCCTCGCGTTCTCCCGCATGGTCGACAGCCCGCCCCAACTCGCCGCCGAAATGCGCCGGCTGGTCGGCTGCCCCTTCCTGCGGCAGCAAAGCGCTGGCTGAGGACTTGGGGCCCGGAGCCGCTGGGGCGAACCCACCGACCTGCTCACACCCACGGGCCGACGCTGGGTCCAACCCACCGAGAAATTCGCGCCCTCGGGACGCCGTTGGGTCCGACCCACCAAGCTGCCGGCGCCCACCGGTCGACAAGGAGTTTGGGCCCCGCCCACCCAGTGTTCGCACTCATGGGACGACAATGATTCTGACTCGCCAAGGCACTCACGCCGACGGATGTCGTTGGATTTGACCCGCCGCAGTGTTCGTACCCACAGGCCGACGTAGGTCCGACCTAGCGAGGTGCTCGCCTTTAAGGGCGGCCGCTGGGTTCGACCTAACAAGCGCTTGCGCCCATTGGGCCCCGTTGGGTCCAACCCACCAAGCTGCTGATGGGGTCAGTCGCCAGTGGGTCCGACCCAGCGAGCCGGTCGCGCCCAGGACCGCAGGACGACCGGAAACGTCCGCGCGGCCGAGCCGACATTTGGTTCGCCACCGAGCTGTTCGCGGTGTCGACCGTCGCTGTGTCCGACCCACCGAACGATCCCCATCGGGACAACTTGTCCTCATGGGGACAGCTCGCCGGCTGTCCCCATGGGGACAAGTCGACTGATCCACAGGTGGACAACCCGGAGTCATCCCCATGGGGACAATCGCAGCCTGTCCTCATGGGGATGGTTGTCCCCGGGGGACAAACAGCGCGGCCTGCGAAGCCGTTGGGTCGGACCCCAGATCGCGACACCGGGCCGAGTCAGGCACCCGGAACTTATGCCGCGTAGCCACGACCAGCTGGCGGCGGGTTTGGGCGTCATCGGGTCGGACTCGACCAGCTCACCAGCGTTGCCGCCCCGCCGAGGAATTGGGTCAGACCCAGCCAATCACAGGCACCAGTGCGCCCAGAACACAAGACTTGGCCGACCCCACCGAAGCGGAGCCGGCCCAGCGGCAGCACAGGCGTCAGTCGTCGGCGAGTTCCGGGGGGAAGCCGCCCGTGGCGATCGGGCCCCAGCGGTCGATGGTGATGCGGATGAGGCTCTTGCCCTGCTTGCGCATGGCCTCGCGGTACTCGTCCCAGTCCGGGTGCTCGCCGGAGATGCTGCGGAAGTAGTCCACGAGCGGCTCGATCGAGTCGGGCAGGTCGATGACCTCCGCGGTGCCGTCGACCTGCACCCAGGCGCCGTTCCACTCGTCGGAGAGCACGCAGACGGACACAGCCGAGTTGCGCCGGAGGTTCGTCACCTTCGCACGCTGTGGATAAGTCGCGATGACGATGCGGCCCTCCGCGTCGACGCCGCACGAGTTGGGGGACAGTTGCGGCCGCCCGTCGGCGCGGGTGGTGACGAGGATGGCGCGGTGGCGGGGCCGCAGGAACTCGACCAGCGCGTCGCGGTCGACCTTCGTGTTGGTGGCGATAGTCCGAGGCATGACCCCGAAGGTAGCGTGCGCTCATGAGCACCACAGAGCGATCGGGCCTGAGATCCTGGCTCCTGCCCGTTCCGCCGGAATTTCCCGCGCCCGTGGCGGACGAAAAGGAGCGCCGGGCGATCAAGCTGGAGCTGGTGCTCGTCTTCGGCATCACCCTCGGGCTCTCGGGCGCGCGCAGCCTGCTGTCCCTTGTGGACTCCCTGCTGCGGCCCGTCCCGCTCGCCCAGCAACAGGTGCAGCTCAACGTCCCGCAGGCGGCCGCCAGCCTGCTGGACCTGCTCCAGCAGTTGCTCGGCGCGCTGCAGCTCGTCGGCTGGGGCGCCCTCGGCCTGTACCTGCTGTGGCGCGCCGGCCTCAAACTGCGTGACGTCGGCCTCGACCGACGCTCCCCACGGCTCGACGCGCTCATCACCGTCGGCCTCGCCGCCGTGATCGGCATCCCCGGCCTCGGCCTGTACTTCCTCTCCTACCACCTGGGCTTCAGCCTCGCGGTCCAACCGTCCACATTGGGCGACACGTGGTGGCGGCCGGTCGCGCTCACGCTCTCGGCGTTCGGCAACGCGTTCGCCGAAGAAGTGCTCGTGGTCGGTTACCTGATCACCCGGCTGCGGCAGCTGGGCGTTCGCGAGAACTCCTCACTCGCCGGCGCCGCGGTGCTGCGCGGCTCGTACCACCTGTACCAGGGTTTCGGCGGATTCGTCGGGAACCTCATCATGGGGCTCGTCTTCGGCCGCGTCTGGCAGCGCACCAACCGCCTGTGGCCGCTCGTCGCCGCCCACACCCTTTTCGACGTGGTGTCTTTCGTCGGCTATTCGCTCCTGAAAGGCCACGTTTCCTGGCTCCCCTGACCGTCGCTCATTAGGCTCGGCCCAGTGAACGACGTGACGGCACCACCCAGGGTGGACAGCGAAGTCGGCCCCCTTCGTGCGGTTCTCCTGCACCGGCCGGGAAACGAGCTCAAAAGGCTGACGCCCCGCAACAACGACCAGCTCCTCTTCGACTCCATCCCGTGGGTGGATCGAGCCCAGCAAGAACACGACGCGTTCGCGGAAGTGCTCCGCGGCCGCGGCGTCGAAGTGCTGCTGCTGGCCGACACCCTGCGCACGGCGCTCGAAGACCAGCGCGCCCACGCCGCCGGCGTCCACGCGGCTGTGGATGAACGCCGGCTCGGCGCCGACCTCGCCGATTCGCTGCGGTCGCACCTCAGCGGCGTCGACGCCGGCACGCTCGCCGAGGTCCTCATGGCGGGCATGACGTTCGAGGAGCTGCCGACGTCCGAGGGCGCGTCGCTGGTGCGGATGATGCGCGACCCGCACGACTTCGCCGTCGACCCGCTGCCGAACCTGCTGTTCACGCGCGACTCGTCGGCGTGGATCGGCGATCGCGTCGCGATCTCGTCGCTGACCATGCCGGCGCGGCGGCGCGAGACGGCTGTGCTCGACCTCGTCTACGCCTACCACCCGCGCTTCCGCCACGCCAAGCGCGCGTACGGCGCCCACTCCGCGCCCATCGAGGGCGGCGACGTGATGCTGCTGGCCCCTGGTGTGGTGGCCGTCGGCGTCGGCGAGCGGACCACGCCGGCGGGCGCGGAGTCGCTCGCGCGCTCGGTGTTCGCCGACGGGCTCGCCCACACCGTGCTGGCCGTGCCGATCGAGCAGTCGCGCGCGACGATGCACCTCGACACCGTGTGCACGATGGTCGCGGCCGACGCCGTGGTCATGTACCCGCTCGCGCGCGATTCGCTCACGGCGTTCACCGTCCGCCCGACCGGCGACGGCGGCGTCAAGGTCGCGGGCCCGGCGCCGTTCCTCAGCGCGGCTGCGGAAGCGATGGGCATCGACCGGCTGCGCGTGATCGACACTGGGCTCGACCCAGTGACCGCCGAACGCGAGCAGTGGGACGACGGCAACAACACGCTCGCGCTCGCGCCGGGCGTCGTCGTGGGGTACGAGCGCAACGTGGAGACCAACGAACGCCTGGCCGCCGCCGGGATCGAGGTACTGGCCATCACCGGATCCGAACTCGGTTCCGGTCGGGGTGGGCCGCGCTGCATGTCGTGCCCGATCCTGCGAGACACGATCTAACGGCGAAAGTTAGCCTTCCCTAATTGCACTGAATTTATTAAGGGGAGGCTAACCGAAATAAGCGTTGATTTCTTTAGGAATGGTAACCCTAATAGGGTGGACATCACCAGCTAAAAGTGGAAATCAATCGGGATTTGTCGTACCGTCGTGCGCATGGCCCTCACGAAGAAAGAACCGCGCTCGAAGTTCTACGAACTGCTGCAGGCGCAGATCCAGAACGAGTTCCACGCCTCCCAGCAGTACATCGCGCTTGCGGTCTGGTTCGACAACGAGGACCTGCCGCAGCTCGCGAAGCACTTCTACAAGCAGTCGGTGGAAGAGCGCAACCACGGGATGGCGCTCGTCCAGTACATGCTGGACCGCGACCACCACGTCGAAGTCCCCGGCGTGAAGGACGTCCGCAACGACTTCTCCGCCCCGATCGAGCTCATCGAGCTCGCGCTGGAGCAGGAGAAGGAGGTCGCCGCCGACATCGCCACGATGGCGAAGGCCGCCCGCGCCGAAGAGGACTACATCAGCGAGCAGTTCACGCAGTGGTTCCTCAAGGAGCAGGTGGAGGAGATTTCGCAGATGTCCACGCTGCTCACCGTCGCGCGCCGGGCGGGCGACAACGTGTACGAGATCGAGAAGTTCCTGCACCGCGAGGCCGTCGGCACGTCCGGCTCGGACGCCGGCATGCCCCCCGTCGCGGGTGGCGCGCTGTAACCCAGCCCAGCTCGCGAAGCCCGGACTGTCCCCACGGGACGGCCCGGGCTTCGTCGTTTCCGGGTCCCCGCACAGCCGAACACGGCGGCACGCCTCCCTGCTTGCCTGCCGCAGCTGGGTCCAACCCAACGCTGGGTCGAACCCACCCAGCCATCCACAAGCCCGCGGCGCCGACCAGCGGTTGCGGCGCATCGCTAGGTCCGACCCAACTGCTCGCCTGACCCCGCCCTCTCGACCGCGCCCAACACTGGGTCGGACCCAGTGAGCATCCCCAGGCCTCATCCCGACCGCCTCGATCGGTGGGCTCAGCCCAACGCTAGGTCGCACCCACACAGGTACCCGCGGGCGCCAGCCTGGAGACCCCCAGCGCCCGGCCGTGCGAGGGCGAACCCACCAACACACTACAGGCAAGATGATCTCCGGCGCTCGCCCGCCGGTCTGACCCGAAAAACAAGGGGCCTGTCGTGCCTTGTAAGCGATACGTCGACCGGCCGG
>NZ_JBITBT010000061.1:0-46563 GCF_044452505.1 Amycolatopsis sp. NPDC051903 | reverse complement strand
CCCAGGCACCACCCGCACCCCCATGCACGACCCACAGACCCACCAATTCCTCGCCGGCCTGCAACCCATCGGCCGCATGGGCGAGATCACCGACACCGTCGACGCCGTCACCTACCTGGAGAACGCGCCGTTCGTCACCGGCGAAATCCTCCACGTCGACGGCGGCATGAGCGCCGGCCACTGACCATGGACTTTGGGGTCTCCACGTTCGTGACCGATGAAGGTATCCGCCCCGACGTACTGGGAGAGGCGCTTGAGGAGCGCGGGTTCGACTCGCTGTTCCTGGCCGAGCACTCGCACATCCCGGTGAGCAGGAAGAGCCCCCACCCCCGTTACGACAGCCTTCCGCGCTGGTACTACCGCACGCTGGACCCGTTCGTCGCGCTCACGGCGGCCGCGGTGAACACGTCGAACCTGGTGCTGGGCACGGGCATCGCGCTGCTCGTCCAGCGTGACGTGATCTACACGGCCAAGGAGGTCGCCTCACTCGACGTGGTGTCGCGCGGACGGGTGGCGTTCGGCGTCGGTGTGGGCTGGAACCGCGAGGAGACGGAGAACCACGGCATCGACCCGCGCACCCGCGGTGAGCGGATCGATGAGCAGATCGAGGCGCTCAAGGCGATCTGGACGCAGGAGCAGGCCGAGTACCACGGCAAGCACGTGGACTTCGACCCGATCTTCGCGTGGCCCAAGCCTGTGCAGACCCCGCACCCACCGATCTACGTCGGCGGCGGGAGTCCGGCCGCGCTGCGCCGGCTCGCCCGCCACGGTGACGCCTGGCTGCCAACCCAGCAGACCTCCGCCGACGAGATCCGCCGCGTCCGCGACTGGCTCGCCGAGCACGGTCGCACCGCGGTGCCGTTCAGCGTGTTCGGCGACGGATCCGCCGACGCCGACGCGATCAAGCGCTTCGCCGAAGCCGGCGTGGAGCGCTACACGTTCCTGCTGCCCACGCTGCCCGAGGCCGAGACGCTCACCGCACTCGACGACCTTGCTCGGCTGGCGGCAGATCACCGGTGAACCGCGGCTCGATGAGCGCATGTGGTTCGGGACCTTCAGTTCGCCGCGGACGAGGGCATCCGGCCCGACGCGTTGTTCGTCGGGGAGCGCTCGCACATCCTGCCGACCGGCAGTCTCCGTGCCCGGCTGGTGGTGAGCTACCGCGGATGTACTACGGGTGTTCGACCCGTTCTTGGCGCTCGCGGCCGCGGCCTCGGTCACCTCGACGTTGCCACTGGGCGATCGGGTCGCCCTTCTCGCGCGGCGCGACACGATTGCCCTGCGCGGCGAAGTCGCTCCCCTGTGCGCACCCCGGTGCACGACCCGCAGATCCACGAGTTCCTCGCCGGCCTGCAGCCCGTCGGCCGCACGGGCGAGATCACCGACATAGTCGAGGCGGTCATCTACCTGGAGAACGCGCCGTTCGCACCGGCGAGATCTACTGGTGAGGACTGCGCGCTCCCTCAGCGACGTATTTCTTCGCCAGGTCGATCAACGCTTCGGGAGACGTGAGGGAAACCTGGCGGGGCGGGCCCTCTACCCGGGCCCTGGGCACGAGGTCGAGCAGGCCGCCATCGGCTCGCCATTCGACGTCGGCCAGGTCGCACCACCGGGTGCGCAGCCACTCTCCCGGTCGGTCGCCGGCCCGGTGGTACAGGGCCGCCGATGTTGCGACGGCAGTGACCGGTGCGGTGGGTCCCGCCGCGACGAGAAGGAGGCGTTCTCCCTCTTCGAACATGGCTCGGACAGGCGCCAATGCCGCGCGAACGGCAATACCGCTGACGTACCACCGGATCCCGTATGCCACCGCACTGGCTGCGAACATGACCGCGACCACCAGCAGCCAACGAGCGAGGTAGGGCTCTTGCGTTTGACCGGTGGCCGCCTGATACGCGATCGCGCCCTGCTCGATGATGCCCGGCAGGAACAACAAGAACGTGAGCGCGGTGCCGAGGACCGGAATGCGGATGTAGTTCAGCGCGGGCACCCGTGGCGGCGCTGAACTGCGCCGATGTCTGCGCACGGCGCTCAGCACGGACGTGGACGAAATGTCCAGCAGCGCGTACACCGGGAACAAGACGAGGTCGTGGGCCAGGACGGCCGCGAGGAACCAGGTCAGCGCCAACGGCCAGAGGCGGTCGGTCACTTCGTGCGTTGCGGCGAAGCCGGCCAGCGCGAAGCAGACGACAAGTACCAGCAGGTGCAAGGGGTTCTCGCCGTAGAACCCGCGGATGCGGGACAGGACGGTACGCATCGTCAGCGGCTCCTGAACTCGATGGAGCGGACCCACTTGGTGCAGTGCACCCCCGGCAGGGCCGGCACGATGACCCGGGCCGGGAAGCCGTGGTCCAGTGACAAGTCGGTGCCGTTGACCCGCAAGGCCAGCAAGGCGTCGGGGTCCAGCACCTGGTTGCCCTGCAGCGTGGCACGGCCGAACGAGCCGGTGTCGAAGGACACGACCATCGCCCGCTCCGGATCCGGCACGCCCGCCGCCGCAGCAAGGTCGCGAAGGCGAATCCCCGACCAGTCCTGCGTCGCGGACCACCCTTCCACACAGGCGATCGGCAGCGTGGCGGCGTGCTGGGGCATCGCGAGGAGCTGCGCGCGGTCGAACTGAACGGGACGTGGACCGCCCAGCAGCGACAACCGCCACGACGGGCCGGTGTCCCTGGCTGTGATCTGCGCGGCGGCGGCGGTCTTGTTGACCTGGAAGTCGTTGGGCCCGTCACCGTAGGACCGCCCGCGCGGCAACAGCAACGCCCAGCTTCGGGTGAACCCGCCGATGGTCTGCCCGGCGGTGAGTACACCGACCAGCAGCGCCCCACCACCGACGAGCCCCAGCGCGCCCCTGCGGCTGATCGTCGCCGCTTTGGGCGCGATGGCGACCAGATCGCTGTCGACGGATTCAGGCCGGGTCTCGCCGCGAGACGTGCGCAGTTCCGTCCGCAACGACCTCGAACGCAGCGCCCTGCCCATCTTCGGCAACTTGATCACGACGTGGGAGACGAATGCCCCGATGAACACCCACGCCCCGACGTAGTGCGCGCGGTAGAAGCTGAACCCGAAGATGTAGTCGTACTGGATGTTCAGCACACCCGTGGCGATCTCGAACAGGATGCCACCGACCAGCAGCACCAGCGACAACCGCTCCAGCAGCTGGGCGATCGACCGCGACGGCGGCCACGCGAACAGCTTCGGCACCACCGACCAAAGCTTCGCCAGCACCACCGGGATCATCACGAGACCGAGGCCGACATGCAGGCCCTCGGTCAGCCGGAACAACCACGACGGCCGGGTCGGCCAGTCGAAGAACGGCAGGTGCAGCCAGCCGACATCGACGGGGAACGCCTGCCTGAACTGGGGGCCGTAGGCGATGTAGTCCAGCAGCCCCGTGAGGATCACCACCGGCAGCATCGCCAGCAGCACCGCACCGAAGACCGATGTCAGCCACGGCCCACGCAGCGGACTGCGCCACGCGCGAGTCCGGCCGAGACCAGGCGGCCGGCGCTTTCCGACGGCCCGCCAGAAGGCCGCGGGGAAGCCATACTCGACATCCTCTCCAGACGGCTCGGTCGCGAACCGGTCGACTTCGCGAGAGCCCGGAGGATGAGGCGAGCCATTTGCCATGAACGACAGGCAGAGGCGTCACACCGCCGCCGCCTGCACCTCCCTCGTTGGATTGAGCTGATCACCGGTTTCCGACATCGATCACCCTCGGCGGGCCTTGGCGCTGTCCGGTGCACTCGACAGCGAAACCTCACCGATCAGGTGCGAACAGTGGGTCGGAACACCTTGTTCATCTGGTGCCCCAGGCTCTGGGCGAGCTTGTACCGCTGATCCACCGTGTCCGCGGCTCTTCCCCGCCACCCCGCAAGCGCCCCACGCCCTTCGCCGGCGTGCTCAATGAGCTCATGCCACATTGGTGGCACAGACCCACCCCCGTCTTACCCCGTGTAGACGGCTCGGTTGCTGACCGAAGCTTGGCAACCACCGACGCCTCCGGTCTTCGCGCCTCTGCGCTTCGGGTTCTCGTCCGTGCGTTGGTGGAGAGCGGCGGGGACTCACCCAGGACCGGAAGATGCATGAAACTCGGCTCGCTACCTCGCCCACGGGGCTCGTCAACCTCCTCCTCGAGGCTGGGACGCCAGCAGAAGGGGCCGCACCGCGCGCCGAGCTGGCCGAGATCCGCAGTTGGTCGCGTCAGTGGACGCCTTCCTGTTGGGGCGGCGGACCTACGAACTGTCCGCGGGTCATCGGCCGCATATCGCCGATGAGAAGGATCCGTTCGCGACCAGGCTCGAGCGCCGGCCTGGCCGTGAACGCCAGATCCATGGCACGCGACGCTCGTCCGCTCGCTGATGCCGTACGACTTGATCGATGAGGACCGACTGTATTTCCACCCGGTCATCCTGGGAGCGGGCCAGCGCTTCTTCAGCCAGGGGACTGTGCCAACGGCCCTCAAGCTCGTAGACACCAAGACAACCAGTGGCGGCGTCGTGCTCACACCGTCCGACCGGCAGGCAAGCCGACATACACCTCGGTGTGCTCGAACGAGACAGTGCCGCCGTGAGGGACTCTGCAGGCGGCCGGCCAGGCATGTAGCCGACTGCGTGCGCACCACACCGGCCATCACGAAGTCCGGCTGGAGTACTGGGGAGAGAGTTTTTGCGCGGGTGTAGTTGTCGGTGACTGGGCCTACGTTTCCCAGTGCGCGGGCGTCAAATACGACACGCAGGAGCTTCCCGCGACTGTCGAGGGCTCGACAATGTCACTCGAGCACTCTCGGCTGTCGGCGCATCGCTCGGCGACGTGGTGCGACGAATGGTCATCGTCCCGGCCGTCGAGCACGCAGCGGCAGCCCGCTGGGCGCACCCCAGTACTTGGTCGAGATCGAGGTGACGGCGTACCGCGGTATCGGTGCGGCCGAAACCGAGAACATCACGATCTAATCAGTCATGCGCCCCAGCACGTATGGGCGGGGTTACTCACCGGCCGCTGGCCAGTCGTACCAGTGTTGAGGGTGTCCGGCGTATTGGCGTGACCGCTCTTCAGTGGATAGTCCGCGCAGGAAAATCAAAGCTGACGACGCCGACGTCACAGTCGCCAAGACCGAAGCCGAGGACCTCTGGGACGCGCTGAACTCCCCCGACCGAACTGGCAACGTCGTCTGCGAGATCAAGGCTCAAGACGCCGCGTCAGCGCCGGGGGCCACCGACACGGCCGCGGGCCGAAGACCTTTTCGATGAACATGTTCGCCTCGGCCACCCCCGCCGGCGCGAGCGCGTTGATCTGGTGGTCGGTGCTCTGGTCTCGGGTGGACACCCGGGCCCACCCGAACCGCATGCGATGAGTCTCCAATCCCCGAGGCCCTAAGGAGAACGTCGATTTCGATACACGAAATTGGAACCCAGGCGACCTGGCGACCCCGCGCCGTGCACATGGGTTCCGAAAACGATCGTTTTAGAGATCCTTAGGTCGGCGAGTGCGTACTCCGTGGTCACGGGAAGGGTCAGCGGCAGCCGCGTCGCGGCTGCGCGGAGGCCAGTGGTCCGACCCTGGAATCTGAAAGGGGCCCCGTCACCGGAATTCCGGTGACGGGCATTGCTTCGAGCGGACCTACTGGTACTGGCCGACGTCGTAGCTCTGATCGTCCTGGAACATCAGTCGCTTCATCGCATCTCCCTTTCGCAGAGGGCCCGCAAGGTCCGCGCGGGCCGGCCGATGAGGCGCTGGACTGTGTCGGTGAGGCGGTCCTCCGCCCCTTCGGCAATGGCACGGTCCAGACCGGCCAGGATGGCGGCGAACTCCACCGGGACCAGCGCTGTGAGGCGGTCGCGCAACTGCTCGTAGGACAGCTTGCGATGAACGACTGGTCGGCCGGTGACCTCGGTGAGGATCGTGGCGACATCGTCGTAGCTGAGGGCTTCAGGTCCGGTGAGGACGAGGTCGGTATTGGGGGCGTGTTCGTCGGTCAGGGCGTGGACGGCGACGGCGGCGATGTCCTCGGCGTCGACGAAGCCGACCCGGCCGCTGTCGGTCGCGGTCCAGATGATGCCGTCCTCACGGATGCTGAGGGCGTGCGCGTGCGTGTCGGTGAAGTTCTGCATGAACCATGAGGGCCGCAGCACCGCCCACTGTTGGAACAGATCGGGCAGGGCCTGGTGCACCGTGCCCACCGCCGGGCCACCCTCGGGTATGGCCGAGGAGCTCAGCAGCACTGCGCGCTGCACGCCGGCAGTGCGGGCCCGATGGAGGAAAGGCAGCATGACCACCGCCGGGTCGGACTCGCCGACAGGCGGTATGAGGTAGACACGATCGACTCCGTCGAGGGCGGCAGCGTGGGTGGCGGGGTCGTACCAGTCGAACAGGACCGGCTCAGCGCCGGGGATCGAGGTGGCCCGACGGCTGGCCGCCTTGACACGGTGACCGCCGGCCATCAGCCGCGCGGCGGTGCGGCTGCCGGTGGTGCCCGTGGCGCCGATGACCAAAGTGGTGCCAGTCGCGGTCACCGGCTGCTCCCGGCGAAGTCGGCGCCGGGTTCGATGACGGCGAGAGGGTTCCAGTAGTCACGGTAGGAGGCGATACGCCCGTCCTGAACCGTGACGACGGCGATGTAGGTCATGTCGAAGGGAGCGTCGGTCTCCACCAGACGGCCGACGCCACGCATCTCGACCACGATGGTCCCCGGATCGGTGGTCTGATGAATGCACAGGTCAGGGAAGTCGTGCAGATCGATGTGATCTGGGTAGTGCCGCATATAGGCGGCGATAGCCTCTTTGCCCTCCAGCCGCTCGGGCCAGCCCGGAGGGGCGAAGGGGAACTCCGCGACGCCGTCCTCGGCCCACAGGTCGACCCAGCCGGGAATGTTCTTGTCCAGCAGCAGTCGCAGGCTGTGGCGGTACAGATCCGCCGGAGAGGTGTGTGCGGACAGGGTATCCTCCATCTCGAAATATCCGGACCATGGGTCCGGAATTCGATGATACGGACCCGGGGTCCGCATCGCAATGGAGGAACCGCGTGCCCGAGCGCAAGCCCCGCAAGGACGCTGTCCGTAACCGGATGGCCGTCCTCGCGGCCGCCGACGTCCTCTTCGCTCGCTGCGAGAGCCCGGAGGACGTCACCATGGCCGACGTCGCGGCTGCGGCCGGCGTCGGCAAAGGAACGCTTTTCCGTGCCTTCAGCGACCGCACCGGGCTGATCCGCGCGCTGTACGAGGTCCGGCTCGAACCGATCATGGACGCCGTCGAAGCGGGTCCGCCGCCTCTGGGGCCCGCCACCCCACCACTTCAGCGCATACCCGCCCTGCTCGACGCCATCCTGAGCTTCAAACTCGATAACCGCCCTCTCGCGCTGGCCCTGGAGGAAACCGGGAGCGCCAGCCCTTACCAGGCAGGGCATTACGAGCGATGGCACAGCCTGCTCCGAGTCATGCTGGAGCAGATTCCCGGCCTGGCCAACAGCGACTTCACTGCCCATGCGCTACTCGCGGCCACCCGAGCCGACCTCGTCGAACACCTGGCCGGTCAAGAGTGCGTCCCGCGTGAACGAATGCGGACGCAACTAGCGAGCTTCACGACCAGAGTCCTGGGGCCCCCGCCGGCTACAGAAGGGTTGACCGCCGCGGACTGATCAAAGGGTCGGGCAGGCGCCTCGGCGCACGGACTTCTTACAAGGACCTCGCTCAGCGGTACGCGGCTTTCGCCGGTGCTCGGGTCGACGAAGCCGACCTCGAAGCCCTCGCGCGCCCGCAACCCTGCCTGGCACATGTCCGTCGCCCTCCGTCCGTGCGATAGGCAGGTCTTGGCAGGCCCGGTGCCAGCTTCAGCAAGACAGGACAGCGGTGATCGCGACGCGCCGGCCTGTTTTCCCGGCTCGCGCCCGTACGACGAGGGCGCGCCCGACGAGCGACGGCACCGGAGAGGTAATCGTGATCAGCTCTGTTTCGACGAGTACGTCCAGGCCCACGAGGGTGTGCCGTCAGCGCACGCGTGGTTGGCGGAAACCTCCGGGTGCCGCGATCATCGACCGAAACCACTCACTGGGCAACCCTTTCACTGTCGCCGCCGCGCTGGCCGCCGGTGACGTCGACAGCGCAGACGAGGCGCCGATGGTCTGCCGCGAGCAGTACAGGCGGTGGATCACCGGAGCAGTTCCCAACCAGCCAGACGTGCTGGGATGCGGCCGCCGCACCGTCGATCGGCGGTGAGGTCGCGCGGGCGACGCGGTCGCGACCGAAGCCAACCGGAGGCTCGCGATCGCCGACGCCCCGATCCGCCTCACCGGCTCCCCCGCCGTGCACAGCTCGCTGGACACCGTCGAGGACCCGGACGCGATCCTGTGCCGCACGAACGGCGGCGCCATCGCCGAAATCCTCACCCTGCTCGCCGCGGCGGCTGGCCGAGGCGGCGCGCGACCTGCAGGCGGGCCGCCGCGCTACCCACCGGGAGCTGCTGTTGTTTGCCACCTGGGGCGAGGTACAGGAGCACGCCGAGGGGGATCCCGACGGGCGCGACCTGTTGCCCTTTGTCGAGGTCATCGACGAGCACGGCGTCGACGTCGACCTGGAGACTCTGTCGCGGCTCACCACCGAGGCTCACGCCGAGGTCACCGTCTCCACCGCCCACGCCGCGAAAGGCCGCGAGTGGTCGGCCGTGCGCATCGCCGACGACTTCCCCGAACCGGTCGACCCCGAGAACACCACCCTCGACGGCGACCCGATCCCGGCCGAGATCGAACCGGCCGAAGCCCGCCTCGCCTACGTCGCGGTCACCCGCGCCCGCCACCGCCTCGACCTCGGCGGGCTGTCCTGGATCAACCAGCACCCCGACGGCAACTCCACCGACCCGGGGCTGCTCGCGGCATGACCAGACCAGTCCGCCGGCGGCCGCGCGCCTGGCCGGATCGACCCGGGCGCAGGGTGGCCCACAGCGCGCGGGGTTCCCACCAGGTTCAGAGCTTGCGGGCGACGCCGCCGGCGAAGAGCCGTTGGGCGACGTTGAGCGGCTTGAGCCGTGGCCCGTCCGGCCACCAGTTCACCAGCTCGACCAGGCCCGGCGGCACGAGCTCGAGGTTGTCGAACAGCTCCGTGATCTCGGCGCGCGTGCGGGCGGTGGCTCCGCCGAGGGAGCCGGTGCGCACCGCCTCCTCGAGGTTGCGCATCGCCTCGGTGTCCTCGCCCTCGGGGTCGAGGATGTGGGTGAGCGCCACGTAGGAACCGGACGGCAGCGCCTCGATGTACTCGTGCATCACCTCGGCCGGGCGGTGCCGCTCACCCTTGTGGTGGTGCAGCGTCGCCATCTGGAACAGGGCGATCGGCTCGCTCCAGTCGAGGTGACCCCGCACCACTTCGTCGTCGAGGATGCTGCGCGGGTCGAAGATGTCGCCCCTGATGAAGCGGGTGAACTGGTTCTCTTCCAGCAGTGCCCGGCCGTGCGCGACCACCAGCTCGTCGTTGTCCACGTACACGACCTTCGACTCCGGCGCGATCCGCTGCACCACCTGGTGCGTGTTCTCCGCGGTCGGCAACCCCGAACCACAGTCGAGGTACTGCAGGACACCGGTCTGGCTCGCGATGAACCGGCACACGCGAATGAGGAACGCACGGTTCTCGACCGCGAGATCGACCACGTCAGGCATCGCCGCGGTCAGCTCCCGCACGACCTGCCGGTCGACCTCGTAGTTGTCCTTACCACCCAGCAACGCGTCGTACACCCTCGCGACGCTCGCCCGATTCGGGTCAACCCCCACCGGTGCGTTCGGGTCCTGCCGCGTGGCGTCCGATGACATCGCTGCCTCCAGTTGGTCGTGTCGAGAGTCATACCGAGCGTAGCGACCCCCGGCGGATCACCGAACCTGGCTCAGCCGCGGCCAGGCACGACCGCCGCCGATGACCGGGCCACAGTGTTCACCATGATCAGGTAGATGAGTTCTGGGGAATCGATGATTCAGGGGGCCTGATAAGAATCTTTCACGTAGTGACACTCTCGACCATCGCCAGCTTGCTGATCGTGGGCGCGTCCGACTTCGGCTGCTTCAGCGGGCGCGGATACACGCCACGCCCGGACAGACTGGGGCGAAGGCGTGGTTGTGCACAGCCGCCGGACTCACTATCACCATCGACGCCGCCGGCAACACACCGGCACAAGGAATCGTGCCAATTCCGCCGACGGTGCCTCCACGAGCAGACGGTCGAGTACGCGGGCTCGACGACTATGACACCTGGTGCGAGAACGGGAGCGTCTGCGACCGCACAATCAGCGACAACATCGGAGAGACGAAGGGCAACGCCGCGTACGGCAACTCCAGCGGAGCGATCGGCAGCTTCGACGTGGTGTTGCGCACCAACCTCAACGGGCGTCAAGCGCAGTGGCGGGTCACATCGATCCACGACACCGGCCCTTCGCTGCAGTTCTCCGATGCACAGGTGAACTGCTGGGAAGAGGTCAACCTGTCACCCGACAACAGTTGCGGCGTATACGGCGCCGGGTCCCCTGCGGTCAGCGCCCGGTGGGACAGCGGCATCCTCTACAGCAATCGACTCAACCACTCGAATGAATACTACGGGGCTGTGAACGGGAGCTTCACGCCGGCAGGTTATCCGGCGTATCCTCTGGGAACGTTGGAGGGCGCGTATTTCAACTGCTCTGCAAAACGACAACTGTTACTATCCGTGACGCACCGTCGGATCGACCAGACGCCGGACCAGTGAGCGTCGGTCGAACTGATTAGCGATGGTTTGAGATGGCACCGCCGCCGAGCTGCCACATTTCGTAGTTGCCGCATTCCGCCGTGATCTCGGCCGCCGCCTGGGCCGCGGTGAAGAAGTCGTCGACCACAGGTGAGAGATGTGATGCCGCCACGGCGAGGCATACCTGGTCTGGCGCCAGATCCGGGACGGGCACGTAGGTGACGTCCGGATGCGTGTAGAAGACGGTCGCCGATCGCGCCAGGAACGAGATGCCCCGGCCGGCGGCGACGTGCTCGAGCGTTTCGTCCACGCCGCGAACCAGGTACCCGGCGTTGAGGTGCGGGCGCTTGGTGGGCTGCGTGCTCGCGTCGGCGGACCACAGCAACGGCTCGCCGGCCAGGTCGGCCTCGGTGACTTCTTCCTTGCCGGCCAGCCGGTGGCCGGCGGGCAGGACCACGACCCGCGGCTCGGTGTAGAGTGGAACGACGCGCAGGCCGGCCTCGTCGATGGGCAGCCGCACGTAGCCGATGTCGATGCGGCCGTCGAGCAGCATCCCGGCTTGCTCGTCGGCTTCGATGCGTTGCACGTCGACCATTACCTCCGGGTGCCGGATGGCGAACTGTTGGATCGCCGGGGCGACCGCGATTCCGGCCCGGAAGCCAACCATCATCCGCTGGTTTCCCCGCGCGGCGGCGGTCACTCGGCGGCGGGTTGCGTCGGCGGAGGCCAGCAACAGGGTGGCGTCGGTCAGCAGTTGCCTGCCGGCCTCGGTCAGCGCCACCCCGTGGCTGTCCCTGGTGAACAGCGCGGCACCGAGATCCTTTTCGAGCGCGCGGATCTGCCGGCTCAGCACCGGCTGCGCGATGTGCAGCGCTTCGGCGGCTCGGCCGAAGTGCAGCGTGTCGGCGACCGCGGCGAAATAGCGCACCTTGCGCAGGTCCAGATCCATCGGGGCTCCCAGGGCCGGCAATGCCACCAGGGTATCGCCGCGGCGCAAAGAGGTCTTGGACATCAACTCCGACCGGTGGCGACCATGGATGTCGAGAGCGGCCACCTGATTTCCACTCCAGAAAGCAGCACATCATGAGCAGCATCAGCATCATCGGGCTCGGGGGCATGGCCCGCGCCATCGCCACCCGCGCGGTCCAGAGCGGCAACACCGTCGAGGTCATCGGCCGCGACGCGGCCAAGGCCGGCGCCCTGGCCGCCGAGCTCGGCGGCAGCGCGACAGCCGGAGCATTCGGCGCCACTCCAGCCGGTGACATCGTGGTCTGCGCGGTGCCCTACGCCAGCGCCGCGCGGGTCCTCGCCCAGTTCGGTGACGCACTGGCCGACAAGATCGTGATCGACATCTCCAACACCTTCAACGCCGATGCCACCGGGGTACTCACCCCCGCGGGCACCTCCGGCGCGGAGGAGATCGCCAAGGCCGTTCCGGCCGGCGCGCACGTCGTGAAAGCGTTCAACACCGTCTTCGGCCACGTTCTGGCCCAGGGCGGCCGGCTGGACGTGTTCATCGCAGGCGACGACGCGGACGCCAAGAAACGCGTGTCGACCTTCATCGAGAGCCTCGGTCTGCGCCCGCTGGATGCCGGCGATCTCGCCGCGGCGCGTTGGCTGGAGGCGGTCGGTCCGCTGCTGATAGGCCTGGCCAACCATGGCGCCGGATTCAACATCAGCCTCGGCGTCACGATCGCGGACTGAACACCCACTCTCGTAAGGACACATTGTGCGAGTTTTCGTTACCGGCGGGACCGGCCACACCGGTTCCTACGTCATCCCCGAGCTCATCGCCGCCGGGCACGATGTCACCGGCCTGGCCCGCTCGGACACGGCTGCGGCCGCGTTGTCCGCGCTCGGCGCGACGGTGCGTCGCGGCGACCTCGAGGATCTCGACGGGCTGAAGGAGGCAGCCACGGACTCCGACGGCGTCATCCACGTCGCGCACCGACAGGACCTGCTCCCCACCGGCGGAATCGACGCCGTGGCCGCCGCGGAGGTCCCGATCATGCTCGCCTACGGCGAAGCGCTCGCGGGAACCGGCAAGCCGTTGGTCGCGGCAGGCAGCATCGGCTCGCCCGGGAACCTGGGCCGGCCGGCCACCGAGCAGGACCCGGCCCTGCCCGGCGGCGAGGAGCACGCGGGCACTCTGCGGGCTCGCAACGTGGTGGAGACCACCGTCATCGCCCTGGCCGAGCACGGAGTGCGGTCGTCGATCGTGCGCATCGCCAACATCGCGCACAGCACGAGCGATCAAGCCGGCTTCCTCCAGCAGCTGATCGCGCTCGCGAGGGAAAAAGGGGTCGTCGGCTACCCCGGAGACGGCGCCAACCAGTGGAACGCCGTGCACGCCCGCGATGCCGCCTCCGTGTTCCGCCTGGCGTGGGAAAGAGGCCCGGCCGGCAGCTACTGGCACGCGGTCGCGGACGGCGCGATCCCGCTGCGCGACATTGCCGAGGCCATCGGCAGCCGACTCGGCCTGCCCGTCGTGAGCATCCCCGCCGACGTCCTGATGGTGCCGGGCTACTTCGGGTTCCTCGCCAACATCGTCACGCAGAGCTACCCGGCGTCCAACCTCATCACCCGCCAGACCCTCGGCTGGGAACCCGCCCAGCCCGGCCTACTAGAGGGTCTGGACAACGGCCACTACTTCCCCGCCAACTGAGGACAGGAAACCCCGTGACAACTGTGGGACTCATCGGAAGCGGACACATCGGCACCACCGTCGCGCAGCTCGCCGTCGAGGCCGGCCACCAGGTGGTGCTCAGCAACTCACGCGGCCCCGAAACGCTCACGGACACGGTCGCGCAACTGGGGCCGCGAGCGGCCGCAGCGACGAGCGAGCAGGCCGCGGCGGCCGGTGACATCATCGTGGTCACCGTGCCGGTCAAGGCGTTCCCCAACCTGCCCGCCGCGGCATTGGCCGGAAAGACGATCATCGACACCTGCAACTACGGCCCCGAGCGTGACGGGCACATCCCGGAGCTCGATAGCAACGCGCTCACCTCAAGCGAACTGCTGCTGCGATACCTCCCGGACGCCATGCTCGTGAAGGCGTTCAACAACATCTACTACCAGCACCTGCTTTCACTCGCTCGCCCGGCAGGGGCGGCCGACCGCTCGTACCTGCCGATCGCCGGTGATTCCGAGCGGGCGAAGGCGGCGGTGAGCGGGTTCATCGATTCCCTCGGATACCACGTCGTGGACGCGGGACCGCTGGCCGACAGCTGGCGGCAGGCGACCGGCACTCCGGTCTGGGGGATCCCCTACGGGCCGTACTCGAACGAGAAGGGCCAGCCGGTCAGCGAAGACGCCATCCGCGCGGCCCTGGCCACCGCGACGCGGTAACCGCAAGGTGGGGGCCGCCGCGGACAGCGTCTGGTCCACAAAGGACAGCAAGCCTTGGCCCAGCCCCTGCGACCAGACCGTCTCAGTGCCCGACGCGCGCAAGCGCAGCAGCCGTCGCTGACGTTGAGCAGCTGATCGTGGAACGCGCGAGCCGCATGGCAGCCCAGGAACAATCCGGCCTCGCCGAACTCGGTGCCGTCTTCCGGGCGACGAGGCGTGATCGGGCCGTCATTGGTCTCCCGCCCGAACGGGAGCAGACGCGGTGGTTTCGCGGTCATCGGTGGGCTGCCGAGGAGATGACGCAGGGATGGCGTTGTCGATGAGGACGGCGGCGATGCCGGCGGCGGTGGGGAAGCATTCGCTGTCGAGGACCCGGGTGCGGGCGGAGGCGCCATCGATGAGCAGGGCGAGCTGTTCGCCGAGTTGTTCGGGGTTGGTGGCGCCTGCTTCGCGGGCGGTTTCGGCGAGCCGCGCGGCGATGGCCTTCTTGTAGTCGCGTGCGCATTCGGATGCCGGGTGATGCGGGTCGTGGAGTTCGACGGCTGCCCCGATGTAGGGGCACAGCGGGGTGGATGCCGGCACATCGAAGACGGCGAGGAGTCGTTCGCGGGGTGTGAGGTCGGTGCGGTCGAAGACCCCGGGTAAGACGTCGGGATCGAAGCGGCGCAGGTATTCGGCGACCACTTCGTCCTTGCCGGCGAAGTGCTGGTAGGCCGTGCGCTTCGACACCTGGGCCACCGCGCAGAGCTGGTCCATACCGGTGCGGTTGATGCCCTGTTCGCGGAACAGTTGCTGTGACGCGCCGAGGATCCGCTCGCGCGCGCCCCTGCCCCGGCGGCGGCCTTGGGGCCCCTTCTCCAACTCCGTCATGCCGCCAGCATAGCCGAGTTGGGTACCGACCGGTGTACATAACTTGCCCTCCGGCCGGTCACCCGATACGTTAAGCACACAGGGCGGTGTACATAACGCACCGGCTGGTTCCGAACACTCGGCGATGCGAAGGAATGATCGTGGGAAAGCTCGACGGCAAGGTAGCGGTGATCACAGGTGGATCAACCGGCATGGCGCTGGCCGGCGCCAAACTGTTCGTGGACGAGGGAGCTCACGTCTTCATCCAGGCCCGGCGGCAGGACGCGCTGGACGATGCCGTCAAGCTGATCGGCCGGAACGTGACCGCCGTGCCGGGTGACGCGGCCGAACTGGCCGACCTGGACCGCCTGTACGACACCGTCAAGCGGGACAAGGGCTCGATCGACGTGCTGTGGGCCAGCGCCGGGATGGGCGAACCCGCCGTCCTCGGCGAGATCACCGAGGAACAGTTCCACCGCGCCTTCTGGCTCAACGCGCGCGGCACCCTGTTCACCGTGCAGAAGGCACTGCCGCTGCTCAACGACGGAGCCTCGATCTTCATGACCGGCTCCAACGCCTCACTCGGGGCCTTCCCCGGATGGAGCCTGTACGCCGGTAGCAAGGCCGTGCAGCAGGCATGGGCCCGCGTGTGGCTCAACGAGCTGAAGGACCGCAAGATCCGGGTGAACGTCCTGACCCCCGGCCAGGTCGCCACGGCCAAGCAGGAAGAACTGTTCGACGAGGCCACCAAGGCCGCGTTCGAATCCCTGATCCCGCGCGGAAAGATGGGCCGCCCCGAGGAGATCGCCACCGTCGCGCTGTTCCTCGCCTCCGACGACTCCAGCTACGTCAACGGCCTGGAACTGGTCACCGACGGCGGCGCCACGGCGATCTGAGCGGAAAAACCCCGGTATGTGCGGGCACGCCCGCAAGAACACAGCCACCACGGGCGAAACCGTTCTCGGACGCGGGCACCGCAACAACGATGAAGTGTTGCGTGGCCGCGAAAAGAAGGAAGAGAGCACACCTCATGAGCAGCATCAGCTTCATCGGCACCGGGAACATGGCCCGCACCATCGGCACCCGGGCGGTAGCGGGCGGCAACACCGTCGAGATCATCGGCCGCGATGAGTCCAAGGCCGCCGACCTGGCCCAGGCTCTCGGCGGCGGCACCACGACGGGAAAGTGGGGTGCCGTCCCGGCCGGGGACATCGTCATCGCGGCCCTGCTGTACGACGCTGTCGTTCCGGCCATCACCCAGTTCGGCGACGCCCTCGCAGGCAAGGTCATCGTCGAGATCAGCAACCCCTTCAACGCCACGTTCGACGGGCTGGCCCACAGCGAGGAGACCTCAATCGCGCAGGAAGTCGCCAAGGTGGCCCCGGCCGGCGCCAGCGTGGTGAAGGCCTTCAACACCATCTTCCGCAACGTCCTGGAGAAGGGCCGGCCCAACGTCTTCATCTCCGGCGACAACGCACAGGCCAAGGCGGACGTGACGGCATTCATCAAGAGCCTCGGGCTGCGCCCACTGGACGTCGGCGGCCTGAAAATGGCGCACTGGCTGGAAGGCGCAGGCGTAATCACGGTGGGCCTCGCCGGCAACGGGGTCGGCCACTGGGACTTCGCCCTCGGCGCCAACGAGTTCTCCGGCTGAGCGCGACCGCCCAGTCGCCGGCACTGTAGGCCTCATGAGAAGTGCGATCGCCGAGCGACCGGTGGGGTCGGATGCGGTGGTAGATGTCGCGGAATCGGCTGGTCTCCATCGCCAGGGCCCCGCCGTCGTGGATCGGCGCTCGGCACAGATGCTCGTATTTCAGGGTGCCGAAGAAGCGTTCGATGACGCCGTTGGTCTGCGGTGATCGGACGCGGGTGGACGTGGCGCGGCAGTGGGTCCTCGCCGGCGAACGCGGTCTGGTAGGTCTCGCCACGGAAGCAGGAGCCGTCGTCAGAGACGACGGCGTCGGCACCGGGACGACGTCGATGATTTCGCCGGTGGTCTCGTCGACCAGTTCGAGCTCACCACGCTCCGCTCGTAGGTCGTCGAGGCCGAGCACGCTTACGGCCTCGACGACGGCGGCGTCAAAGCACGCGAGGGCGTCGGTGCCGGTCGGTGTGATGGTGATGGCGAGGCAGTACTGGGTGGCGTAGTCGATGACGGCGCAGATGCGCCAGATGCCGCCGCCGGTGGTCTCGAACTCGCTGAAGTCGGTCTGCCAGACCCGGATGCGTTCGGTGGGCGGTCCGTGGAACACCTTGCGGCGCAGGGCGGCCCAAGACTTGCAATCGGCCCGAAACCCGTACGAGCTGCCCGCTGCACGAGCTCACGCGGCTACGGCGCGGCGGGTTCACGCACGGGTGGACGCTCACCCCCGCGGGGCGCGCCGAACGAGACAGGATCCGCGCGCAGTCACAGCGACTGTGGAAGCTGTCTACCCGTGGGGACACGTGACGACCGCGGCGTTCCGAGCGGGCGTGGCGCGTTTACGACGCGGCGCTGCGATTCGTCTGCCCGGCGTAAACCCCGGCACGTCGAACAGTTGAAGACCCCGGGAGCGGCACGGCTCCCGGAGCCTTGGCTGACTCCTGCCTGGTCATGTTGTCCGTGCACGCTGGGTCAAGTCGGTACGTAGCCGCACGTACACACGAACACCGTGGCGGACGGTTCCAGCGGCCGCACGCTGAATCCGTGGACGACGACGTGCTGACGGTCGAGACCTCCTGGCCAGCCACGACCATCGGCGGCGGCCCGGAGAACTTCACCTACCTGGAGTTCCCACTGTCAACCGATCACGCTCAAGCCCTCCGCTGAAGGATCCCAGTTCCGGGCCCGCCCGACTTCGGGGCGAGCGATGCACCTCCATCAGTACCCCGGTGGGCAGGGTCACTGACGTCCGGGGAAGACTTGGTCTAACTTGACTCGTTACAGTGTAGAGGGAAGCTACTGCTCAAACGCCGATGACGTCGTGGCTGTGGCCGAGACGACGAAGGTGGAGAGGTAGCGACATGAGTGAACGGAATCTGGTCGTCTTGTCGGCTGGGCTGAGCTGGCCGTCCTCGACCCGGCTGCTGGCCGATCAGCTGGCCGCGGCGGCGGTGCGCGCGCTGGCCGAGCCGCCACGCATCGAGGAGTTCGCCGTCGGTGATTACGCCACGGACGTGGCGAACACGCTGGCCACCGGCGTCCCCGGCGGCGAGTTGCGGACGGTGCTCGACCAGTTGGCCGCCGCCGACGGCGTGATCGCCGTGACTCCGCTCTTGCAGAGTTCCCCCGGTGGCCTGTTCAAGTGGTTCTTCGACGCGGTGGACACCGATGCCGTGGCCGGCAAGCCGGTGCTGATCGGCGCCATCGATGGGGCGCCCCGTCACGCACGGGCGCTCGAACGCGGGATCCGCCCCATGTTCAGCGACCTGGGCGCGGAGGTGGTGCCGACGGCGGTGTACGTGGCGTCCGAGGATCGGGGTTGCGCGGGTGAGAGCAGCGCCCCGGCTGACCTCGTCGAGCGCGCGGTGGGTGAGTTCGCGGCCCTCATCGATCGCCGCCCGAGCACGTGCGAGGCCCGACGTCATCGACGGACCCGTCCCCCTGGTGTCCACGCTCGACGCGGCGGTCGCGTTCTGCCGGCAGCGGCGGGGTCTCGTTGACCAACGGAGTGATCAACTCCGTCCGAGCCCGCGGTGATCACCTGCCCGCACCATGATCATATCCAGCGACCAAGATCCCCGGAGCGCGGCCGCCTCGACGACGTCCCGGCTCCGGGGATTTGGTGTAGACCGGGTGACTGGCGCGGCAGCGCATCACGTAAGCGGACTTGTTGCCGTCTTCGCCTGCCGATCACATCGCGCAGGTCGCCGTCGGTTCGGCATCGCGGAGGTGCGCGGCCAAGGCCTCGTCCGCGTCGGCGATGCTGCTCGTCTGCTGATCATGACGGCGGCCTGGACCCGCTGCCGGGCAGCAGCACGGTGCCCGCAGGGCGCGACCTCAGGGTGATCAGATACAGCGGATGCCGACCGCCGATCACAAGCCCGGTTCGACTCCGTGGGCTCCTCGATCAAACGATCATCTGGCTGCGTTCGGGTGACCGTCGGACCGTCGATCTGCGCGGGCGCCACGTGCGCGTCGACTGGTACCGGCGTCGTCAAGTTCAGTTGTCCACGACCCGCCCGGTGCGAGGACGAGCCCTTGGCTGCGCTCTCGCCCTGCATGGCCGAGTATGAGCTCCACCGATTACCGGGCTGTTCAGTGCCTGCGTCCATGTTCATGGCCGATAACAGTGATTGTGTCGAGTAAAGTCCTGTGTTGAACTGGGCGATCAGCTCTCGATTCACCCCTCGTGCGGCGGCAAGTTCCTGATCTCGCCTCCCGATCGCGGGTACCTCCGTGTAACTTCACAACCGCGTCGCCGTCACTTCGCGCCAACCGCGATCACGCGCACCGCTGCGCCATGGTGCACCACGCATCACTGCACTGCTCATCGCTGAGCCGATCGGGAAACGGGTTGGACCGCGGTCCGTTGATGCGACACAACTGATCCCACAGCTCGGCGACGTCAGCACGGGTCATCGAGACGTGGTTCACGAGGCACCTCTCGTTGGATGCTGCGGCTGACTTGACGAGTTCGGCAGGGCGTACATCCGCCTCCACGGCGTCGATCCCGGGCGGTTCGGCTGGTGTGCTTGTGCGGTCCCGAGGGCGCACAGTCCGCCTCCACCCGCCGAACCGGGCGGTGATCAGGCTGAGGTCAAGACAGCTCGAGGGTGGATGAGGCTGACCGGCGACCGAGCCGATGGTCAGCCCGCGCCCGTGAGTGGCGGCCGACATCGGTGTGTCGTGCGCATTCGCCGCTTGGCCGCAGGCGCGGGGGTCTCTGTTCCAGTTGCTCCTCAACATCGTCGTACTGCTGGCCCAATTCTGTGGCAGGCCGGCAGATCGTCGGCCCCCTGGTCGAGGAGTCGGGCGCGCGGGCGGGGCAGGTGCCAGAATCGATGGTTTCCGCCAGTGCCCGCACACCAGGCCCTCGAAACCGAAGCGAGGACGATCGGCTCAGGACCCGCCCTGGCCGCGCCGCTGGCGACCGCTGTCATTCGCGCCGACGGAGGCAGCGGCACGCCGGCGGCGCACGACCAGGTAGGCAACGGAGAGCAGGACGAAGAACGGTACACCGGCCTCCCAGGCCGCTTGCAGCCCGTCGATGAACGGCGTGGACACGGTCACCGCGACGAGGAAGAGGATGGCCAGCGGGACTGTGACACGCGCTCCCCACAGCCGCACCGACGAGTCGGGCAGGCCCTGGGCACGGCGGTCGCGGCGGAACTTCCAGTGCGTCACCAGGATCAGGATCCAGACCACCAGTGCACCGAAGATCGACACGCCGAACAGGGCCACGTAGGCGCTGTCGGCGGCCGCAGCCGACACTATCGCGGCCAAGGCGAGGCCGAGCGCGGACAGGACCAGCGCGTCCCTCGGCACGCCGGATCGGCTGAGCCTCCCGACCCTGGCCGGAGCGTAGCCGTCCTGTGCGAGTGAGTGGAGCATGCGGGTGGTCAGGTAGAGATTGGTGTTGGCACTGGAGAGCGCAGCGGTGAGCACGACGAAGTTGGTGATCGCGGCGGCAGCGGGGATGCCGGCGCCCGCGAAGACGCGCACGAACGGACTCGCGGTGACCGTGCCGTTCTGCGAGATCGCCGTCCACGGCACCACGGTCAGCACGATGGCGATGGCCAGCACGTAGAACAGCACCAGGCGCAGCACCATCCTGCGCACCGCGCGCGGCACGTCGCGCACGGGATCGGCCGACTCGGCGGCGGTGATCGATACGACCTCGGTGCCGATGTAGCTGAACAGCACGAACACCATGGCCAGGAACAGGCCGCCGATGCCGTGCGGGAGAAATCCGCCCTGTGCGCCGAGGTTGGCCAGCCCCGTCGGTGGGGCCTTGGGCAGGCCGACGAACACGAGCACCAGGCCGAGCAGGATGAACACCATGATCGCGGCCACCTTGACCGCGGACAGCCAGTATTCGGCGGTGCCGAAGAAGCTGACCGCGGCGGCGTTGGCGGCCAGCACGACGACCGAGAACACCACGACGGGCAACCACAACGGCAGCGAGGGCCACCAGAATTGGATGTAGATTCCGGCGGCGATGACCTCGCCACCGACCGCGATCACCTGGATCGTCCAGTACGTCCAGCGTTGCACGAAGCCCACCCAGGGGCCGAGGTAGGTGTGTGCGATGGCGCCGAACGCGCCGGCAGTCGGGTGCACGACGACCATCTCGGCCAGCGCCCAGGCGATGACGAGCGCGACCAGTGCGCAGATCGCGTAGGCGATGATCGTGCCCGGGCCGGCCTCGGAGATGGCCAGGCCCGAACCGAGGAACAGGCCGGTGCCGATCGCGCCGCCGAGGCCGATCATCGACATCTGCCGGCCCGTCAACGACCTGCGCAGTCCGCCGGAATCGGGCTCCTCCACCGTGGACACTCGTTCCTCCGTCTGCCGGCCGCTATCGTCTGTGACTGCGTCGAACGGTGCTTGGCAGCATTCGCGGTCAGGGTGCCGGTGTCAATAGTGGTGCTGAAAATCCTTCATCTCCACTAAACACCGGAGGCTGGCCACGCCAGTGCGCACAGCCCTGCTCGCGGCGATGGGGCCGGAGATCGCCGGTCTCACGGCCACCCACGTCGAGCACGCCCGTCCCGTGGTCGTCGGAGCCCTTCCCCACCGCGACCCGTTCCAGCCTGAGGATAAGTCCATTGTGGACACTGCGCCGCGGACGCCTTCCTGATGGGCGTGGCCGAGGCTCGACACGGTGGTACAGCTGGGTTCGACGACGGTCGTGGTGGTGTACAACGACAACGCCGACGCGTCCGAGGTGCACTATTTCGCCGACAGCACGACGACGAGCTCGCGCCCGTCGGCGAGTGGCCGGCCGGGAATCGCGGCACGCCGCGGGCGGTGACGCCTGCCAGCGCGCGGGAGCGTTCCACGAGCACTGATCAGGCTGTACGCACCAGATCCTTGTGCGTGTGCAGCGCGGCGAGCAACCGGTCGATGTCCCCGTCGGTGTTGTAGCAGTGCGGGGACACGCGGAGGTTGCCGCCACGCGAGGAGGTCACGATTCCCTCGGTACCGAGCCGGTCGACGAGCTGCTCGGCGTCGGTGGACGCGATGGCGATCAGTGGGCCGCGGTGCGCACGGTCCTTCGGCGTTGCGATGATGCCGCCCATGCCGGCGACCTCGTCGATCAGCCGGTCGTTGAGCCGTCCGACGTGGTCCGCGGTGCGTTCGACGCCGATCTCCAGCATCAGCTCCACCCCGGCGATCGCTGCGTAGACCGACGGGATCGGCGGGGTACCCGACTCGAACCGCCGCGCGTTGGGCGCGGGCCGGTACTCGCTGATCTGCATGGCGTTGACGTCGATGTCGGCGAACCAGCCGGTCACGGTGGGCACGAGGTGGCCGGTGGTGGCCGGGTTGGCGTAGAAGTAGCCGATGCCGGGCGAGGCCAGCAGGTACTTGAGCGCGCCTCCGGTCACGAAGTCGACGCCCAGCGCGCCGACGTCGATCGGCACCGCGCCGGCCGACTGGTAGGCGTCGACCAGCACGAGCGCGCCACGTGAGTGCGCCAGCTCGGCGATCGAGGCCAGGTCGAGGCGGCTGCCGTTGCGGAAGCAGACGTGCGTCACCGACACGATCGCCGTGCGCTCGTCGATCGCGGCGGCCAGCCGGTCGAGCGAAAGCGTGTTGTCGGGCTCGGCCGGAACGTGCACGACGCGCGCGCCCCGCCGGGCCTGGGCGTGCCAGATCTGGCCGATGGTCGGGAACTCCAGATCGGTGGTGACGATGGTGTCGCGCTCACCGAAGTCCAGGGCCGAAGCCAGCGAGGCGACGCCGGCCGAGGCCGAAGTGGTCACGGCGACCGAGTCCGGGTCGGTGTGCAGCAGCCGCGCGAACGCGCCTCGCGCGCGTTCGGACTGCTCGACCCAGTGGCTCCACAGCGAGCCTTCCGCTTCCAGGCTGTCCAGGTAGCTGGTGTAGGCGGCGCGGACGCTGTCGGCCAGCGCGCCCTGGGAGCAGCTGTTGAGGTAGACGCGGTTTTCGAAGATCGGGAACCGGTGACGAATGCTTTCGCCCAGCCCTGTGGAGGTGTCGTTCATGTCAGCGACCGCGCCCCGATCCGACGGTGAGTTCGTCGTGGATGTGTTGTGCCGCAACGCGTTGTTCGGCGCGGTCGGCTTCGGACGGTGTAACGCACTCGTAGGTGCGGCCTCGGGTGATGACCTGGACGGGCCGGTGCAGCGCGCTCAGGTCCTCCGTGGGATCGCCCCGCACGGCGACCACGTCGGCGGCCAGCCCAACGGCAAGCCGGCCGGTGACCGAGCCGAGGCCGAGTGCGGTCGCGGCCCGATGCGTTGCCGCGGCGAGCACCGCGCGCGGCGACATGCCGGCGTCGGCCAGCACGTCGAGGCCGTCGGCGTAGTTCTCGAACGGGACGAGGCCGATGCCGGCGTCGGTGCCGGCGACCAGCTCAACCCCGGCGGCGAGCATCCCCCGCAGGTTCGCGAGCAGCGCGTCTCGCTCGTCCCACGGGCAGAAGTACGGGTCGGCCAGGCAGGCCGTGTTCATGGTGGGGCACACGGCGATGCCGGCGGCCGCGATCTTCGCGGCGATGCCCGGATCGAACCGCGATCCCTCTTCGGTGACCCAGCCGCAGTGCTCGATCATGTCGACGCCCGCGTCGACCGCGCGGCGAATCCCCTCGACGCCGAGCGCGTGGGTGGTCACCGGCAAGCCGAGTTTGTGCGCTTCCTCGACGCAGGTGCGCAGCTCCTCTTCGGTGTAGCGGGCCTCCCAGGGCCTGCTGCCCGCGGTCATGAAACCGCCCGTGGCCATGATCTTGACGACGTCCGAGCGCTGCTTGGCCCTGATCCGGACCTGCCGCGCGACCTCCAGCGCGCCGTCGGCTTCGCCGCCCATCCGCCACGCGTGCCCGCCGGTCACGGTGATCGGTGCGTTGGCCACGAGCAGCCGGGGGCCGGGCACGAGGCCGGCCCGCACGGCGTCGCGCACGGTGCTCGCGACCTCGCCCCGGCAGCCGAGATCACGGGCGGTGGTGATGCCCGCGTCGAGCAGCCTGCGCGCACTGTTGATCATGCGGCAGGCCAGTTCGGCGTCGCTGCCGGTCAGCTCGCTGCCGGTGGCCGAGGCCGAACCGTCCATGGCCAGGTGCACGTGGCAGTCGATGAGGCCGGGCAGGAGCGTCACATCGCCCAGTTCGAGCAGGCGCGCGGACGAGGTCAGCTCGCGCGGCAGTTCGGCGAAGCGACCGACGGCGACGATCCTTCCGCCGTGCACGGCCAGCGTCCCGTCGGAGATCAGTTCGGCGTCCGCGTCCGGCAGCACCCGGCCGGCACGCACCACGAGGTCGGCTTTTTCGGCTGGCATTCAGCTCCTCCCGCACCAAGCTCGCGTCCGAGCATAGGGCGGCCTTTAACACCGGTCAACGCGTTCAACCCCATTGACATCGGCGGGCGAGCGCCGCACCCTGAGGTACCCCATCGGCGCGGCGCGGGCACCCCGGGAGGCCACCGTGCAGGCAATGTCCGAGCAACCACCGATCCGTGGCCGCCGCCGGCACCGGCTTCTGCTCCTGGTGCCCTTCGTGTGGTGCATCGCCGCGGTGCCGTGGGCCGGCGCGGTGCCCTACGCCTTCGGCCACGTGCCGTTCCTGCTGGTGTGGATGGTGGCCGGAGTGATCGTCGGAAGCGCCGCCATCGGCGGCGTCTACTTCATCGACCGCCGTCACGGCGTCCTCGATCAGCCGTAGGCGATTCCGATGACGTACCTCATCGCACTGGTGGTCAGCGTCGGCTCCATCGCGGCCGGCGCCGTGCTCGCGGCCCGCGGCAGGCGCGTCGACGTCACCGAGTGGGCGGTCGGTGGCCGCCGCTTCGGCAGCTACCTGTTCTGGTTCGTGCTCGCGGGCGAAACCTTCACCACCTTCGCGCTATTGGGCGCGTCGCAGACGGTTTACGCCGACGGCGCGCCGGGTTACTACGTGCTCGGCACGGTTGTGCTCACGTCGGCCATCGGCTACTGGGTGGTGCCCAGGATCTGGCGCGCCGGCAATCGGCACGGCCTGCTCACCGAGGGCGACTACTTCACCAGCCGCTTCGACGCGCCGTGGCTGGGCGCGGTGCTGGCGCTGTTCGGCATCGTCGGGCTGCTGTTGTACTCGGAGGTGCAGCTCACCGGGCTGGCCCTGATCTTGCGCACCTTGTTCGGCGACGGCATGTCCAACACCTGGTACGTGATCGTCGCCGGCGCCGCGGTCGACGCGTTCGTGCTGGCCGGCGGGATGCGCAGCGTCGCGTTCGGCTCGGTGGTCAAGGATCTGCTGCTGCTCGTCGTGCTGCTGGTGATCGCGGTGACGGCGGCCAATGCGGCGCATGTGGACGGTTGGGGCGGCATCTTCGACGCGGTGGCGCGGAAACACCCGTCGGCGGCGACACTGCCGGGCCTGGCCGGCGGAACCTCGACCAACACCTGGTGGTGGATGAGCTTCCTGCTGCTCACGCCGATCGGCGCGTTCGTGCTGCCGCACTCCTTCCAGGTCTCCTACACGGCCAAGGACATCGGCACGATTCGACGCAACCAGATCGTGCAGCCGCTGTACTCCCTGTTCTACATCCTGATCATCGTGATCGCGCTGGCAGCGCTGCTCGCCCAACCGGGCCTGAAGGGCGCGGCCGCCAACGGCTCGCTGCTGCTGTTCGTGCGTGACCACTCCCCCGGCTGGCTGGTCGGTCTGCTGGCCGGCGCCGGCATCCTGGTCGCGCTCGTGCCGACCGGCGTGCTCCTGCTGACCTGCGGCAGCCTGTTCACCCGCAACGTATACCCGTTGCTGCGCAAGGAGCCCGGCGACCGCGAGCAGCTGCGGGTGAGCCGGATCGCCGTCGTCGTGCTCGCCGTGCTGGCCGTGGCCGTCACCGCGACGCAGAACAGTGCGCTGGTCAACGTCATGGTCAACGTGTACAACGCGATCGGCCAGCTCGCGCCGGCCTTGTTCCTGTCGCTGCTGTGGCGGCGGATCACCGCGCTCGGCGCGCTGTGCGGGGTGATCGTGGGCACCGCCGGCATCGTCCTCCCGCCGTTGAACGCTGCGCTGCTGTCGCTGTGCCCGCCCGGCACCGTGATCGGGCTGCCCGCGCTCGTCGTCAACACCGTGGTGACCGTGCTCGTCAGTCTGGTCACCCGGGCGCCGGGCCCGGCCGCGATCGCCGTCGGCCTGCCCCCTGAGACGGCCGACACGGCGACGCCGAAGCCCGTCAGCGAGCCCGGTTGATCCGGCTGCGTGCGAGGATGGCCAGGTGGTAGGCAGCAGGATTCGAGAACTGCGGGCGGCGCGCGGCCTGACGGTCACCGAGCTGGCCCGGCGCGCCGAGGTGTCCACCGGGCTGATCAGCCAGGTGGAGCGGGAGCTCGCGGACCCGAGCCTGGTCACCATCCGCAAGATCGCCAAGGCGCTCGACGTGCCGTTGTTCAGCCTGTTCGAGGAGTCCGAGACCGACGATGTCGCCGTGGTGCGCCGGGACACCCGCATGCAGATCCAGTCACCGGGCGGGATCGTGTACTCCCGCATCTCGGCTGGACGCGGACGGCTGGAAGTGCTGCAGGGCACGCTCGCGCCGGGCACGGCATCGGCAGACGAACCGTGGTCGCATCCCAGCGAGGAGTGCGCGGTGGTCATCGCGGGCAAGCTCGTGGTCGAGGTGGCCGGTACTGAACGCGCGCTCGACGTCGGCGACAGCTGCTACTTCGACTCGCGCCTGCCGCACCGCTACGTCAACCCCCATCGCAAAGCCTCTGATTTCATCATCTCGATCACCCCGCCCAGCTACTGAGCCGTTCCGGCAGGCGTCTCAGGCGATCGACGAGATCACCCGGACCGTCGGCCTGTCGATGGGCGAGCGACAGGGCCGGCCCTCCAACGGCAACCGCCCAGCCCACGCCGCCGCACACAAGCTGGTTCGTAGATCACGGGGATGGACGATCGGAGATGAGCCCAGAGTGTCACTCTGACTGCGTATCGCGCCTGAGTGACGAGGAACGTGGTTCAGGAGCGGCATCCCGGGCGAGTTCGACCTGCCGATCCGGCGCACCGGCATCGGCCGTCGCGTGCCGGCAGGGCCGGCACTGTGTGGGCCGCTTCGTGAGCGTGCTCGGGGCGCTTGTCCGGGTCTTGGCCCGCCTGGTTCCGGAGGACGAACGCGAAACGATCGGGCCTCGAACTCGGTGAGGGCTCGCACAACCCCGACACCGTCACCGCCGCTCCGCCGAAGAACACCGCAGGCGGGCGCGCGCCGGATTGGCCGTACGTGTGGAACGCACCAAACGACGCGGCCACGCACGCCGGCCGCGTCGCGACGCTGACCTCGCCGAGCGGGCTGCCGAAGAATCACGACCACGGCGGTTTCGCCAACACCGTGAATGGGTGCGCACCGACCAACTCGTGCACACCGGCCACCCCAGGTGGGGCGAGTTCGGCTCCCAGCGCCCCGAGGTACCCCTCGACATCGCAGAAGGACTGCTCCGCGCCACCGACATGAACGCCTCCACCCACGAGCTTTCCGCGAGGAGATCTCGTTGATGCGGGCCCCCGGGTGGGTCGGCCCGCTCTACGGAACGGCCACACCGGGTCAGCACCGGTCCAGACTCCGATCGGTCCCAGGAAGGTCCCGGGGTGCATGACCTGCTTGAGCTCCGCGGTCCGATCTACGACCAGCACCTGGCCGCGCGCCGGACCGCGCAGCGGGCGCTGCGGTGCCGGGAAGGCGATCTCACGGGCTGCGGAACCGACCTGAACGGCAACCACCGCATCCACACTGCGCGGATGTTGAACCTGCCTTGGCTGGCCGCCGCCGTCGAGGTCGAAGCCACCGCGCCCGCATGGGACATGCTCGGTCTACTCGCCGCCGACAGTTCGCGTCCGCTCTCGAAGCTGGCGATCAGCGCCCGCCGGCTCATGACGCCCTAAAGGGCCCGCACCGCCGCAAGGACCGGTTCCGGAACTTCGAAACCTCCGCGCGCCAAGGTCTCCTCCCGCTGAGCGGCGGAGCGGTCGAAGGGCATCCGTACGGGCGAGTCCGCCCTGACCGGCCGGGTGCCACGGATCGCGTCGGCGTAACCGCGGACATCGCGCTTGAAGTCCTCAGTGGACCGGAGGAGATCCGGGCGCAGCGCGATGATCAGGAACCCGAAATCCGTCAGTTCGCCGGGCAGGATCGGGGAGCCCGCGAGCGTCCCCAGCAGCTGCACGACGATCGCCAGCCCGCTGCCCTTGTGCCCGCCCCACGGGGTGAACGCCCCGCCGAGCGCGGCCACCGGGTCCGTCGTCGGCGCGCCGGCCGCGTCGTAGGCCACACCGGACGGCAGCGACTGGCCGAGCCGCCCCGCGAGCACCGCCTGAGCGTGGATGATTTCCGAGGTCCCGATGTCCCAGATGACCGGCGAACCGGTGCTGGGGAATCCGAAGCACATCGGGTTCGTGCCGAAGCGGGCCTCGTTCCCGCCGTGCGGCGCCACCCACGGCGTCGCGTTGGACGCGATCAGCACGACCAGGTCACGCCGCGTCGCCATCTCGGCGTAGTACGAGAGCATCCCGGTGTAATACGTGTTGTGTGCGCCCACCAGCGCGATCCCATTGGCTTCCGCTTTGTCGATCGCCAGCTCCGTCGCCCGGCGGCCCACCAGGTAACCGAGCTTGTCGCCGCCGTCGAGCAGTGCCGACACCCCGGTCTCCCGCACGACCTCGATCGGCCGCGGGGGCTCCGGCGTCTTCGCGAGCCGGTCGGCGATGCTGAGGATGCGCGCGAGGCCCGCGTAGTGCAGGCCGCGCAGCTCGCAGTCAAGCAGGTGGCCGGCCGTGGCGTCGGCCTCCGCCGCGTCCAGCCCGAGCCGTTGCAGCGCGCGCACCGCGACGGCCCGGGCCTCCTCCAGTGCCACGAACATCAGCCGAGCACCGTCGCGATCTCCGCGGCGGAACCGGCCACCGCGGGGAACTTCTCGCGCACCCGGCCATCGTGCCCGGGGATCACCACCGCCCCGGTCTCGGCCGCGAGGCGGTTGATCAGCGACAGCGCCCGGCGCATCTCGCCGAGGTCGGTGAAGGCGAAGAACGGCCACTCGTGCTCGATCTGCTCGTAGAAGTGCGCCGCGTCGGCGGCGAGGATCAGCGGCCCCGACCGGGCCTCGACCACGGTCAGCAGCTCACCGGGAGAGTGCCCGCCGACCGGGTGGACCGTCACGCCCGGGCACACTTCCGTCTTTTCGCGCACCAGGCGCAGCCGGCCCTCCCGCTCGGCGAGCCGGACCGCCTCCAGGTGCGCGGCCGTGGCGAACTCCCCCGCGAGCTCGCCACGGCCCCATTTGCCGAACCAATGTTCGTACTCGGCCGCCCCCGCGACCACCTCCGCGCCCGAGAACAGGCCCAGGTGCCCGATGTGGTCGTAGTGGAAGTGCGAAGTGACCACTGTGGACACTTCGAGCGGGTCGATGCCCAGCAGCGCCAACGCGTCAGCCGTGGGGATGACCGGTTGCTCACCGAGCCAGTCGCGCTCGGTGATGTCGTACCCGGTGTCCAGCAAGATGGTCTTCGACACGTCACGCAGGACCCAGAAGTTGTAGTCCATGTGCAGGTCGCCGTCCGGCTCGCCGTAGGAGGAGTAGTCGTACAGGACGGCACTCTTTCGCGTGACCCGCTCGCCGTAGCGGACCTGGACGACCTCGAACCCGCTCATTTCGCCTCTTCGGCGCGCGCGAGCTCCTCGTCCAGGATCGGCACGGCGACCGTTGCGGCGTGGATGCCGATCACGCTGACGATCTCCAGCACCTCCATGATCTCCTCCTGCGTGGCGCCGTAACGCACGGCGTTGCGCATGTGCAGCTTCAGTCCGGGTACGTACAGATGTGTCGCCGAGGCGTCGAAGGCCGTGTAGATCAGCTCCTTGACCTTCGGCTCCAGCACCCCAGTCCGCCACGGCACGGAGGAGAACTCCGTGTATGCCTCGAACAGTTCGGGGTCGACCTCCAGCAGCCCGTCCCAGAACGAGTGCCAGTAGCCGCGGTTCTCGGTGAACTCGGCCTTGATCCGCTCCTGGTTCGCATCCAGCGGCTTCGGCCCCTTGCGGACGCCTTCCTCCTCGAGCACCTCCAGCAGCAGAGGCACGCCGATGTTCGAGGCGTGGATGCCGAGGGTGGAGGTCAGCTCGATGACCTCCATGATCTCCTGCTTGGTCGCGCCGAACGCAAGCGCGGCCCGGATGTGCTGGCGGGTGCCGGGAGAGTACAGGTGGGTCGCGGCGGAGTCGGCGGCGATGTAGACGAACTCCTTGACCTTGTCGTCCAGGTGGTTCTTCTGCCACGGCACGGCGGAGAACTTCAGGTACGCGGCCAGGAAGTCCGGGTCGTGGCGCAGGATGGCTTCCCACGCGTCGCTCCAGGTGCCGCGGACGCGCTGGAACTCCGCCTTCAGCTCCTCCTGCCTGCTGCTCAGGACCGTCGTCATCTGCTCATCCCTTCCCGTGTCCGTTCTGCAGCCACCTCACGATCTCCGTGTGGTCGGCATCGGCCGGCAGCTCCTCCGCTGCCTTGGCCCACAGCTCCACCGCCGACTCGCCGAGCACCGAGGGCCACCCGATCTCGCGCGCCAGGTCGACCGCGATGCGCATGTCCTTGAGCATCAGACGCAGGCCGAACCCGGAGTCGAACGTGCCGGGCAGCACGAACTTCGGCCACTTCGCCTCCGTGGACCCGCTGCGCCCGCTGGAGCCGTTGACGACCTCCAGCATCGCCGCCGGGTCGAGCCCGAACTCCTGCCCCGCCAACAGCGCCTCGGAGCTGACCAGCAGGTGCGTGGCGGACATGAGGTTGTTCAGCGCCTTGAGCGCATGCCCGGCGCCGACCCCGCCCACGTGAGAAACCTTGTTGCCCAGGCATTCCAGCGGCGGGCGGACACGCTCGACGTCCTCCGCCGCACCACCGGCCATCACGGCGAGCGTGCCGGCCTCGGCGCCGAGGACCCCGCCGGACACCGGCGCGTCGACCATCGGCACGCCGCGGCTGGCCGACCACTCGGCCACCGTCCGCGTCGAGTGCGGGCGGGAGGAGCCCATGTCGACGAGAACCGTGCCGGGGCGGGCGGCTTCGAGCAGCCCACCTTTGAACAGCACCTGCTCCACGACGTCGGAGCTCGGCAGCATCAGCAGGATCGCGTCCGCGGTCTCAGCGACGGCGGTCAGCTCGGCGACCGGAGTCGCGATCCGCTCCCGCGCGGACGGGTCGGTGTCGAAACCGCGGACGGTGTAACCGGCTTCCACGAGCCGACGGACCATCGGCGTGCCCATGTTGCCGAGCCCGACGAATCCGAGCACAGCGCCAGGCGCCAGCGGGGTACTCACGGGACCTCGGCCCCTTCGGCCTGCAGCTCGGTCAGCACCCGCTCGGCTACGCGGAACGACTCCAGCGCGGCCGGGGCTCCACAGTAGACAGCCGTCTGCAGCAGTACCTCCTGGATCTCGGCCTGTGTACAGCCGTTGCGCACGGCGCCCCGCACGTGCACAGCCAGCTCGTGCATGCGGTTGAGCGCGGTGAGCATCACCAGGTTGAGCATGCTGCGGGTCTTGTGCTCCAGCCCGTCGCGCGTCCACACCTCGCCCCAGCAGTACTCGGTGACGAGCTCCTGCACGGGCCTCGAGAAGTCGGTGACCTTCGCGAGCGACCGCTCGACGTGTTCGGCGCCCAGGACTTCCTTCCGTGTCGCGAGTCCCGCTTCGAACCTTGCCTGATCCATGTTCTTCAATCCCCGTTCGTCGTTCACTGCTGTTCCGCGGCGAGGTACTCGTCCTCGCCGACCGGTGTCTCCCACTGCGTCGTGCCGAGCGAGATGGCCACGTGTGCGAGCGCGCAGCCGGTGCTCGCGCCATGCCAGTGCCGCTCGCCGGGCGGCACCCACACCACGTCACCGGCCTGAAGCCGTTGCGGTGCTTCGCCTTCGCTGCACACCCAGCCGCTGCCGGTCGTCACCTGAAGGATCTGACCGCGCTCGTGGCGGTGCCAGTGCGTGCGCGCGCCGGGGGTGAAATAGATCGAGTTGATCGTGACCCCGTCGGTGGCGGGCAGCACCGGGTCGGCCCACACGGTGCCGTCGAACGTCGCACCCCGTTCCTCCGTCTCGGCCTTGTCCGGCCTGCCGTGGACGATCTTCACCCTGCCTCCTCGTCGTGCAGCCGGACCCCGCCGGCGGCGTCACCGATCGCGTCGACGACACGATTGCTGATCTGGTCGGCGTAGCCCAGCGACTGCGCCAGTGCGAAGCTCGCCATCGGCCCGGCGGAATTGAGCGTCGGCACGCCCAGCTCCCGCAGGCGGTTCACGTACAGCACGACGTCTTTCATCATCAGCGTGCTGGTCAGTCCGCCTTCGAGGTAGTCGCCGTCGACGATGTGCGGGAACCGGTTGAGAGTGGCGAAGTTGACGCCGGTGCTCGCGTTGAGCACCTCCAGCAAGCGGTGCATGTCCAGGCCGGCCTTCTTCCCGGCGACCAGCGTCTCGGCGGTGGCAGCGAGACTCACGGCGTTGAGGAAGTTGTTGAGCACCTTGGTGGTGTGCCCGGCGCCGGTGCCGCCCATCGCGAACACCTTGGCGCTGAACGGTTCCAGCGTCCGCTCCAGGTGGGCCAGCGCCTCGGCCGAGCCACCGACCATCAGCGTCAGCGTGCCCTTGTCCGCCGCGGCGGCCCCGCCGGAGATGCCGGCGTCGACGAACTCGACCCCGCGCGCGGCGAACGCCTCGTGCAGCTTCACCGTCGAGGAAGGCGCCGCGGTGCTCAGGTCGACCACGATCTGCCCGTCCCGGCTGTTGGCGAGCACGCCGTCCGCACCGAGCACCACCTTCTCGATGACGGCGCTGTCCGGCAGGGACAGCAACAGGTGATCGGCGGCTTTGGTGACCTCGGCGATCGAGGCCGCGGCCGTCGCGCCCGCCTCCTCGGCGCGCCCCGGCACCGGGTCGTACCCGATGACCGGCTGCCCGCTGCCGACGATCCGGCGGGTGATCCGGCCACCCATGTTGCCGAGCCCGATCACCCCGATCCTGGGCTTACTCATGCGTTCTCCTTTCCGCGCCGGTCGACCGCCGTGGTGTCCCACGCGCCCGCGCCGCCCGAGGGGCGGACCGTGCTGACGATCGCCGAGCCGCCGTCCACCGACACCACCTCACCGTGCACGTAGGCAGCGCCGTCACTGAGCAGGAAGGCCACGACGGACGCGATCTCGTCCGGGGTTCCCGTGCGGCGCAACGGAACTGTCGTGCCGCGCTGGAGCATGTCGTTGCCACCGCCCGACTCGTCCTTCGCGGCGGTGAACAGCCCGGTCGGCACGAGGCCGGGAGCGACGGCGTTGACCCGCACACCCATCGGCCCGCCGTACATCGCCGCGCCGCGCATCAGGCCGAGCACGCCGTGCTTGGACGTCTGGTAAGCGAGCAGGTCGTGGCTGCCGCGCAGGCTGGCGATCGACGCGGTGATGACGATCGCTCCGCCGCCGCCCTGGACCTGGAACCGGCGGAAGGCCGCGCGCACGCCCAGGAAGGGTCCGCGGAGGTTGACGCCCATGACGTGATCGAACTCGGCGACGCTCAGGTCGGGCAGCTCGGCGAAGGGGCCGGTGATGCCGGCGTTGAGGTGGTGCAAGTCGAGGCGGCCGAAACGGTCGAGGGCGACCTGGGTGTAGCGCTCGACGTCCTCCTCGCGCGAGACGTCCGCGCCCACGGCGACCGCCGGCCCGGGTAGTTCGGCCGCGACCTTCTCCGCGCCGTCCTGGTCGAGGTCCACCACGACGACGCTCGCGCCCTCGTCCGAGAGGCGGCGTGCGCTCGCCGCCCCGATGCCGCCGGCGGCGCCGGTGACCACGGCGACCTTGCCTTCCAGCATTCAGCTCTTCCTCTCTGTGGTGGGCCCGACCCGCACGGCGAAGCCGGGGACGGCGGGGTCCAGCGGCTCGAAGCGCTCCAGTACCAGCGGGTCGTGCCCGGGCAGCAGCACCGTGCCGGGCTGTGCGGCGATGGTGGAGAGCTCGTCGAAGCCTCGGTACATCGCCTCGAGGTCGGCGACCACCAGGAACGGGCGGTCGAGCTCGACCTCCTCGTAGTAGTGCACCGCGTCCGAGGCCAGCACGACCGTGCCGCCTTCGGTGCGCACCAGGGCGACCAGCTGACCCGGCGTGTGCCCGCCGACCTCGAGCAGCTCGATGCCGGGCGCGAGCTGGTGCCGCTCGGGCAGCCGGGTAACCCGCCCGTCTCGGTCGGCTTTGACGATCTCGGCGATGTCCGGCGGCTCGGCGGAGTGCCCGAACTGGACGCGCTCGGCGTACGGGCCGGTCCAGAAGTCCAGCTCCCTGGCCGAAATCAGGATCTCCGCGTGCGGGAAAAGATCGACATGGCCGGTGTGGTCGTAATGCGCGTGGGTGATCACCACCTGCTCGATCGTCGCGGGAGCGATGCCCAGCCGGGCGAGCGCGTCCGGGACCGGGATCGTCGTCGTGCGTCCCCGGCGGGCGCCGACCTCGGGCGTGAAGCCGGTGTCGACGACGATGGTGCGCTCGCCGCTGCGCAGGACCCAGAAGAAGTAGTCCATCCCGAGTGGACGGTCGGGCTCGCCGTAGACGTGGTAGTTGAGGTAGACCTGGCTCGCGACCGTCTGCCTGGTGGCGAACCGGATCGCCAGCACCTCCCAGGTGTCCATCAGCCGACCTCCGCCACGACCGCCCGCTCCGGCGTGCCGATGTTCCGCCCCGCGGTCTCGGGCAGGAACTTGATCAGGAACGCGGTGGCGACCAGCGCGACCAGCACCATGTACGAGGCGGGCCACACGCTGCTGCCGGTGGCGCTCGCGATCGCACTGGCGACGAACGGCCCCGGCCCGGCCACGAAGGCCAGCGCGATGTTGAAGCCGGTGGCGCTGCCGCTGGAACGGGTCGCCGCCGGGAACAGTTCGACCAGCATGACCACGGTGGTCACGCTCACCAGCGTCTGCGGCAGGATCAGCAGCAACATCCCGATCAGCACCGGCGCCACGCCGCCCTGGCCCATCAGCACGAACGCGGGCAGCCCGAGCACGACGTAGCCGATGCTGCCGGTGAGGTTGACCCGGCGGCGGCCGAACCGGTCGGAGATCATGCCGGCGACCGGGCACAGTCCCATGTAGATGGCCAGCCCGATCGCGCTGAGCACCAGCGCGCTGATCCGTGACAGGTGAACGGTCTGCGAGAGGTAGTTCACCACGTAGGTTGCCAGATAGTAGAAGCCCAGCCCCTGCACCGCCGCGATGGCGAGGGTGAGCAGCACCGGCTTGAGGTCCCGCTTCCCCGCGGCACGCAGCGGCTTGTCGGCAACCTTGCCCAGTGCCTTGAGCTCCTCGAAGACCGGGGTCTCGTCCAGCTTCAGCCGCACGTAGAGCCCGATGAGGGCGAGCGGCGCGGCGATGAGGAACGGGAGCCGCCAGCCCCACGAGAGCAGGCTCTCGGCGCTCACCACCGACTGCACGAGCAGCGCGACGAAGCTGCCCGCGACCGTGGCCAGCGCCGCGGTCGAGGAGATGACGCTGCCGTAGAGGCCTCGGCGGTGGGCCGGGGTCATCTCCAGCAGGAACGCCGAGGACCCGGTCCATTCGCCGCCCGCGGAGAAGCCCTGCAGGCAGCGCAGGATCGTCAGCAGGACCGGGGCGAGCACACCGGCGGTGTGGTAGCTGGGCAGTGCGGCGATGAGCGTCGTGGTCGCGCCCATCATCACCACCGAGACCGACAGCGTGAACCGGCGGCCCCGCCGGTCGCCGAGCGAACCGAGGACCAGGCCGCCGATGGGGCGGAAGAAGAACGCGACGCCGAACACGGCGAGCGACGACAGCAGGCCGACCGTGGCGCTGCTGTCAGGGAAGAAGACTTCGGCCATGGTGGGTGCGAAGAAGCCGTAGACGGCGAAGTCGAACCACTCCATGAAGTTGCCGACACCGGCGGCGAGCGCCGCACGATGCCGTATCCGGCCTGCGACTGGCGACAGCGTTGTCATCACTCGACTCCTACGATCAACCGGGTTCGAGAAGAGTCCACTGAGTGGACAAACTAATCGTTGAGTGGACGTGTTGCCGACCAAGCTAGGCTGTGGCACAACGGGTTGTCAATGATCCGGGGCCTCTACTTCTGTCCGCTGAGTGATAAAGTGATCCACTATGCGAAAGGGATCGGAACCCCCCACGGGCACGGTCGCCCGCGTCATCTCGGTGTTCCGCGCCGTGGTTGAGGCCCGCGAGGACGTGAGCGTCGCCGAGCTCACCGAGACGCTCGGACTGCCCCGACCGACCGTGCACCGGCTGCTGGACCTGCTGGCCAAGGAGGATATGGTCGAGCCCGACCCGGCAACCCGGCGCTGGGGCCCGACCGCGGAGTGCCAGCGGCTCGGCGCGCTGCTGGCCGCCCGGCGCGATCTGGTGAAGCTGGCCCGCCCGGTGATGGCGGAGGTGGTCGGGCGCAGCCAGGAAGCCTGCCTGCTGGGCGTGTACCTGCCGCGACGGCGGGAGATGATTTACGCGGCCGAGCACACTTCGCCCAACCCGCTGTCCTACCGGATCGAGCTGAACTCGCCCGTGCCGGTCAACTGGGGCGCGTCCGGCCGCTCGATCTTGGCGTTCCTCTCCGATGACGAGATCGAGGCGATCCTCGCCGAGCGCGCACCGGCCCCGGTATCGGGAGAGAAGGCGCCCACCGCGAGCGTCCTGCGCCGCGAGCTGGAGTCGATCCGGCAGACGGGGTTCGCGTTCTCGCGGGGGCAGAAGATCGTCGGTTCGCGGGGCATCGCGGCTCCGATCCTCGGTGCGGACGGCATCGCCGTCGGCAGCCTCACGCTCACGATCCCGGAGATGCGCTTTCGCGAGGAGGCGAAGGAGCAGCTCGCGGAGATGGTGATGAACGGCGCCGCGAAGCTGAGCACGATGCTCGGGCACCAGGTGCCCCGCGCGGCCTCGATCTGACGACGTTCCGGATCGGCAGCCGAGCCGGCGCAGCAATCCGCGGTTGAGCTGGACGCGGCCGCCTTCGCCCGCAACGTGGCCGGACCAGAACTCGGTGAGTACGGGTTGTGCCGGGTCCGGTTCGGCAAAGCGCAGAAGGGCTCACCACCCAAGCAGCGCAGCGTGATGACCGTCTGGGACTGGACCCCTGACGCGAGCGCACGCTTCGCGGTCACCTCGACAACGTGGTCGCCGCGGCCCTGGCCAGCACTCGTGAAGCGAAAAGTCGGCTACACCTGGCGGCTGCGGGAGATCATGGCCACCCGCGGGGTCTTCACCGCCGCCGAGCTGGTTCCGCTGCTGCAGGAACGGGGCATCGACCTGTCCGCGTCCCAGGTCCACCGCCTGGTCCCAGGCACCCCGGAACGGTTGTCTCTGCAGGTGCTGTCCGCGTTCTGCGACACCCTCGGCCGCACCCCGGCCGACCTGGTGGCCATCACCGCGGAGAACGCCGGCGTCCGGCCGTCCTACACCTGCTCGCGCTGCGGCCAGGAAAGCCGGCTGCGCGTGCCAGTAAGCACAAAGCACTCGACGCGATCGGGCAGCAGAAGGCCGGCGCCGGCGCCTGGATCAAGCGCCAGGGACGGTTTCAGGACATGATCGACGCGCTGACCAAGCTGGCAGACGACATCACCGCGAAGGCTCCCCAGTCGGCGACCCCGGGATCAAGGACGCCCATCAGCAAGCAGGCTTCTGCTCCGCCCGCATGCGGATACGGCTGATGAACAAGCGCGCGGTGCTGAACCGCCGGTGCCCGCTGCCGCAGCGGCGTCCGGCGCGGAATTCTCGAAGTTGTCGTAGCTGCGTTGGCGTAGCGGCGTTCGTGCGGGAGCAGCGAGGCCACGCAGGGGTAAGCGGCTTGGACAAGGGCCTGCTGGGATTGCGGCCAGTGCTTCGCCCCAGGGTCAGTCCTTGGCCTCCGCGATCAGCTTGTGGATGCGGGAGACGCCATCCACCAAGTCCTCGTCGCTGAGCGCGTACGACATGCGCAGGTAGCCCGGGGTGCCGAAGGCCTCGCCGGGCACCACGGCGACCTCGACCTCGTCCAGGATCAGCTCGGCGAGCTCGGCCGAGCTCTGCGGGCGCTTGCCGCGGATCTCCTTGCCCAGCACACCTTTGACCGCGGGGTAGGCGTAGAAAGCGCCCTCGGGGTTCGGGCACACGAAGCCGTCGATCTCGTTGAGCATCCGCACGATGGTGCGGCGGCGACGGTCGAAGGCGGACCGCATCTCGGCGACCGCGGACAGGTCGCCCGAGACCGCGGCCAGCGCGGCGACCTGGGAGACGTTGGCGACATTGGAGGTGGCGTGCGACTGGTAGTTGGCGGCGGCCTTGATGACGTCCTTCGGGCCGATGGCCCAGCCGACCCGCCAGCCGGTCATGGCGTACGTCTTGGCGACCCCGTTGACAACGATGCAGCGCTCGCGCACCTCGGGCACCACCACCGGCATCGAGTGGAACTCCGCGCCCTCGTACACCAGGTGCTCGTAGATCTCGTCGGTGAGCACCCACAGCCCGTGCTCGACGGCCCAACGGCCGATCCGCTCGACCTCCTCGCGGGTGTAGACCGAGCCGGTGGGGTTGTTCGGCGAGACGAACAGCAGCGCCTTGGTGCGCTCGGTGCGGGCCGCCTCCAGCTGCTCGACCGACACCCGGTAGCCGGTGGTCTCGTCGGCCACGACTGGCACCGGGACACCGCCGGCGAGCCTGATCGACTCCGGGTAGGTGGTCCAGTACGGCGCCGGCACGACAACCTCGTCGCCGGGGTTCAGGATGGCCGCGAAGGCCTCGTAGATGGCCTGCTTGCCACCGTTGGTCACCAGCACCTGGGCGGCATCGACCTCGTAGCCGGAGTCGCGCAGCGTCTTCTCCGCGATGGCCGCCTTCAGCTCGGGCAGGCCGCCAGCCGGGGTGTAGCGGTGGTTGCGGGTGTCCGCGCAGGCCTTCGCCGCAGCCTCGACGATGTAGTCCGGCGTCGGGAAGTCCGGCTCGCCCGCCCCGAAGACGATCACCGGTCGGCCGGCGGACTTGAGCGCTTTGGCCTTGGCGTCGACCTTGAGCGTCACGGATTCCGAGATGGCGGCTACGCGATCGGACACCCGAGTTTCTGCGGTCATGGCCCGCATCATCGCAGAGCCTGCGATCGGCTCATGAGGGTGTTCCCGGCGCGGTCTCCCCGAACAGGTGCAGAAAGTAGTTGATTTCCTTTGTCAGTCCTTTGACGGTGTGGCCGCCTGCGAGCACGGGCCGCAGGCTCGCTCGGTGACGGACGTCACCTGATCGCGGCAGCGGCCCAGCCCGGCACACTGCGCTCGTGTCCGCGACCGACTTCATCGCCGATCGGCTCACCGCGCTGAGCCTTATCCGCCAGCGCCTCGCCATCCTGCGCGAGGAGGTGGACAACGATGAGGCTGCTCGCGAACCTCACGGTGACCGGCGTCTGGCTCGGCAGGGCGTGGGAGATGGATCCGCAAGAGGTCCTCGGCCAGCTCCAGTACCTCATGACCGAAGACGACGACAGCGAAGAAGACTCGCCCGGCCGCGGGCTCCCCGCCTACCCGAACATCGACCCCGACGAGCCGCCTGCGTTCTTCCGCATCGCGCAGGTCCAATACGAGATCGCATGCGCCGACCGTGCCGGGCGAGCACTTCGGCCGGCACGCCCAAACCTGCGGATCGTCCACGACGCATGACCAGCTGCGCCACGCTGAACATGCGCCCCTCGGGCCACAGCGCGTTGCGATACCTAAGCTCAAATTCCTGCGTAACTTCATCGTCACTGAAGTGTTTTCAAGATCAACTTCGGTTGCGTTCGCGCTGTTCACACTGGCGCGCCCAGGGTGAAACCACTGGTTTCGGAACGCAGGCGGCACCTGGAACCGCTACGTCGCGACCCGATTATCAGGTCGGGGGCGGGCAGCTCGTTGGTGGAGAAGTGGGCGGCGATGCTGTCCACGCAGACTCGTTCGGCTGCCTCGTGCAACGTGCGACCATGGAGAACTTCGTCGTCGAGCAGAGCCCGGACGGCTGCGGTGATGTCGTCACGGCCGTCGTACCGTCATGGCTGCCGATACCCCGCTCACCGGAGACTCGTTCCGGCGTCTCCAACCAATAACTACACCCAGGCCGCTGCCTCGGCTGCCGGACCGGGTCTGGACGGACGAGGACTGGGACCGGATCCGGCGCGGATATCGAGCGCGGAACATGGACGAGAAGTGGAACGTCTTCTGCGAAGGCGACGTGCTTTTCATCCACCGGAGCTGGACCGGACACGGCATCTATGAGGCGTCCTTTGCCCAAGTGCCTAAAGGCGGGAGAAAGATCGCCTCCGCTGTGGTAGAAGGCGACACGGAGCGCTATCGGAGCATGGGCGACGAGTACGACCGTCTGATGCTGGAACTGGTCATCAGCGCGATCGTCCTCGGCGAACCGGCCGCCGACCTGCGGGCTGGCCTACGGGAGCTGACTGGCCGGGCTTCAGGAAGGAGTGATCTTCCCTCGGGCGTCGTGGAGCACAGTGCTCTGGGATTGCGTTCGGAGTCCTAGACTCCGCACCGCTGGAGAGCGCTGTCGTTGTCAGTTGGCGAGCAAGCACGGGCTCGAGGTGCTACACGAAACCGCGCGTGCTGCCCCGAGCCCCGCTACGCCACGGCAAGACAGTCGCTCCATCTCCCCCGAGACCTGGGGAATACGCAACGATCGAATACGGGACCCTGCCAGTAGCCGGCCACGGACGCTTCCGTCAGGCTGAGTCTGCCGCACCGACAGCCGTGAAGCACCCCTGCCTCAACGCTGGATTTTGCCCGCGGGATGGCCGCGTCACCTCAACTGCAGGCCGGTGAAGCCGAGGGCCCGCACCTGCTCGACGCGGTCCCGGTCGGCCTTGAGCCGCAGCAAGTTCTCCGCGGCATGCTGCTCCTCGTCGTTCTCCTTTCCCGGCAACGCGGCGCTGTCGGCGATCGCCTGCTCGATGGGCGCCAACGACGTCGCGAAGACATCCCGTTCGGCTTCGTCGCAGTGGCGACCACCGTGCCGTTGCCCGATATCAACTCTTCTCACTCACGAGGTGAGCGGTGGCCGAAGCCGAAAAGGCGGCGGGGCAGGTGGCCAGGAGCGTGGGAGCGGGCGATGTCGTCGAACTCCTTGATGCGATCCTCAGGGACGGGTTCTGGCTCCGCGGACCGGAGGTGAGCGCGCAGGGCGCGAGCGACGTCGCCGACCTGGTCGCCGAGCCAGGGGCAGGCGAGGACCAGTTCGGTCAGGGAGCTGAGGATGGTCACCGCCCGCCTGTGGCTGGCCTTCTCGGCCTGGGACCACCGCACCGCCACCGTCGCACCCACGTCCTGCCGCAGTTGCGGGTCCATCCAGGCCGCGGCGACCATGGCGAAGGCCGCTGCCTCGGTGACCCAGTCCTCCGGCCCGAAACACAGTTCGGACAGCACCCGGGCCCGTTCCGACCCACGCCACGGCTGGTCAAGCCGGTGCCACGAGATGCCGAGGCAGGCCATGACCTGCACCGCCCTGACCCACACGTCGGGCCGCCACCAGCGCGGCTCCTCCGGCGGCGCCGGCGGGTGCACCAGCACGCCGAGGAGGTCGTCAAGGGGCACGTCGGCCAGTGCGCCCGCCCGCCGGTGGATGGCGAGAATGTGCGGCCACGCCGGTACGGCGAGAGCCCGCACTCGAGCCGCGGCCTCCGGGGAGGGGGGCGACCGCGGGGGCGGGGCAGCGTGCCCGCGTACCGCCACACCGCGCACGTGCCCGGGTACAGCGGCGCGCGGGCGTCGGGCTCCTCCACTTCCCGCGGATGGAACTCGGCCTGTGGCAACATCGAGTGGAACGCGAGCTGGGCGCTGGGCGGCTCGATCGTGGATGGCACGAGCTGGATCGGTGAGTCGGAGCCGGTCGGGTACTGCTCCAGGAACTCCAGCAGCGTGCCGACGGTTGCCTCGGTGGCAACCGGGATCTCGCCCAGCCACGACCGGCCTCGGCTGCGCTCGGCCAGCAGCGCGACGGTGCCCTCGCCCGGCGTTTCCCGGACCCGGTCCGCCAGCGCCAGCACCTCGGCCGGATCAGCGTCGTCGTCCCGCAGCGGGTGGTCGCTCATTCTCGTCTTCCCCACTCAACTACTGCCCCCTCGGTTGCCGAACTCCCACCAGCGGTTCCGACCGCCACCGCTGCGGGCCTCAGGCTCTCGGACACCGCGGACCAGGGTGACCCGGTCTGCCGATCGGTCCGGCTTCGGTTTCAGCTGCGCGGTGAGTGCCCGTTCGGTATGAGCCAAAACCCACTCCCGGTAGACTTCGTCTCCGTTCTCGAACCACTCGCGCAGCTCGATCGGCCGGCTCAACACCCGCTCGAAATATTCACCGGCCCGCTGCACCAGGATCTCCACCGGCCCGGAGTACACGATCTCTTTCTCAGGCGCCCCCTCGAAATCGAACGGGATGTCGTGGTAGCACTCGCCCCCGACGATGTGCGTCCCGTCGAATTCCACGCCGCAGGTGAGCAGGCGACGCTCGTTTTCCTCGTCGTCCAACCAAACGCCGACCCTCAGCACGTGTTGATCGTCGTCGATGGCGTGATAAGCCCAGGTGTCATACGGCTCGCACGGCCATCTACAGGACACCGCACGCGCTCGCAAACCCGACAAAAAGACACGGTCGGCAGGGGTGCTGGGGTCAACCGTGATCGTGTCGTCGTAGAACTCGAACCACTCTGGATCCACCCCACCGTCGACCGACTCGGATCCCACACGCGCTCCCGCTGCTTGTCCCTGCCCTGACCAACGCACGTACCGGGTCGCCGCTCCGGCGAGCGCCGCAACGGGGACCCGGCCACCAGCCTTTCGGCTAGAACCAGCTGCTGATGGTGCCACCGATGCTGTTGATGGCGTCACCGATCCCGCTGCCGGCCACCGCACCGACGATTCCGCCGACGACCCCGCCGACCACCGTTCCGCCGCCGGGCTCGATGAAGGTTCCGATCGCCGCTCCCCGCTCGGCGCCGATCTCGCCACCTGCCAAGGCGCCGGCCAGGGCGCTCGTGTCCTTGACCACCGTCTGCACCTTCTGACCAGCCGGCGCGGTGAGGAAGATCGCCACGCCCACCGGCCCCGTTAGGCGCCGCGCCGGCTCTTCCGGCCCCACGTCCGCGGCTTCGACGAGGTCGCCACCCACCCGCGCACGTGTGCGCCCACATCTTCGAGCACACCACTACGGACAACCGGCCCTGCACCGTCATGCTGCCCGGCGGCGGTGACGGTGGTCGGGTCGATCCCGGTCATCTGGTCGGCGTCGTCAAGGATGTAGGTCTGCCCGTCGCCGGGGATGATGTTGCCGGCGAGGTCGTAGCTGTAGGTGCGGCCCCCGGCCGCTGGTGCCGGCGGCGTCGGCGTGGGGCGACTGTCTGGCCCGCGAGTTCCCGCTTCGTCGTGATCGCCTCCGTCTCGATCTCAGGTCGGCAGTTCCGTGCCGGTCCGTTCGGCGATCATGTACTCGGCGTACCAGTCGGGCCAGTTGATGTCTCGCTCGCCGGTGCGCTTCTCGTGTTCACCGTGCGCGGCCTCCGCGCGGCGCAGAGCGGCGGCGAGGTCGCCGGCCGACGAGAACGTCGCCTCCGCCGGGTCCACCCGCCCCGGCAAGCGGCTCCTGTTTTCCTGCAGCAGCCACTGGTTGCCGTCCGGATCGGCGAACGTCGCGCGCGGCCGGTACATCCCGCGGTCCGCATCGAGGCCCGCCTCGCGCCCACCCGGTCCGTCGTGGAAGATCTCCTCCACCGTGACCCCCGCGGCCATCAGCGCGTCCCGCGCCGCCACGATGTCCGCGACGACCAGGTACCCCTTGCCCGATCCCGGCTCGGCATCCGTCAGCGCCTCCCCGAACTGCACCGAACACGCCGATCCGGGCGGCGTGAACCGCACAACCCCGGGCGAGGTCGCGTCCAGCCGCCAGCCGAGCCGCCCGTAGAACTCCTTCGTGCGCTCCACGTCGGCGACGGGAAGCACCAGCACCTCGATTTTCATGTCGACGCGCCGCACGTCCTCAGTAGTCATCCATCCTCCCGGTGAGACGAGCGCCCGCAGTAGCCGCGAACCGCGCTACTGCCGATTCGCCGGGTGCGGCGGCGAGGTCGCCGACCCGAACGACTTCCAATTCCGATGTCATAAACAGGCGACGGGCGCCAGGGCGTCCTCCAAGACGCTCCGACGCCCGCCTTGTGGTGTTGGGATCAGCCGTTGGCGGCGCTGGTGTTGACCTCGCCATTGAGGCCCTGGGGGAAGAACCCGCCTGAGGTGGCTGCCTTCGGCGTGAGGTAGACGATGTTGAGGACCTGGCCGGGCGAGCGACTGTAGGCGATGCCGTTGGCGTCGGCCGGGACGATGTTGACATTGCCCTGGCTGTCGACCACGCCCTGGTCGTCGTCGACCGAGCCGTCGAGGCTGTCACGGGCGTTGGAAAGCTTGACGCTGGCCTCCTTCAGGTCGTGGCCGAGGTGGCCTGGACCGCTAAGGCTGCCGCTGTGCTGGTAAAGCGCGCTGCGGATACCAGCGGCGTGGTACGCCTCGACTGCGAGGATGCCGGCGGCGGCTTCGAGGTACGTCTTGTTGCTGATCAGGGGCGCCGCGCCCTTGAACGCGGTGACGCCGACGTCCTCGAAGAGGAACGCGGCGAGCAGGAAGTTCTCTTCACAGGCGAAAGCGTCGAAGCTGTGGCCGGGTTTGACCAGACCGGCAGCCTGGGCAGCGGCGGTGAAGCTGGACTGCAGATCGATCGGCGGCCGGCTCACCGCCGCAGAGCCCAGCGCGGTCCGCAGGAACTGGACGTGGGCCTTCTCGTCCGACGCGATCTCCTGGGCGAACTGGCGGGTCGTTTTGGTCGTGAACTTCACCGCGCGACCGCCCGTGACACCGCCACGGGTCCCGGTGCCGGTGGTCATCGAATCAGCGAGTCCTTCGCCTGTGACGGCGTGCAAGTAGAACTCGGCCTCGAGATACTCGAGGTTGAGGGCGAAGTTGAGCACCGCACTGTCACTGACCGCACCATCTGCGGCCGCAGCGGCCGCCGCTGTCGCCGGTCTTGCCGCGAGCCCGCCAACGGCTCCAGCGCCGACGACACCCAAGCCGGCCATCCCTGCCGCTCGCAGGAAGCGGCGACGATCCCGGACGTTCTCGGCACTCCGGGCAATCATCGACGCGGCATAGCGTTTCCCAAACACGGGCGAACTCCTCTCCCGCCCGCGGATGGCAGGCGGGTCCTTAACGGACATTGCTGGTTCAAGGCTGGGGCAGCCGCAGACACGACCGTTGTGCGGTCGAGTGGGCTACCAATCACGCATCAGCGACGGGTCCACGAGCACCTGTTCGGCATCCCTGTGATCTCCGCATCATCAGCCAAACCTCCAGGGTGCGTCGGGGTGCTCATCGTCGATCGGGACACGCGCTGGCTGGTTCGCGCCGTGCGGACGGCGGTTCTTACCAACGACCGTGCCGATAGCCACCGCTCGCCCGGCGACAGCGGCACAGGGGTCACGCGGCGATGACGGGCCGCCCGGTCGGCGGTGGCTGAGTAGGCTCCTGGCCAGGGGATTCTTGGGGTTCTGGTGGGAGGTTGCCGGTGGTGGCTTTGGTGTTCGCGGACGACGAGCCGGAGGGGCTGCAGCGGTGCCCGGAGATCGTCCGGGAGGACTAGCTCCGGTTCTTCACCGTGGCACCGGCGGACGTGGCGTTCGTCGATCCCGGTTACTACGTCACCCGCGCTGACGTGTTCCCAGCCGACCCAGTTCGCCGAGCTCGCCGACGAACCCGAGGTCACCGTAACGGTGCTGATCGGTTCGGTTGGCACATCCGGGGTGTCAGGTCCGATTCAGGTGGTCTCGAATTTTGGCGGCGACGAGGTCGGGACGCTCCTCGGGCAGGTGGTGTCCCCCCGTCCCGCGAACACAATTTGCAGGATGGACTACAGCCACGTCGCCCCGGTCCTGCTGCCACACCTGCACGAGCGGCCGGTCACGTTCGTGCTTAACCGCACTATGGCATTCACTCGGGTGTGTCATGCGCCGGTCGGTGAGTGGTCAGCTTCGGCGCAGCAGCACCCGCCGGGTGGCGTCGAGGTGGCGATCTACCACGAAGCGGGCGTTGGCGCCGACCACGGGCGGGGTGCCCGTCCACTCAAGGACTGACCAGACGCCACCGAACCTGACGACGTATTCACGGTTCGACGTGAAGACTTCGGTGATCTCGGCGATCACTTCAGAACCAACGGGATACCTGTGCTTCACCGCCTGCCACTCCGGCTCACTTCTCCAGAAGTCGGCCGTGTCCGACCGGAATGCGTCGTCGAGCGGCCAAAGGCGAACCTGGTGGTAGGTGTGCTGGACCACCTCGAACTCGGTAACAGTGCCGATGCCCGGCCACTGGTCGACGGATCGGGGCAGGTGAACTACGTCAACGAATCCGGTTGGCGGCCGGCCTAAGTGATGTCTCGTAACTGATGCTGTTGTTGGTGTTGCTGGGTGTTGCGGTCAGCCAGCGAGGAGGATGTTGTGCAAGTGTGCGATTCCGGA
>NZ_JBITBT010000060.1:0-47643 GCF_044452505.1 Amycolatopsis sp. NPDC051903 | reverse complement strand
CCCCCCCCCCCCCCCCCCCCCCCCCCCCCCCCCCCCCCCCCCCCCCCCCCCCCCGGCCCCCCCCCCCCCCCCCCCCCCCGCCCCCCCCCCCCCCCCGCCGCGTCAGTCCTTGCCGGTCGTGCGGTGCACGACGGGGGAGGCCGGGCCGTAGTAGAGCGCGCGGACGCGGAACGAGCTGCCCTGCTCGCCCGGCAACGGGGAAAGCGCGCAGGTCGTCACGTTCGGGTCGGTGACCTCGACCGGCGCGAAGTCCGTGGCACCGGGTTTGCGCAGCTCCACGAGGAAACCGGTTTCGTCCGTCGAGCGGTCGGCCCAGGTGAACTGCACGGCCGCGTCCTCGGCGGCGACGGCTCGCACCGCGGCCGGGGCGGCGGCGTCGCCCGGGGTGTGCACGGAAACCGCCGCGCCCGGGGGAGCGGGCGCAGCCGGCGCGCCCGCCGTCACCACCGCGGACACGGGGCCGAAGAACTCCCGCACGCGGTAGTAGAACGGCGTCTCCGGGATCAGGTCCGGGTGCCGGTAGGTGGTCTGCGCGGACGGCAGGTACTGCAGCGCCGTCCACGGGCCTCCGGCGGCGTTCGCGTACTCCAGCAGGTGCCCGCCCGCGCCGGGACCGGTCGCGGGCCAGCGCAGGTCGATGTCGGTCGGGGTGGTGAGCGTCGCGGTCAAGTCCGGTGACGCGGGGGCCGGAGCGGCCGGGGCGGCGGCACAGCCGGCGGCGCACAGAGCGGCGAGCCCGACGAGCGCGAGACGGGTTTTCACGGGCACGGCGAGCCTCCGGGACGATCCAGGCGGCGGCGGTGCCGCGTCAGCTTAGGAACCGCGCGGTGTGATCGACAAGCGACGTCCCGGCCACCGACACCACCCATCCAGGCGCGCGCCGGCGACGAATTCCGGTGCGGAACTTTCTGAACTCCCGGTGAACCGGCGCCGCACGGCATCCGTGTCAGGGGTGTCGGGACCTCTCAGCACGACGGACTCTCCAGGAAAGGGGGCGATCTCCCGGTGGATGCGACGGCGGTACTGGGCGTACGGCGACGACCGGCCTTCGAGCTGTGTCGTGCAGTACTGTCCACGCCTACCCAGAACACCGTCGGGAGGTCGAGGGTGGCGATCGGACGCGGGCAGCCGAAGAAGGCCGCCGCCGAGCAGCTCGTGGAGCAGCTCTACGCGGAGCACGGGCGGAGCCTCATGGCGTACGCGACCCGGCTGACGGGCGACCGCGCAGCCGCGGAGGACGTGGTGCAGGAGACGCTCGTGCGGGCCTGGAAGCACGCCGGTGACCTGGCCGAGGACCGGAAGGGCTCGGTCCGCGGCTGGCTGCTCACCGTCGTGCGCAACCTGGTCACGGACCGGGCGCGCGCCCGCTCGTCGAGGCCCGCCGAGGTCGCCGAAGGGCCGGAAACCCTGGCGGCGCCCGTGGAACGCGACCACGCCCAGGGCGTCGTCGACTCGATGACGGTGCTGGGTGCCCTCGAAGGGCTGTCGCAAGAACATCGCGACGTGCTCGTGGAGATCTACTATCGAGGGAGATCGGTGGCGGAAGCGGCGGAGTTGCTGGGGGTCGCGCCCGGCACCGTGAAATCCCGGTCGTACTACGCCCTGCGCGCCCTGCGCGCGGCGATGGTGAGCGGCGGAACGGAGGCAGTGAGATGAGCGCGGTCGAGCAGGAGCACGCGCAGCTCGGCGCCTACGTCCTCGGCGCACTGGAGCCGGCGGAAGCGGCGGAGTTCGAACGCCACCTGGCCACGTGCGCGCAGTGCCGGTTCGAGCTCAAGGACTTCAGCGCCCTGCGGGAGGCGCTCGACGAGGTGCCGCCCGAGGCGTTCCTCGACGGCCCGCCCGAGGGCGGTGACCTGCTGCTGCAGCGCACGCTGCGGCGGATCCGGGCCGAGGAGGAGCAGGCCCCGCCGGTCGAAGCACCACGGCGCACCGGGCAGCGCCGCGGCCTCGCGCTCGTGGCCGCGGCCGTCGTCGCCGTGGTCGCGCTCGGCGGCGGGGTCGTCATCGGCCGCCAGACCGCGCCCGACACCGGCACCCAGCAGGTCGCCGTGCCCGGCACGCGCGACGTGTCGGCCACCAACGCGGCGACGGGCGCGAGCCTCACCGCGTCGGTGATCCCCGCGCCGGGCTGGGTCCGGGTGCACGTGTCGGTGAAGGGCATCGCCGCGGGCGAGCGGTGCAAGCTCGTCGTCACCGCCAAGGACGGCGCGCAGTGGGATGCCGGCAGCTGGCTCGTGTCGGAGAAGTGGAGCACACAGGGCTTCGGTCTCGACGGTTCGGCCGTCGTCGCGCCGGCGGACGTCGCCTCGGTCGGCATCGTCACGCTCGACGGCCGCGACCTGGTGTCGGCGAAGGTTTAGCGGTGGCGGGCGCCGAGTACCGGTTCCGGAGCACGTGGTGGCTCCCGTCGGCGCCGGCGCCGCGCGTCTTCGACGCCGTCGTGGACCTCGAGGCGTACCCGCGGTGGTGGTCCGACGTGCGCTCGGTCCGCCGCGTCGACGACGACACCGCCGAGGTCGTCTGCCAGTCGAACCTGCCCTACCGCATCGTGATCGCGATGCACCGCGAAGAGGAGGACCCGGAATCGGGTCACCTGCGGGTCGGGCTCAGCGGTGACCTCGAAGGGTTCCTCGCCGGCGCGCTGCACGTCGTCGGCCCGGGCACCCGGCTGGAGATCACGCAGCACGTGCGGGCGCGCAAACCGTTGCTGCGCCGGCTCGACGTGGTGGCCCGGCCGTTCTTCCGCGCGAACCACGCGTGGATGATGCGGCGGGGCCACCACGGTCTGGCCGCCTACCTCGCCTGACCCGCCACGCACAGCTCCGGTGCCGCGGCCGGACGCGGCCGTCGCGCCAGCACGAGCGCCGCGACCGCGGCGGCGAGGAGCACGAAGCCCGCGCTCAGCCCGTATGCGAGCCGGTAGCCCGAAGCCAGCGCTTCGCGCGCCGCCGTCCGCTCGGCGACCAGGCCCGCCGTCCGCGCCGCGGCGGCGGTGGCCAGTACCGCCGTGCCGATTGCCGCACCAACCTGTTGCGTGGTGGTGATCAGGCCCGACGCGACGCCGGAGTCGGCGGCGTCCGCACCCGACATCGCGAGTCCCATCACCGCCGGGATCGCCGCTCCCGCACCGGAACCCATGAGGACCAGCGCCGGGAACACGTGGACGAAGTAGCTGCCCTGGGCGGGCACGCCCGTGAGCAAGGCGAAGCCGGCCACGACCACCGCGAGCCCGGCGACGAGCACCACCCGCGGGGAGAACCGGGCGCTCAGCTTCGCCGAGAGCCCCAGCGAAAACACCGCGATCATCACCGGCGCGGGCAGGAACGCGACCCCGGTGCCGAGCGCGCCCAGTCCCAGCACCTGTTGCAGGTAAAGCGCTGTCACGAACTGGAAGCCCATCATCCCGGCGACCATGAACACCATCGCGAGGTTCGCGCCGCTGACCGCGCGGACCCGGAAGAGCCGCAGCGGCAGCAACGGCGTGCGTGCCCGCGCCTGCCGCACCACGAACGCGGCCAGCAGCAGCACCCCGCCCGCGAGCGGCAGGAGTTCACCGTCCTGCACGATCCCGTACACGAGCAGCATCACGCCGCCCGTCACGAGCACCGCGCCCAGCGCGTCCAGCCCGCTTCGCAAGCCGCGGCCGCGATCCGCGTCCACCACCAGCGGCGCCAGTACGAGCGCGGCGACCCCGATCGGCAGGTTGACGTAGAAGGTCCAGTGCCAGTCGAGCGCCTGGGTGAGCGCCCCACCGGCGATGAGCCCGATCGAGGCGCCCGACGCCTGCGTGAAGCTGAACACGCCGATCGCGCGAGCCTGCGCGCGCGGCTCGGGGTACATCGTCACGATCATGCCCAGCACCACGGCCGACGCGAGCGCGCCGCCGATGCCCTGCACGAACCGCGCGACCACGAGCACTCCCGCGTCGGCCGAGAGCCCGGCGGCCAGCGAGGACGCGGTGAAGACCACGAGCCCGGCGAGGAACACCCGCCGCCGGCCGAGGAGGTCGCCGAGCCGGCCGGACAGCAGGAGCAGCCCGCCGAACGCGACGAGGTAAGCGTTGACCACCCAGGCCAGGCCGGCGGAGCTGAAGCCCAGTTCGGCCTGGATCGAGGGCAGGGCCACCGCGACGATGGTCCCGTCGAGCACCACCATGAGCGAGGCCGCGCACAGCACCACGAGTGCGATGGCGCGGCGGCGAACTTCCGGCATTTCGGTCCCTCCAGAACGGCTCTCCGAAGAGAATCCCAGGTCGTCCCCAGGGCATCTCTTGTTACCGGGACCATCTTGTGTGACCATGCCCAGGTGCGGAAGGAGGCACTTTCATGTCCCAGGGGAACACCGCTGTGACCGACGAGGTCAGCACGATCGACCCGGCGAAACTCGACATGTGCACCGTGCTCGAGGTGCTCAACCGGATCAGCGGCAAATGGGCGATCGGCATCCTCCTGGAAGCCTCGCGCGGCCCGGTGCGGTTCACGGAGCTGGAGCGCTCGGTGGCCGGGATCAGCCGCCGGATGCTCACGCTGACCCTGCGCAACCTCGAACGCGACGGGCTGCTGGAGCGCACCATCTACCCGACGGTGCCGCCACGCGTGGAGTACCAGGCGACGCCGATGGCGCGCGAGCTGTACGATACGTTGTCCGGGCTCGTCGGCTGGGCGGAGCGCCACCGCGAGGAGATCGCCGTCGCGCGCGAGGTCTACGACACCAAGTGAGGTTTTCCCAACGGTGATCACGTCCGGACTCCGTTGAGGACGAGGCCGGTGCGGACGAGGTAGCCGGTCCGGCTGGGGCTGAGCATGACGTGCCGGAGGGTGTGCCGTCGCTGCTTGAGCTCTGCGGCGGTGTGGGCAGGTAGCTGCAGCGGTGGCCTGGGGGCCGCCGGCGGCGGCAAGCCCATCCAGGGCGTCGCGGGTGTACCGGCCGTCCGGTTCAGCTCGCCCTCAACCGAAGTGATCATCGTTGAGAAAGGCAGTGGACAGCCGTGTGCCGTGGTCGTGAACACGGGGGACGCTCACGACCACGGCACACGGGGAGTTCGCACCCTCGCGGGGGGAGCGGGCCGGAAGGAGCCCTCGGGTGCGAACGGGCTTCTAGCTCCCGGTGGTGACGGGCACCGGCGCGGAGCGCTCCTCGGCCGGCGGTTCGGGGGTCTTGGCCTCGTCGAGCAGTGTGGCTTCGTCGAACGGTGCCGACCCGGCGAACACCTGGCGGGACTTGTCGCGGTCGAACTCCTTCATCCACGATCCGATGAGGACGGTCGCCACGGCGTTGCCGGCGAAGTTCGTGAGCGCACGGGCCTCGGACATGAACCGGTCGATGCCGAGGATGAACCCGACGCCGTCGACCAGTTCCGGCCGGTGCGACTGCAGGCCGCTGGCCAGGGTCGCGATGCCGGCGCCGCTCACGCCCGCCGCACCCTTCGACGCGATGATCATGAACAGCAGCAACGTGATCTGCTCGCCCAGCGCGAGCGGCTCGTCCTGGGCCGTGGCGATGAACAGCGTCGCCATGGTCAGGTAGATCGCGGTGCCGTCGAGGTTGAACGAGTAGCCGGTGGGCACGGTGATGCCGACGACGGGCTTGCTGACGCCCAGGTGCTCCATCTTCGCGATCAGCCGCGGCAGCGCCGATTCCGACGAGGACGTCGAGAGGATCAGCAGGAACTCGCGGCCCAAGTACCTGAGCAGGCTGAAGATGCTGACCCGCGCGCCGAGCCACAGCACCGTGCCGAGGATGCCGAACACGAAGATCAGGCACGTGACGTAGAAGCCGAGCATGATCACCAGCAGGCTGCGCAGCGCGCCCCAGCCGGTGGCGCCGACCACGGCCGCGATCGCGCCGAACGCGCCGACGGGGGCGGCCCACATGATCATCGACAGGATCCGGAACACCAGGCGCTGCACGTGTTCGATACCGCGCAGGATCGGCTCGCCGCGCTTGCCCAGCTTCTGCAGCGCGAACCCGGTGAGCAGCGCGATCAGCAGCGTCTGCAGGACCTGGCCTTCGGTGAACGCCGAGACGAACGAGGTCGGGATGATGCCGAGCACGAAGTCGACGCCGCCCTCGGCGCCCTTGGCCTGGTCGTGGACCTTCGACACGTCGGCGGGGTTGAGGTGCAGCCCCGTGCCCGGGTGCAGGATGTTGCCGACGACGAGGCCGATGGCGAGCGCGAACGTCGACATCACGATGAAGTAGACCAGCGCCGTCACGCCGACCTTGCCGACCTTCGCCGCCTTCGCGACCGAGCCGATGCCCAGCACGATGGTGCAGAAGATGATCGGCGAGATCATCATCTTGATCAGGTTGACGAACCCGGTGCCCAGCGGTGCGAGCTGCTTGCCGAACGACGGCCAGATCAGGCCGACCAGCACGCCGAGCACCACGGCGACGATCACGGTGAGGTACAGGTAACGCGTCCGGTCGCGCTTGGGCGCGGCCGCTTCGGGGGTCGGTGTCGGCACCGTTGCCTCCAGCTCGGGGTGGGCGGAACGCCGGTCACTATGCGGGGCGGATATGACCAGCGTCACCGTTGTGTTCATTGAGTTCGCGTGCGTTGTCCGGTCCGGTTCGGACGGTGGTACGCGGGGGCGGTGGCGCCACCGGTGTGTTGCCCGGCGGGCGGGTGTGCTGGTATGGGCACGTGCCTGCCCCGCCGCGGACCCGCTCGAGCCGCTGGAGCCTCGCCCGCCAGCTGCTGGTCCTCCAGCTGGCGGTGCTGCTCGTGCTCGTGGCGGGCGGGCTGACCATCGCCTACCTCGACGCCCGCCGCACGGTGACGGACCGGGCGCGTGAGCAGTCGCTGGCGGTCGCGCACGCGATCGCCGACGCGCCGGGCGTGGTGCACGCGGTGTCCACACCGGACCCGTCGGCGATGCTGGAGCCGTACGCGCTGCAGGTGCAGGCCGACGCCGACGTCGACTTCGTGACGATCATGACCCCGCGGGGGATCCGCTACACGCACCCGAACCCGGCGCTGATCGGGCAGCCGTTCCTCGGCCACATCGGCGCCGCCCAGCGCGGCGGGCTGGTCACCGAGACCTACACGGGTTCGCTCGGGCCCTCGGTCCGCGCGGTCGTGCCGGTCTTCGACGCGAACCACCGCGTGGTGGCGCTCGTGGCGGTCGGCATCACGATCGCCGCGATCTCGGCCGAGCTGCGGGACCGCGTGTGGCCCCTTGCCGGCGTCGCGGGGGCCGTGCTGCTCGTCGGCGCGTGCGGCGGGTGGCTCGTCAGCGCGCGGCTCAAGCGCCAGACGCGCGGGATCGCGCCGGGGGAGCTCAGCAACCTGTTCGAATACCACGAGGCCGTGCTGCACTCCGTGCGCGAGGGTGTGCTGCTGGTCGGGCGCGACGGCCGCGTCGGGCTGTGCAACGACGGTGCCCGCGCGCTGCTGGGCCTCACCGGCGACCCGGTCGGCCGTCCGCTCGCCGAACTCGGCTTGCCCGAAGAGCTCGTGGCCGCCTTCGTCTCGGCCGAGACGCGCACCGAGGAGCTGCACCTGACCGACGCGCGCGTGCTGGTGGTCAGCACGACTGTCGTGCGCTCGGGCGGGCGCGCGCAGGGCACGGTCGTGATCCTGCGCGACCACACGGAACTCCAGGCGCTCACGGGTGAGCTCACCACGGCCCGCAGCCTCGCCGAAGCGCTGCGGTCGCAGGCGCACGAGGCCGCGAACCGGCTCCACACCGTGGTTTCGCTCGTCGAACTCGGCCGCCCGGAGGACGCCGTCGAGTTCGCGACGGCCGAGCTCGCGCTGGCGCAAGAGCTCACCGACCGCGTGATGAGCGCGGTCTCCGAACCGGTGCTCGCCGCGCTGCTGCTGGGCAAGGCCGCGGAGGCGAACGAACGCGGGGTCGAGTTCACGATCACGCCGGACACGGTGATCGAAGACCTCGGCGTGGCCCTCGCCGGGCGCGACCTCGTCACGATCCTGGGCAACCTCATCGACAACGGCATCGACGCGGCCGTGCGCGGCGCGAGCGGGCGGCCGGGTGTGGTCGTCACGGCGTTCACCGACGAAGCCGGGCTGCTGCTGCGGGTCGCCGACAACGGGCCCGGGGTACCGGAGGAAGCTGTGGAGGACATGTTCCGCCGCGGCTGGTCGACGAAGGCGGCCGAGGGCCACGGGCTCGGGCTCGCGCTGGTGGTGCAGGCGGTGCGGCGCTACAGCGGCAGCGTCGAGGTCGGACGAGACGCCGGCGCGGTGTTCACGGTCCGGTTGCCGAGACAGGAGGCGCTGCGGTGATCCGCGTGCTGGTGGTGGAGGACGAGCCGGTGGCCGCCGAGGCGCACCGGCTCTACGTCGAGCGGCTGGCCGGCTTCACCGTCGCCGGCGTGGTCCACTCCGGCGGCGACGCCCTGCGCTTCTGCGAGCGCGAACCCGTCGACCTCGTGCTGCTCGACTTCTACCTGCCCGACACCCACGGGCTCGCCGTGTGCCGCTCGCTGCGCGCGGCCGGGCTGCCGATCGACGTCATCGCCGTGACGTCGGCGCGCGACCTCGCGCTGGTGAAGGCGGCGGTGTCGGTGGGGGTGGTGCAGTACCTGCTGAAGCCGTTCACGTTCGCCTCGCTGCGGGAGAAGCTGGAGAGCTACGCGGAGTTCCACCGGGCGTCCGGTGAGGTCACCGGCCAGGCCGAGATCGACCGCGCGCTCGCGACGCTGCGCACCAGCGAGCACACCGCGCTGCCGAAGGGGATGAGCGGCGAGACGCTCGAAGCGATCACCACGGCGCTGGCCGCCGCCGACGAAGGTCTCTCGGCCGCCACGGCCGCGAGCGCGATCGGCGCGTCGCGCGTCACCGCCCGCCGGTACCTGGAGTACCTGGCGGACAACGGCGTGGTCCACCGCGAACCCCACTACGGCCAGGTCGGCCGGCCCGAGGTCTGGTACCGCTACGGCCCCGTATAACGACCTATACCGCTCGGGTTCTGGCCGCGCGTCGCGCGGTACGGTCACCGCGAACCGACGCTGAGGAGACCCCGGGTGCCTGCCGACCCACGCCCACGGCTTCGGCTGTGGCACCTCACCGAATCCCGCTTCTCGTCGCGCTCCCCGGAGTTCGCCACCCACACGACCGCGTTCACCGTGCGGCCTCCTCTCGAAGGCGATGCGCGCGACACCGTCACGTGCCCGTGGTGCGCCACCGAACTCCGGCTGCGCGTCGCGTCGCCCGAACGCTTCCGCCGCTCGCTGGGGCAGTGGGCGCTCGGGTGCGCGGCCGCGCTGCTGACGCTCGTCGCCGGCGCCGTGGTCGTCGTCGCGACGCCGCTCCTGGTGGCGGGCGTGGTGTTGCTGGTGGGCGGATTCCTGGCCGCGGTCGTCACGGCCGCGGGCTGGTGGTGGAGCACCGGCGTGCGCCCGGACGGGACACCCGGGCCGCACCACATCCGGCCCGACCGGTCCCGCCGCTGAATTCGCGGTACTCGTCGTCGGGCATCAGCGCGGCCGGCCCGGTACCCCCGGCCGGGTCTGCCACGGGTGCGGCCCGTCGAGGGGCCGGTATTCGACGCCCAGTGCGTCGAGCCGTGGCAGGTGGTGCTCGCGCAGGCGGGGCAGGAACTCCGCGAAGTCGCGCGGGCCGCTGCTCCACACGACCTCGGCAAAGGCGCTGAGCCGCGGGAAAGCGGCGTAGTCCACGCGCCGCGCGGTGTCGAGGTGCTCGGACCACACCTGGGCCTGCGCGCCGCGCAGCCGGGGACCGGCCAGGGCCGGTTCGTAGGCGTAGACGTCTTCGAGCGTGTGCCGGTAGCCGACGGGGATGGGCTCGTCCGGGTGGTCGGACTGGCGGTGGTCGAGGTACACGCGGTCCTCGGGGCACAGCACCACGTCGTGCCCGCGCGCCGCGGCGAGTTCGCCCCGCGCTTGGCTCTGCCACGCGCCGATCACCATCGGCGGCAGGCCCTCGACGTCCAGTACCTCGTCCCAGCCCAGCGCCTGCCGGCCGCGCGCCGCGAGGTGCGCCGCCATCTCCCGCACGAACCGGCCGTGGGCTTCGGTCGCGCCGGGGACCTCGTCGCCGCCCAGCCCGATCACCGGTGCGGGGAAGATGTCCAGGACGTGGTCGAACACCGCGCGGAAGAAGTCCACAGTGGACTCCGACGGATCGAGCAGCGACGTGCTGATGCCCCACGACGTCCAGACTTCCCATTCCGCGCCCGGGTCCGGGCCGAGCTCGGGGTAGGCGGCGATAGCCGCGCGGGCGTGGCCAGGGACGTCGATCTCGGGTACGACCGTGACGGCCCTCGAAGCGGCGTACGCGACGATCTCGCGCAGGTCGTCGGTGGAGTAGAACCCACCGTGCGGGCGGCCGTCGCGTTCGGGGCCGTCGTGGCGCCCGGTCATCGACGAGCGCCGCCAGCCGCCGATCGAGGTCAGCTTCGGGAACCGCGGCACCTCGAGGCGCCAGCCCTGGTCGTCGGTGAGGTGCAGGTTCAGCACGTTGAGCTTGTGCGCCGCGAGCAGGTCGACGAACCGCAGAACTTCGGCCTTCGTGCGGAAGTGCCGCGCGACGTCGAGCAGGCAGCCGCGCCACGCCAGCCGCGGGTGGTCCTCCACGACCCCGCACGGCAGCCGCTGCCCGGCGCGGATCGGCGCGGCGCGGAACGCGTCCGGGCCGGCGAGCTGCCGCAGCGTCTGCCGGCCGTAGACCTCGCCGGCCGCGTCGGCGACGCGCAGCGTGACCCCGGTCGGCGTGATCGTGAGGCGGTAGCCCTCCGCGGGCAGCTCCGGCGCGGGCCGCACGGTGACGGGCGCCGGCCACGGGCACGTGCCGGGCACCTCGGTCACCGAGACCGGGCGGGGGAGCAGGGTGTCGAATCCGGGCATGCTCAGCCTTTCACCGCGCCGGACACCCCGGCCACGAGCCGGCGTTGCACCAGCACGAAGAACACCAGCACCGGGATCGTCATGAGGGTCGAGGACGCCATCACCGCGCCCCAGTCGGTGTCCTCCGGTTTGAAGAACACCAGGATCGCCTGCGGCAGCGTCTGGTTCTCGGTCTTGGAGATGATGAACGTCTTGGCGAACAGGAAGTCGTTCCACGCGTGGATGAACGCCAGCACGCTCACGGCGACCAGCCCAGGCGCCACGAGCGGGAACAGGATCTGCCACGTGAAGCGCAGCCGCGAAGCCCCGTCCAGCTTCGCCGCCTCCTCCAGCTCCACCGGTACGGCCGCGACGAACCCGCGCAGCAGCCAGATCGCGAACGGCAGGCTGAACGCCAGGTGCACCAGCACGAGTGAGCCCAGCTCGTTGAGCCCGAACGCCGGCACGGCCGTGCCGATCTGGCGCATCAGGAAGAACAGCGGAATGGTCAACGCTTCCACCGGCACCATCTGCGCCACGAGGATCATCACCAGCAGCACCGCGCGGCCGCGGAAGCGGAACCGCGTGAGCGCCACCGCCGACAGGAACGACAGCAGCAGCGACAACACCACCACGGCGAGCGCGACCACGAGGCTGTTCAGGAAGAACCGCCCGAAGCCCGACACGGTGAGCACGCGCTCGAAGCTGTCGAGCGAGGGCGCGAACGTCCACGGCTTCGGGTTCGCAGTCTGGATCTCACCCGCCGGCTTGAACGCCGAGAGCACCATCCAGTACAGCGGGAAGGCCACGAGCCCCGCGACCACGACCGTCACGACTTCGGCCACGAACCGGCCCGGCCGGCGCACGCCGGTCCTGGCCCTGATCACAGCCATGCCGTGCTCCGGCGCTGCGAGCGGACGTAGAGCCCGGTGACGGACAGGAGCAGCAGTGTCATCACGACTCCGATCGCCGAGCCGAGCCCGTACTCCTGCCCGGCGAAGGCCTGCTGGTAGGCGTAGACGTTGAGCACGAGGTTGCGCCCCGCCACGCCGCCGCCGTTGGTCATCACGTAGATCTGCGTGAACACCTTGAAGTCCCAGATGATCGACTGGATGGTCGCGATCATCAGCAGCGGCCGCACCATCGGCAGCACGACCGACCACGCGCTCCGCCACGGCGACGCGCCGTCCAGCGCCGCGGCTTCGAGCACCTCCTCGGGGATGGCCTTGATCCCCGCGTACATCGTGACGAGCACGAACGGGAACGAGCACCAGATCACCTCGGCCGCCACGAGCCCGAACGCGCCGAAGGTGCCGAACGTCCACGAGTGGTGCGCCATGCCGGTGAAGCCGACGCCCGAGAGCACTTCGTTGACCAGGCCGAAGTCGGTGTCGAAGAGGAACAGCCACACGTACGAGCCGGCGATCGCGGGCGTCGACCACGCACCGAGCGCGGCGAGGAACAGCAGCGTCCGCGGCACCGCCCGGACCTTCGACGCCAGCACCGCCAGCGCCGTGCCGACCACCAGGCTGCCGAGGACGCACGCGGCCGCGAAGCCGACGGTCTTGGCCAGCACCGTCCAGAACTGGACGTCCGAGAGCAGCGCGGCGTAGTTGTCGAACCCGAGGAACACCAGCGGCGCCGCGCCCGCTGCCTGCGGCTGCCCGTAGTCGTAGAACGAGATCAGCACCAGCTGGTAGATCGGGTACACCAGCAGCGCCGCGAGCAGGACGCCCGCGGGCAGCAGGTACGCCACTGCCGCGCGCCCGTCGCGGCGCCGGCGCGCGCGGCGGGGCGCGACCGGTGCCGGGACGGAGACGGGCAGCTGAGACGCGACCATCAGCCGAAGTTCTTGTTCATCGCCGCGGTGGCGTCGGCGAGCGCGCCGTCGACGTCCTTGCCCCCGGTCGCGATCTGCTGCACGGCGGTGGGCAGCACGTTCTGACTGTCGATCTTCGACCAGCCCGGCGTGCTCGGCACGAACTTCGTGCCTGCGGCGAGCGTGTCGACGAAGGGCTTCAGCGTCGGGTCGTTCGCGGCGAGCTTCTTCTGCACGCTGCCCAGTGTGGGCAGGTTGCCCATCGCGGCGTACATCTTCTCCTGGTACTTAGCCCCGGCCAGCAGTTCGGCGAACTGCACGGCGAGCCCGTGGCGCTTGCTCGCGCCGAACACCCCCAGCAGGTTGCCGCCGGCGAACGCGGGCGCGACCGAACCCGGCGTGGTGCCCGGCAGCGGGATCACCGCATACTCACCCTTCACCGCGCCCTGTTCCACGGCCTTGCGGTTGAAGTCCCCACCGATCGTCATGCCGGCCTTGCCGCCCGCGAACGCCGTGACGCTCTGCGTGCCGGTGAGGTTCGCGCACGCGGCGGGCGGGCAGATGTCGTCGGAGAGCAGGTTCGCGTACGCGGTGATGCCCGCCTTGGCCTGCGGGGAATCCACCGTGGCCGTGAACGTGCCGCCGGCGGACTTGGCGACGTCGCCGCCGTTGGCCCAGATGAACGGCAGGAGCGCGTAGGTGTACTTGCCACCGGTGGCGATGCCGTAGAGGTCGGGCTTGGCCGCGCGGATCTTGCGCGCGTCGTCGGTCAGCTCGGCGAGCGTCGCCGGCGGCTCGAGGCCCAGCTCGGTGAACACGTCGGTGCGGTAGTAGAGGGCGCGGATGCCCGTGTACCAGGGCAGGCCGTAGGTCTTGCCACCCGACTTGGCGGTGTCGAGCACCGCCGGCAGCAGGTCCTTGCCCTCGCTCCACGCCGAGATGTCGGACGTCAGGTCGCTCAGCGCGCCGGTCTGCGCGTAGCTCGCGACGTCGGTGTTGCCGAACTCGGCGACGTCCGGGGCGTTCGAGGGATCGTTGAAGGCGCCGGAGAACTTGTCGGCGCGCCCTTCGACCGGCACCCACTGCACGTCGACGGTCACGCCGGCGTGGGCGGCCGTGAACTCCTTGACGGCTTCGCCCACCGCCGCCTCCTTGGGCGCGCGGTTGGCTTCGTCGAACAGCCAGACCCGCAGGGTGCCGGTCTGCTCGTCGCCACCCGGACCCGCGGGCGCGGACTGGGTGGGGGCGCAGCCGGCCAGCAGGGCCAGTGCGGCAACAGCGGTGAACGTACGACGCACTCTCATCGTTGAGCTCCCAGTGGGTAGGGCTCGCCGGCGCCGGACCGGTCGGTCCGCCGCCCGCGAGCGACGCCGGTCAGGCGAAGAAGACGGAGTTGACCGAAGGCACGGCGAGTGAGCCGGCGACGGCGCCGGGCAGGCCGGTCGCCGGGTCGCGCGGCAGCCAGGTGACGGTGCCGGAACGCTGGTTGGCGACGTAGAACCAGCGCTCGTCGGCCGGCAGGGCGAGGTGGCGGGGCCAGTTGCCGCCGGTGTCCACACTGGACACGAGCTTCAGGCCGGTGCCGCCGCCGGTGACGGTGAACGTGGCGAGGGTGTTCGGGCCGCGCACGGTGGCGTACACGAACTTCGCGTCCTTCGACACCACGATCTCTCCGGGGAACAGGTCACCCGTGGCTCCCGCGGGCACGGCGGGGACGACTGCGAGCGGCGTCAGCTTGCCCGCCGCGGCGTCCCACGACAGCACGGTGATCTCCGGCCGCAGCTCCTGGGCGAGGTAGGCGTAGCGGCCGTCCGGGTGAAAGGCCAGGTGGCGCGGCCCGGCTCCCGACGGGAGCGTGACCTGCTGGTGCAACGCGAGTTTCCCGGTTCCGGTGTCCAGGGTGTACACGTACACGGAGGCGGCGCCGAGGTCCACCGACAGCACCCACCGGCCCGTCGGGTCGTTCACGACCTGGTGCGCGTGCGCGTCGCGTTCGGCTCCGACGTGCTGCTGCAGGTCCGTGGCGGGGCCGAGTTCGCCACCGTCGAGGATCGGCAGGACGACGACGCTGCCGGAGCCGTAGTTGGCCGCCAGCACGTACTTCTGGCTGCTGTGCACGGACAGGTGCGTGGGCGCGCTGCCCTTCGACGACACGGAGCCGAGCAGGTTCGGGTTCTCGGCGTCGCGCACGTCGAGCGCCGAGATCGCTCCGTCCGGGTCGCCTTCGTTCGTGACGTAGAGCGTGTGGCCGTCGAGGCTGCGGTCGAACCACGACGCGTCGGGCACGCTGGAAACCGTGCGCACCGGGGTCAGCGCGGTACCGGTGCGGCTCACGACGTCGAGCCCGTGGCCGGCGGGCGGCGTGCTGGTGTAGCTGCCGACGTAGGCCGTGGCGCCGGCGTCGCGCGGACAGCCGGGCGCGGCCGCGGCGAGCTGCGCTCCGACCACGGTGCCGAGGCCGGCGGCGCCCGCGGCGCCGAGGAACGTGCGACGGGAAAGTCCTGCCATCGAGGTTTCTCCCAACGGTGAGGGGACCGGTTCTCTGGACGGCGGCGTTCTCGGCGGTGGCCGGGTGCGGTGACGAAGATATGGTTCAGACCACTGCCATGATCAATGCTGCCACGGCGAACCCGCTCACGGAAAGGACTGTTTCCAACGCGGTCCACGTTTTCAGCGTCTGGGGCACGGAAAGCCCGAAGTAGCGCGAGACGATCCAGAAACCGCCGTCGTTCACGTGCGAGGCGATGATGGACCCCGCGGAGATCGCGACGACCACGAGCGCGAGCTGCGCCTGCGAATAGTGCAGCTCCACCACGGAAGGCGCGACGATGCCGCTCGTCGTCACGATCGCGACCGTCGCCGAGCCCTGCGCGATGCGCAGGCCGCAACTGATCACGTACGCCGCGAGGATCACCGGCAGGCCGGCGTCGCCGAGCGAACCCGCCACGGCTTTGCCGATGCCCGTCGCGGCGAGCACGGCGCCGAAGAACGACCCCGCGCCCACCACCAGCAGGATCATCGCGACCGGCCGCAGCGCGTTGGCTGACAGCTGCGCGAGGTCCGCGCCCGTCATGCCGCGGCGGCGGCCCAGCAGCCACGACGCGAGCAGGGTCGCGATCGTCAGCGCGATGGCGGGCGTGCCGAGGAACGCGGCGACGCTCGCGGCTCCGGAGTTCTTCGGCAGCACGATGCTGCCGAACGTGCCCACGAGGATCAGCACGAGCGGGATCGAGATGATGCCCGCCACCAGGGCCAGCGACGGCGGGTTCTGCTCTTCTTCCTCGTCGTCGCCGGCGAGCTTCGCGAACTCCTCGGCCAGCGGTACGTCCACGCGCTTGCCGATCCACGTCGAGTACAGGATGCCGCCGATGAACCACGCCGGGATGCCGCAGATCGCGCCCATCAGGATGAGCCAGCCGAGGTCCACGTGCAGCAGGCCGGCGGCGGCGACGGGCCCGGGGTGGGGCGGGATGAACGCGTGCGTGATCGACAGGCCCGCCAGCAGCGGCATCGCGTACAGCACGATCGAGCGGCCGCCGTGCTTGGCCGCGGCGTAGACCAGCGGCGCCAGCACGAAGATGCCGATGTCGAAGAACACGGGGATGCCGAAGATCAGGCCGGACAGGCCCATCGCGAGCGGTGCGCGTTTCTCGCCGAAGGTGCGCAGCAGTGCGGACGTGAGCACGCGAGCGCCGCCGGAGCGTTCGAGGATCGACCCGAGCAGCGTGCCGAGGCCGATGATCGCCGTGATGTGCCCGAGGATGCTGCCGAACCCCTTTTCCAGCAAGGAATCCGACGTCTTCTGCGCGGTGCCGACCAGCGTGCCCACCGGCAGCCCGGCGGCCAGCGCGGTCAGCACGCCCACCACGATCAGGGCGATGAACGGCTCGAGCTTGACCTTGATGATGAGCACGAGCAGCACCGCGATCGACACCGCGGCGAGCGTGAGCAGACCGCCGGTCGTGGTCTGCAGCCAGTGGATCATCGGCCCCTCCCGGGGGAACGAAGGGAATGACCGGCGAGGGCGCCGGTGGGGAGACCGTCCTCGAGCGCGGCGACGCCGTTCACGAAGACGTGGGAGATGCCCGTGGCGGCTTGCCGCGGGTGGTCGAACGTCGCGGTGTCGGCGACCGTGTCCGGGTCGAACAACACCAGGTCGGCGGCGTAGCCGGGGCGGACGAACCCCCGGTCGGGCAGCCGCAGCCGCCGCGCGGGACGCCCGGTGAGGTGCGCGACGCAGTCGGCCAGCCCGAGCACGCCCAGCTCGCGGACGTAGCGCGCGAGGTAGCGGGGGAACGTGCCCCACGCGCGCGGGTGCGGCCGGTCACCGACGAGCAGTCCGTCGGATCCGCCGGTGTGCGTGCGGTGGCGCATGATGGCCCGCACGTTCTCCTCGTGCCCCACGTGCATCAGGCACGAGGTGCCGAGGCGTTCGTCCAAGAGCGTGTCGAAGTACAGCTCGGCCGGTGCTTTTCCCGCCGCCCGCGCGGATTCGGCGACGCTGCGGCCCACGAGCGCGGCGTTGCCGGGGTGGCGCACGCCGTTGATCTCGATCGCCGACCAGTCGATCGGGACGCCGTGCGCACCGTCCGAACCGGACTCCTCGAGCTCGGCGCGGACGCGCTCGCGGGTGTCCGCATCGGACAGCCGCGCCAAGGTCGCCTCCGGCCCGCCCTCGGTGGCCCAGCTGGGCAGCAGCGCCGACAGGTAGGTCGCGCCGGGCAGGTACGGGTAGGTGTCGAGCGTGATGTCGCCGCCCGCGTCGAGCGCGTCGTCGAGCAGCTTCAGCAACTCCGGCGCGCGGCCCTTGTTGACCGAGAAGTTCATCGTCGCGTGCGCGAGGTGCAGCGGGCAGCCCGAGCGGCGCGACACGTCGACCATCTCGGCGAACGCCTCCAGCGCGCCGGCGCCGTAGCTGCGGTGGTGGGGGCTGTAGTAGCCGCCGTGTTCGCCGACCACGCGGCACAGTTCGACGAGCTCGGCCGTGTCGGCGTACATCCCCGGGGTGTAGGTCAGCCCCGACGACAGGCCGAACGCGCCCTCGGCCAGCCCCGTCGCGACGAGCTCCTTCATCCGGGCGAGCTCCGCGGGTTTCGCCGGCCGGTCCGCCCAGCCGACGGCGAGCATGCGGACCGTGCCCTGCGGTACGAGGTAGGCCGCGTTCACGGCGATGCCGCGGTCGAGCCGGTCGAGGTACTCGCCGACCGAGCGCCAGTTCCAGTCGAACCCGGCCGGATCGTCGTTCCAGCCGGCGAGCTGCCCGCGCAGCGTTTCCAGCACGGTGTCGTCGACCGGCGCGTAGGACAGCCCGTCCTGCCCGAGCACTTCGGTGGTCACGCCCTGGGAGACCTTGGCGAGGTGGTCCGGGTTCGCGAGCAGCTGCAGATCGGAGTGCGAGTGCATGTCGATGAACCCGGGCGCCAGCACCAGTCCGTCGGCGTCGAGCACTCGCCCGCCCGTGAGCGAGCCGGGTTGCGCGACCTCGGTGATGCGGCCGTCGTCGAGACCGACGTCGTGGCGGGTGATCGGGCCGCCGGTGCCGTCCGCGACGCGGGCGCCGCGGATGACGAGATCCATCAGAACCACGTCCGCACGAAGTCGACCACGGTCTCGCCGTCGGTGTCCACCACCGGCAGCAGGGGCCACTTGTCGAACGTCGTGCACGGGTGCGACAAGCCGAGCCGCACCCAGTCGCCCACCTCGACGGGCGAAGCCGCCGGCAGCGCGAGGAACGCGTGCTGGTCGTTGAGCTTCGTGACGGTGTGGCCGGCGAGGTCCGTGACCACGCCGTCCTTGCGCAGCAGCTGGGGCTCGGGCATGCCCTCGTCGTAGGGCAGGTCGCGCTTGCCCGCGGTCAGCAGTGCGAGCTCGGCCGTGGGCTTCGACGTGACCTGCGCCCACGCGTGCAACGCGGCGTGGAACGGTTCGACGCCGGCCAAGCGCGGGTGCGCGCCGAGCGGCGAGATCTCGCGGTAGAAGCCGTCGTCGTGCGTCACGTACGCCCCGCTGCGCAGGATCGGCAGCACGTCCAGGCCCTCGGGCCACGGTTTCGTGAGCTCTTCGGCGACGCGGTCGAAGTACGCGCTGCCGCCGGCCGTCACGTACACCCGGCCTTCGGCGAGGAATCCCTTGTCCGCGAACGCGATCGCCGAATCGCGGAGAGTGTCCACATAGGAGCTGATCTTCGCCAGGGCGGCGTCGTCGGTGTCGTGCGACAGGGCGCCCTCGTAGCCGCCCGTGCCGCGCAGCCGCAGCGCCGGGCTCTTCGCGGCCGCCTCGGCCACGGCGAGCGCCGTCTCGGGGTCGCGCACCCCCGTGCGCCCGCCCGCGCCGCCGAGTTCCACCAGCACGTCGACCGGCCGCGCCGATCCGGCCAGTGCCTCGGTCATCAGCTCGACCCCGCGCACCGAATCGACCCAGCAGACGAACTCGAAGGCCGGGTCCGCGGCCAGCTCGCCGGCGAGCCACCGCAGACCGGCGGGGTCCACGAGCTGGTTGGCCAGCAGGATCCGCGACACCCCGAAGGCGCGGTAGATCCGCAGGTGGCCCGCGTTCGCGGCGGTGACGCCCCACGCGCCGTGCTCGAGCTGGCGCAGGAACAGCTCGGGCGCCATCGTCGTCTTGCCGTGCGGCGCGAGCGCGATGCCGTGGCCGGAGCACCACGCGGCCATCGTCGCGAGGTTGTGCTCCAGCGCGGCGGCGTCGAGCACCACGAACGGGCCGAAGAAGCCGTCGGCGAACAGGTTCGCGCGGCGGGCGGCGGCCTCGTCGAGCGTGTGGCCGTCGAGTGCGGGTGCGATCGAGCGGAACCGCCAGTCGATCTTCTCGTCGCGGCCCGCGCGGACGGCGGCGGCCAGGGTGGCGTGCTCGGGACTGTTCATCAAGGAGACCTCACCAGCAAGGACCTCGGTTGCGTATGTTGCAACGGACGTTGCGCAAAATGCGCGCCATAGGTGTAGCATCCGGTTCGCCACAGGTCAACGGGGTGACGGAACAGGGAGAAATTCAGTGACCAGCCCGCCCGAGGTGCTCTGCATCGGCGAGTCGATGGCCCTGTTCGTGCCGGCCGAACCCGGCCCGCCCGAGCGGGTGCGCACCTGGTTGCGCACGATCGGCGGTGCGGAGTCGAACGTCGCGTGCCACCTGCCGGCGCTCGGCGTGCCGAGCGCGTGGGTGAGCGCGGTCGGCGACGACCCCTTCGGTCGCGCGCTGGTGGCCGAGATCGCCGCGGCGGGCGTCGACGTCAGCGGCGTCGAGGTCGACCCCCAGCGCCCGACGGGCTTGTACGTCAAGGAAAGCGGTGCGCAGGGCAGCCCCGTGCGCTACTACCGGGCGGGCTCGGCCGCCTCCGCGCTGGGCCCGGACCTGGTGGACCGGCTGCGGCTCGACGGCGTGCGCGTGCTGCACCTGTCCGGGATCACGCCCGCGCTCTCGGACAGCTGCCTCGCGCTGGTGCGCGCGCTGCTCACCGCCCCGCGCGGCGAGGCGCTCGTGTCCTTCGACGTCAACCACCGCCCGGTGCTGGGACAGGACGTGGCCGTGCTCGCGGAGCTGGCGGGCCTCGCCGACCTCGTGCTCACCGGCGACGACGAAGCCGAACGCGTCTGGGGGACCGGCGACCCCGCGCGGCTGCGCGAACTGCTGCCCGGGCCGCGCACGCTCGTCGTCAAGCACGGCGAACGCGGCGCGACCCTCGTCGAGCGCGACGCGCCGCCGGTGTTCGAACCCGCGCTGCGCGTGGACGTGGTCGAACCGGTCGGCGCCGGCGACGCGTTCGCGGCCGGCTTCCTGGCCGCGACCCTGCGCGGCGCGGACCCGGCGACCCGCCTGCGCCGCGGCCACCTCCAAGCCGCCGCAACCCTGCTTACCCACGACGACGTCGGCGCGCCCCTGCCCGAGCCGGTGGTGACTACGCTGCTGCGGGCGGACGCCGAAACGTGGGGCGCGGCCCGCCTGACGGGAGAAGGCGTGGTGGTGACGTGAGCCAGAGCCTGGACCGGGCATTGACCGTGCTGGGCGGGCTCGCCCGCGGCGCGAAGACGCTCGACGAGCTCGCCGAGGAGATCGGCGTGCACAAGACCACCGTGCTGCGCCTGCTGCGGACGCTGGAGGCGCACCACTTCGTGTGGCGCGAGGGACCCCGCCACTACCGACTCGGCAGCGCGCTGTTCGACCTCGCGAACCAGGCGCTCGAAGGTCACGACGTGCGGCGCAGCTCCCACGACGCGCTCGCGGCGCTCAACGACCGCACCGGCCACACCGTGCACCTCGCGTCCTACGAGGACGGTGAGGTCGTCTACATCGACAAGTTCGAGGGCCACCACTCGGTGCGGATGTACTCGCGCATCGGCAAACGCGCGCCGCTGCACTGCACGGCCGTCGGCAAGGTGCTCGTGGCGGCGATGCCGCCCGCGCGGCGCGAGGAGCTCGCGCGGTCGATCGAGTACCCCGTGCTCACGCCGAACACGATCACCTCGCCCGAGGCCTACCTCGAAGAGCTGGCGAAGGTCATCGAACGCGGGTACGCCGTGGACAACGCCGAGCACGAGGACTTCATCCACTGCGTCGCGGCGCCGGTGCGCGGCGCGGGCGGCGCGGTGCTGGCCGCGGCGTCGATGTCGGTGCCGAAGGTGCTGCTGGACTTCGACGGCCTGCTCGCGCTCGTGCCGCAGCTGCTGGCCGCCACGGAGGAAGCTTCCGTCCACAGTGGATGGACGGGGAACGGAAAGGGGCAATGATGGGCAAGACGGCGATCACCACGCAGAACGCGCCGAAGCCGCCGGCGAAGTTCTCGCAAGCCGTCCGCAAGGGGAACATCCTGCAGGTCGCGGGCACGGTCGCGTTCGACCCGGCCACCGGCGCGATCGTCGGCGACGACATCGCGGCGCAGACCCGGCAGGTGTTCAAGAACATCGAAGCGCTGCTCGCCGAGGCCGGCTCGAGCTGGGCCGACGCGGTCATGGTGCGCGTGTACCTCACCGACACGAGCCACTTCGGGCCGTTCAACGAGGTCTACAACGAGCTGATCGGCGAGGCTCCGCATTCGGCCCGCACGACCGTCTACGTGGGACTGCCCGCCGGTCTCCTCGTGGAGATCGACGTGCTCTGCGTGCTCGACTGACGCGCTTCCGGGCCCCGGCACCCCCGCCGGGGCCCGGATCGCGGTCAGCCCAGCACGCTCGTGTACGCGTTGATCGCCGGCTGGCCGCCGAGGTGCGCGTAGAGCACGTTCGACTCGCGCGGGATCTCCCCGCGGCGCACCAGGTCGAGCAGCCCGGCCATCGACTTCCCCTCGTACACCGGGTCGGTGATCATCCCCTCGAGCCGGGCGGCGGTGCGGATCGCGTCCAGCGTGGTCTCGTCGGGGATGCCGTACGTACCGGCGTGGTAGCGCTCGTCGAGCTCCACGTCGGAGACCTCGATGGTCCGCGCGCCGATGAGTTCGGCCGTGCCCTGGGCGATGCGGGTGATCTGGTCGCGCGTCTCGGCGGGCTTGGCCGAGGCGTCCACGCCGAGGATCCGCCGCGGCCGCTCGCCCAGCGCGGTGCCCGCGATCATGCCGGCCTGCGTGCTGCCGGTGACCGAGCAGACGACGACGGTGTCGAAGAAAACGCCCAGCTCACGCTCCTGCTGTTCCAGTTCGGCGACCCAGCCCGCGAAGCCGAGCCCGCCGAGCCGGTGGTCAGACGCGCCGGCCGGGATGGCGTAGGGCTTTCCGCCCGCGGCGGTGACCTCCGCGAGCACCTTCTCCCAGCTCTCCTTGAACCCGATGCCGAACCCGGCCTCGACGAGCCGCACGTCGGCGCCCATGATCCGCGACAGCTGGATGTTGCCGACCTTGTCGTGCAGCGGGTCGTGCCAGTCGACCCAGCTCTCCTGCACCAGCACGGCCTTCAGGCCCGCGCGCGCCGCGGCCGCGCCGACCTGGCGCGTGTGGTTGGACTGCACGCCGCCGATCGACACGAGCGTGTCCGCGCCCTGCGCGAGCGCGTCGGCCACGAGGTACTCGAGCTTGCGCGTCTTGTTGCCGCCGTAGGCGAGCCCGGAGTTGAGGTCCTCGCGTTTGGCCCACACGGTCGCGCCGCCGAGGTGCTCGGTGAGGCGGTCGAGCCGGTGGATCGGCGAGGGGCCGATCAGGAGCGGGAAGCGGGGGAAGCCGGTGAGGCTCACGGGGTCTCCAGGGTGTCGAGGGTGGCTTCGAGGTCGGACCAGATCGTCGAGGTGACGGCGGCGGCGGTCTCGGCGTCGCCGGCTTCGACCGCGTCGATCAATTCGGTGTGCCGCTTGACCGACCGGTGGGCGGGCAGGGAGCTGAACCGCGCGTACTCGAGCCGGCGCAGCAGTGGCGTGTAGCGGTCGAGGGTCGCGGCGACGGCGCGGTTGCCGCACGCGCGCACGGGTACGTCGTGCAGTTCGTCGTCGGCCGCGATCGCCGCGGCCACGTCACCCGAGCCGACCGCGGCGGCGAACCGCTCGTTGGCCGAGCGCATCGCGGCGACCTGCTCGGCGCCGAGCCGGGGGAGTGCCTGGCGGACGGCGAACTCGTGCAGCGCTCGCACGAGCTGCACCGCGTCGCGCACTTCGTCGCCCGCGATCGCGGCGACGCGGGTGTAGCTCTGCGGCTTCGACTCGACGAGCCCGTCGCCGGCCAGCCGCAGCAGCGCCTGCCGCACGGGGGCGCGGGACAGCCCGAGCTCGTCGGCGAGGTCGGCGTCGCGCAGCGGGGTCCCGGGCGCGAGGGTGCCGTCGATGATGGCCTGGCGGATGCGGTCGTAGGCCTCGTCGCGCAGCAGCGGCCGGGTGACCTTGGGAAGCGGACTCACATCTAACATGTTAGATGCCGGACGTCGGCGAGGGCAATCCCGGAAACGGCGACGGCCCGTCCGCGACGGTGCGAACGGGCCGGTGGTGGTGCTCGGCGGGACCCCGGCGGATCCCGGACCTCAGTAGACCGGGCCGGTGTACTTCTCGCCCGGGCCCTGGCCGGGCGCGTCGGGCACCGCGGAGGCTTCGCGGAACGCCTTCTGCAGCGACTGCAAGCCGTCGCGCAACGGGCCGGCGTGCAGGCCCAGGTACTCCACGGACGAGGTGACGAGCCCCGCCAGCGCCGTGATCAGGCGCCGGGCCTCGTCGAGGTCGCGCCGCGGCGAGGTCTCGGGGTCGGCGTCGGCCAGGCCGAGGCGCTCAGCGGCGGCCGACATCAGCATCACGGCGGCGCGGCTGATCACTTCGACGCTCGGGATGTCCTCGAGGTCGCGCACGTCAGGGGAATACGGGGGCTGTTGCGAAGGTTGTTCTGACACGTCTGGTACCCTTCCACGTGCGACCAGCCCTCGAGCGATCGGGGGCGGCAAGTGGAGCCCCGCTCCCACCCGCGTCACCGCCTCAGGTGTCCGGGTCCGGTCTCGCCGACGTGGTGGATGAGTCTATCCGTCACCCCGGCGAAGCGTTCGGTCAGCACGACCGCGCGCGATCGGAGACAGAGCGGGCCCCGTAATCGGCTGGATGCCGGTGACGGGGCCTGAGTCATGTGGGCACCAGGTCGAGAAGAGAAGTAGTCACTCGGACCAAGGAGGGCCCATCAGCTCCGAGACACGCATCAACGAACGCATCCGGGTGCCGGAGGTCCGGCTCGTCGGACCCAACGGCGAGCAGGTCGGCATCGTCCGGATCGAAGATGCGCTGCGGCTGGCCCAGGAACACGACCTCGATCTCGTCGAGGTCGCCCCACAGGCACGTCCGCCCGTGGCGAAGCTCATGGACTTCGGCAAGTTCAAGTACGAGAGCGCGCAGAAGGCCCGCGAGTCCCGCCGCAACCAGCAGATGACGGTCATCAAGGAACAGAAGCTGCGTCCGAAGATCGACCAGCACGACTACGAGACCAAGAAGGGTCACGTGTCGCGGTTCCTGGCGGCCGGTAACAAGGTCAAGGTCACGATCATGTTCCGTGGGCGTGAGCAGTCCCGGCCGGAACTCGGTTTCCGGCTGTTGCAGAAGCTCGCCGACGACGTGACCGAGCTGGGCTTCGTCGAATCGTCGCCCAAGCAGGACGGTCGCAACATGATCATGGTGCTGGCCCCGCACAAGAACGTGAAGCCGAAGGTCGCGAAGGCCGAGCCGGTTCCCGAGGCCTAACGCCTCCAGCAGCGCCCAGCACAGTCAGCGGCACACCGGGGCACCGGTGTGCCGCCGCACGGAAGAGGACAGAATCACCATGCCGAAGATGAAGACGCACAGCGGTACGTCCAAGCGCATCCGCGTGACGGGCACGGGCAAGCTGCGCCGCCAGAAGGCCGGTCGCCGCCACCTGATGGAGAAGAAGTCCAGCCGCGTCACCCGGCGCCTCGAGGGCACCACCGAGCTCGCCAAGACCGAAGCCGGCCGCGTCAAGCGGCTGCTCGGCATGTGAGCCAGAGCCGCTCTCCGCACTCGTACTAACCACCCCCGGGGTCACCTCGCCCCCTGAACCGACAGGATGGACCAGTGGCACGCGTCAAGCGGGCGGTCAACGCCCAGAAGAAGCGTCGCGCGACTCTCGAACTGGCCAGCGGTTACCGCGGCCAGCGCTCGCGGCTGTACCGCAAGGCCAAGGAGCAGACGCTCCACTCGCTCAACTACGCCTACCGCGACCGCCGCGCGCGCAAGGGTGACTTCCGCCAGCTGTGGATCACCCGCATCAACGCGGCCGCTCGTGCCAACGGCGTGACCTACAACCGGTTCATCCAGGGCCTCAAGGCCGCCGGTGTCGAGGTCGACCGCAAGATCCTCGCGGACCTCGCGGTCAACGACGCCGCCGCCTTCACCGCGCTCGCCGAGCTCGCCAAGGCGAACGTCACCACCGGCGAAGCGAAGTCGGCCTGACCGGCAGTTTTCCGCGACCCGGGGCGGATCCGTTCACCGAACGGACGCCCCGGGTCGTTGCTGCGCGCAAGTTGACGCGGCGCGCGGAACGCGACAAGACCGGCCGGTTCCTGGCCGAAGGCGGCAACGCCGTCGAGGCGGCGCTCGCCCACGGGCACGTGTACGAGCTGTTCGTCACCGAACGCGCGGCGGCGGCCCACGGCGCGCTCGTGTCGGCGGCCTCGGCCGCCGGGGTCCCGGTGTCGGCCATCACCGACCGCGCCGCCGACGGCCTCTCGGAAACCGTGACGCCGCAAGGGATCGTGGCCGTCTGCGCCCTCGTCGACCGTCCACTGGAGACGGTGCTGGCCGGCGCGCGCCTCGTGGTCGTGCTCGTGGACGTGGCCGAGCCCGGCAACGCCGGCACCGTGATCCGCGTGGCCGACGCCGCCGGTGCCGACGCCGTCGTCCTCGCGGGCGACACCGTCGACCCCCACAACGGCAAGAGCGTCCGCGCCGCCGCCGGCAGCACGTTCCACGTGCCGCTGGCCCGCACGCGCGACGTCCCCGCGGCGCTGGCGGCGGTCCGGGAAGCGGGCCTGCGCACCCTCGCCGCCCACGGCTACGCCACGACCTCTCTCGAGACGGTCACGTTCGGTGACCCGATCGCGTGGATCTTCGGCAACGAAGCCCACGGCCTGCCGGAGTCCGTGTTGGACTCCGTCGACGCGGCGGTGCGCATCCCCTTGTACGGCAAGGCCGAAAGCCTCAACCTCGCCACGGCGGCCGCGGTGTGCGTCTACACCGCCGCGATGGCCGCCCACCGCTGACGTCCGCCGGCCTCGCCGCGAGTGCGCAGGTGATCCGGCGCGGCCGCTCCGGAAGCGGAGGGTGAGCGGCCGGGGCCCGGGGCCGATCCCCTAGACTTGGCTGCCCGATGTGCACGTGCGGCTGCCTGCCCGTGCGCTGCCGACCAACCAGTCCCAGCGGACGCCGAGGAGTCATGTCCGGAGCCACAGAAAAGCCGGTCGACGTGCTCGCACCGGAAACCCTGCGCGCGGCGATCAAGGCGGCCGAAGAGGCCTTCGCCGGTGCCGCCGACCTGGAGGCCCTCGCCGCCGTCAAACCGGCCCACCTCGGTGACCAGTCGCCGCTGCTGCTCGCCCGCCGGGAGATCGGCTCGCTGCCCAAGCAGGAGAAGGCCGAGGCCGGCAAGCGGGTCAACGAGGCCCGCCAGGCCGCGCAGGCCGCGTTCGACGAACGCCGCGCGGTGCTGCAGGCGGAGCGCGACGAGCACGTGCTGCTCGAGGAAGCCGTCGACGTCACGCTGCCGTGGGACCAGATTCCGCGCGGTGCCCGGCACCCCATCGCCACCGTCTCCGAGCGCATCGCCGACGTGTTCGTGGCCATGGGCTACGAGGTCGCCGAAGGCCCGGAGCTCGAGGCCGAGTGGTTCAACTTCGACGCGCTGAACTTCGGCAAGGACCACCCGGCGCGCCAGCTGCAGGACACGTTCTACGTGGGCGAAGAGGACTCCGGCCTGGTGCTGCGTACGCACACCTCGCCCGTGCAGGCCCGCAGCCTCCTGCACCGAGACCTGCCGGTGTACGTCGTGTGCCCCGGCCGCACCTACCGCACCGACGAGCTCGACTCCACGCACACGCCGGTGTTCACCCAGGTCGAGGGCCTCGCCGTCGACAAGGGCATCACCATGGCCCACCTCAAGGGCACGCTCGACGCGTTCGCGCGCGCCATGTTCGGCGAGCGCTCCAAGACGCGGCTGCGCCCGCACTTCTTCCCCTTCACCGAACCCTCCGCCGAGGTGGACGTGTGGTTCGAGGAGAAGAAGGGCGGCCCCGGCTGGGTCGAGTGGGGCGGCTGCGGCATGGTCAACCCCAACGTGCTGCGCGCCTGCGGCGTCGACCCCGAGGTGTACTCGGGCTTCGCGTTCGGCATGGGCATCGAGCGGACGCTGCAGTTCCGCAACGGCATCCCGGACATGCGCGACATGGTCGAGGGCGACGTCCGGTTCACCCTTCCCTTCGGAACGGAGGCGTAGTGCGAGTCCCGGTGAGCTGGCTGACCGAGCACCTCGACGTGGGTGACGAGGTCACGCCCCAGGACCTGGCCGACGCTTTCGTGCGGATCGGGATCGAGGTCGACGAGCTGAGCGAGCTCGGCCCCGTGACCGGCCCGCTCGTGGTCGGCCGCGTCGCGGAGATCGAGGAGCTGACGGAGTTCAAGAAGCCCGTCCGGTTCTGCCGCGTCGAGGTCGGCGAGGAGCTCGACGACGACGCCTCGGAAGAGTCCGACGAGGACGAAGACGAGGACGACGAGGGCCCGATCGAGAACGAGGGTCCCCACGGCATCAAGACCCGCGGCATCGTCTGCGGCGCGCGCAACTTCGCCGAGGGCGACCTCGTCGTGGTCGCGCTGCCGGGAGTCGTGCTGCCGGGCGATTTCGCGATCGCCGCGCGCAAGACGTACGGCAAGATCAGCGACGGCATGATCTGCTCCGCCAAGGAGCTCGGGCTCGGCGACGACCACACCGGCATCCTCGTGCTGCCCCCGGGCACCGCGAGCCCGGGCGACGACGCCAAGGAACTGCTCGGCCTCAACGACACCGTCATCGAGGTCACGCCGACCCCGGACCGCGGCTACGCGCTGTCGATCCGCGGCCTGGCGCGCGAGCTGTCCAACGCGCTCGACGTCCCGTTCGGCGACCCGGCCCTGCTCGAGCTCCCCGAGGCCGAGGGCGACGCGTGGCCCGTGCGGGTCGAGGATCCCGAGGGCTGCCCGCGGTTCGTGCTGCGCCGCGTGACGGGGCTCGACGCCACCGCGCCGACGCCGTGGTGGATGCGCCGCCGCCTGATGCTGGCGGGCATCCGCTCGATTTCGCTGGCCGTCGACGTCACCAACTACGTGATGCTCGAACTCGGCCACCCGCTGCACGCGTTCGCGACCAGCGCGATCCAGGGCGACCTGGTGGTGCGCCGCGCGAAGCCGGGCGAGAAGCTGACCACTTTGGACGACGCCGTGCGCACGCTCGACGCCGACGACATCGTGATCGCCGACGACTCGGGCGTGATCTCGCTGGCGGGCACCATGGGTGGTGCCAGCACGGAGATCACGCCGGAGAGCACCGACGTGCTGCTCGAGGCCGCCCACTGGAACCCGGCGTCGATCAGCCGCACGGCGCGGCGCCACAAGCTCTTCTCCGAGGCCGCGAAGCGCTTCGAGCGGTTCACGGACCCGGCGCTGTGCGCGGCCGCGGTCGAGCTGGCCGCGCGCCTGCTGCGCCAGTACGGCGAGGGCGCGATCCAGCCGGGCCGCACCGACGAGGGTGGCGTCGAGCCGCACGCGCCGGTGACCATGCCGATCAACTTGCCCGATCAGGTCGCCGGTGTGCGGTACGAGCGCGGCGTCACCGTCCGCCGGCTCGCGCAGATCGGCTGCAAGGTCCAGGTGAGCACCACCGACGAGGGCGTCTCCGTCGTCACGGCGACGCCGCCGAGCTGGCGCGCGGACCTCGTGCAGCCGGCCGACCTCGTCGAAGAGGTGCTGCGCCTGGAGGGCTACGACAGCATCCCGTCGGTCCTGCCCGCCGCGCCCGCGGGCCGCGGGCTCACCGAGTCGCAGAAGCGCCGCCGCGGCATCGCGCGCGCCCTGGCCGAGGCCGGCTACGTGGAGGTGCTGCCCTTCCCGTTCGTCGGCGACTCCGTGTGGGACGCCTTCGGGTTGCCCGAGGACGACGTGCGCCGCTCGACGGTGCGCGTGCGCAACCCGCTCGAAGCCGACCACGATCGGATGTCGACGACGCTCCTGCCGGGCCTGCTCGACACGCTGCAGCGCAACGTGTCCCGCGGCATGAAGGACGTGTCGCTGTTCCACATCGGCCAGGTCGTGCTGCCGAAGCCGCACCAGCTGAAGGTCCCGGACCTGGGCGTCGAGCACCGGCCCAGCGACGAGGAGCTCGCGGTACTGGAAGCCGCGGTGCCCGCGCAGCCGCTGCACGTCGCCGTGGTGCTCACCGGCCTGCGCCGCCGCACGGGCTGGTGGGGCAAGGGCGAGCCGGCCGGCTGGGCCGACGCCGTCGAGGCCGCACGGCTCGTGGCCGAAGCCGCCGGGGTGGAGCTGACGGTGCAGTCGTCGGACCTGCCGCCGTGGCACCCGGGCCGCTGCGCGCAGCTGCGCGTCGGCGACTGGCCGGTGGGCCACGCGGGTGAGCTGCACCCGAAGGTCGTCGAGGCCCTCGGGCTGCCGCCGCGCACCGTCGCGATGGAGCTCGACCTCGACGCGATCCCGCTCCCGGACTCGCGTCCGGCTCCGACCGTCTCGGCCTACCCGCCGGTGCTGCTCGACGTCGCGCTGGTCGCCGGCGCGGACGTCCCGTCGGCCGATCTCGCCGAGGTGCTGCGCACGGGCGCCGGTGACCTGCTCGAGGACATCACGCTCTTCGACGTCTACACCGGCACCCAAGTCGGCGACGGCAAGCGTTCCCTGGCCTACAAACTCCGTTTCCGGGCCCCGGATCGCACGCTGACCGTCGACGAGGCGACCAAGGCGCGCGATGCCGCCGTCTCCGCCGCCGGGGAACGGTTCGGCGCGACCATCCGCGCCTGATCCCCTGAACCCACTGTGGGCCGGAAACCCCGCCGTAGCGCGGAGTTTCCGGCCCACAGTCGTAACGGGGACCAGGAGAGCCAGACCTCGTCGACCGAAGAGCGCCGGCTCACGGCCGGGGGACGACTCCGGTGCGGAGGGCGTCGAACAGTCCCTCCAGCCGTGCGCGGTGGTCGGCCGCGACGGCACCGAGCGGATCGCCGTCGAGCAGGCGACGCGCGGTTTCCGTCAGCACGGTGCCGTAGCCGGCGATGAAAAATGCCGCGAGCAGCGGCCCGTCACCTTCGAACGCCGGCTCGAGCACTTCGGTGAGGGTCTGCTGGAGCTCCGCGGCGATCTCCCGGGCGCGCGCGATCAGCGCGGGTGACCCCGCGACCGTCTTGAAGAAGGGGACCGACCCGTCGGCGAGCCCCGAAAGCGGCCGGCGGTCGTCGGCCAGCCGGAGCGTCAGCTCACGCAGTGCCGCCAGTACATCGGTGTCCGGCGCGTGATCACGCACCGCCGAGCGCAGGAGCTCGACAGCCTCGGCCGCGCGGTCCAGGTAGAGGTCCTCCTTGCGCGGGAAGTGGTTGAAGACCGTCACGCTCGACACCCCGGCTTCCCGCGCGACCTCGGCGACGGTGACCGCGTCGAAGCCGCGCTCGAGGAACATCCGGGCCGCAACCTCCGCGATCCTCGCCCGCGTCTGCGGCCCGCCGCGCTTGTCGGTCCTGGGCATCCGGCCTCACTCTCTTGTGTAACTAAACTTAGTCGATTAACTTAGTGCTGTCCGTGCAGGCGGGTCACCGGCATTGTCCCCGGGTGCGCCCCGGCCGGTTGCCCACCGGCGCGGCCGGCCTCCGGTCCGGCGAGTTCGGCCGGCTTCACCACGATCCCCGCCGGGATCACGACCCGAAGGAAGTTCTCAGTGCGTGTCGACGCTGCGGTCGGGCCCGCGCGGTCCCCGCGACCGCTGCGGGAGGCGTGGGTGGCCTTGACCGGCCTGTCCGCGGTGTTCCTCTTCGAGATGCTGGACAACTCGATCCTGAACATCGCGCTGCCCACGATCGGCCGCCAACTGCACGCCTCGACGACCGCGGTGCAGTGGGTCACGGGCGCGTACGCAGTCGTGTTCGGCGGGTTGATGCTGGCGTTCGGCGCGCTCGCGGACCGGTTCGGCCGGCGCCGGGTCATGCTCGCCGGACTGGTCCTGCTCGGGGCGGCCAGTCTGGCGACGGTGTTCGTCCGTTCCGCGGAGGAGCTGATCGCCGTGCGGGCGCTGATGGGGCTCGCGGCCGCGATGACGACGCCGGGCTCGATGGCGCTGGCGTTCCGCCTGTTCGCCGACGACGGCCTGCGGGTCCGCGCGACCACCCTCATCTCGACCATGGGCCTGGTGGGGCTCGCGATCGGCCCGACGGCGGGCGGGTTCGTGCTCGCGATCGTGCCGTGGCAGGCGCTGCTGCTGGTGAACGTGCCGATCGCCGCGCTCGCGATCGCCGGCGTGCGGTGGGGCATCACCGCGGACGTCGCGGCCGACCTGCACCGCGACCCGGTCGACGTCGCCGGCGCGTTGCTGGGTACGGCGGCGATCGTCTTCGCCCTCGTCGCTCCGACGCTGTTCGTGAACGAAGGCGCCGGCTCGGGGCTCGCGTGGGCGGCCACAGCGGCGGCCGTCGGGGCGGCGGTGTTCTTCGTCCTGCGCGAGCGTTCGGCGCGGCACCCGCTGCTCGACCTCACGCTCGTCGCCCATCCCCTCGTCTCGAGCGGCTTGGCGTTCAAGGCGGCGGCCGGGCTGGCGACCAGCGGGCTCGGTTACCTGGTGACGCTGCAGCTGCAGCTCGACTGGGGGTGGCCGCCCGCGCTCGCCGCGCTCGGCATGCTGCCGCAGGTCGTCGTCCTCGTCGCGGGTGGCGCGGTCATATCCCCGTTCGTGCGGCGGGTCGGGCTCGACCGCGCCGCGTGGCTCAGCGCGGCCGCGGTCGTGGCCGGGCTCGCCTGCTACGGGCTGCTGGGCCGGTTCGGCTACGGGTGGGTCGCGCTCGCCCTCGTGCTCGTGCCCGCCGGGATGCGCGTGGTCGGTGTCGTCGCCGGCGTCAACGTGCTGCGCGGCCTGCCCGACGACCGCACCACGATCGGCGCGGCCCTCACCGACACCGCGACCGAGGTCACTTCCGGCGCCGGTCTCGCTCTCACCGGCACGATCCTCGCGGCGCTGTTCACCGGCGACATCGCCGGCCCGGGCTGGAGCGCGCAGCAGACCGCGGAATTCCGCTCGGCCGGCACGATCGCCGGGCTGTCGCTCACGGCCGTGGCCGCCGCCCTCGTCGGCTGGGGCATGCTCCGCGCGCGGCGCGCCGAGACTCCTGCCCGGCTTTGACGAACGTCCACCGGCGACCGTCCCGGGCCGCACGGTGACATCGCCGTCCTCCGCGCGATGTCGATCCCGACGATCGAGGTCAGGCTGACCGAGCCGGCGGCGGTTGCTCTTTTCGACGTCGACGCCGAGCGGCCTGAGCGTTCAGCCCACGGCGCGGCGCAGTTCGCAGCCGCGCAAGGTCAGCGTGGCGCCGATCGGTCGCCGGCTCTCGTTGTCCACAACGCGGTACACACTCGGCGCCTGGGCGCGGCCGTCCCGATTGGTGCTGGGCGTGTCGGTGCTCAGGCGCACCGGCTGATCTCTTCGCCGGACCACGTCATCGTTGTCCCACGACTGGCCCGGCAGCGAGCCGGTACCGTCACCGCGGCCGCCGGGTCCGACGTCGATGAGCACGATCACGCCGCACCGGCACACGACCGCTCGCAGGTCCGCCATCCTGCGCGGGAGGTCCGTACAGCACTCGGGCCGAGCCACCCGAGGCCGAGTCGGAACGCGCGCGACGACGGCTATTTCGTGCGGCTCAGCCAGCCGGTGATGCGTTCGTTCAGGTCCTTGGGCTGTTCGACCAGCATGAAGTGGCCGACGCCCTCGATCAGTGCGGAGTCCGAGCCCGGGCCGCCGAATTCGCGCACCCGCTGCACTTGCTGCGCCGTCATGCCGTGGCAGCCGTCGGTGGTGCCGTGCAGGTACAGCGTCGGCTGCGGCGCGGAGCCACCCCACGCGGCCGCTTGTTCGGCCAGCCACTCGGGCGTGCCGAAGCGGGTCGGGTCGAACTGGCCCCAGTAGTAGCCCAGCGCCGCGTGCAGGTGGTCGGGATCGGCCAGCGCGGCGCGCAGGTAGCCGAGGTCTTCGTCCGCCTCGTAGCCGGGGGACCAGTCGCCCCAGATGTCGCGGATGAAGGCGAAGTCGTCCTGCCGGATCCGGTCCTCGATCACCCGTTGCATCTGGAAGTACCAGAAGTAGAAGCTCCTCTTGATCTGGGCGTACGTGCCGAGGTTCTCCCCGAAGATCTCGAACGGCGGGATGTTGAGGATCACCGCGCGCCCGAACAGCTCGGGGGCGCGCCCGAGCGCGCCCCACGCGCCGACGGCACCCCAGTCGTGGGCGACCAGCAGCGCGTCCGGCCCACCGCCGAGCGCCTGCCCGAGCGCGATCTGGTCGGCGACCATCACGCTCGTGTGCACGAAGTGCCGCAGCGGCGGCAGTTCGGTGGGTGCGAACCCGCGCGCGAACGGCGCGACCGCGTGGAACCCGGCATCGGCCAGCGCCGGCAGCAGGTACCGGTAGGTGAACGGCGTATCCGGGAACCCGTGCATGCACAGCGCCAGCGGCCCGTCGCCGGCCTCGAGGTACTCGAACGTGATCCCGTTCGCGGTGACGCGGCCCCGCGCGAAGTCGGCCATCATCGTCTCCCTCCCGCCGAACCGACTGTAGGACCGTGCCTCCGCCCCGTTCCAGACCCGGCTTTTCACCGCGCCCCAGCCACTTCGCGCCGGGTCAGGCCAGGTTCTTCAGTGCCTCCCGTGTGGACAGTGGCGACAGGCCAGGGTGGTCGTCGACGAAGGAGCGCACCCAGTCCGGATCGGTCCGCGCGTGGTCGCGCAGGGCCCAGCCGATGCCTTTGCGCAGGAAGAAGTCCTGGTCGGACTCGTTGGCCTCGACGGCCGTGGTCAACAGGTCGCGGTCGACCTCCGCTTTGGCCGTCACCTGGCAGATCACCGCGGTGCGGCGGCGCCAGCGGTCGGCGTCGGACGCCCACCGCAGCAGCACGGGCGTGACCTCCCCGCGGTGCGCCCGCAGGATCGGCCCGACCCGGCGGATCGCGACCTCGTCCACGTAGTCCCACCACGCGCCGGTCACGATGAGCTCGTCGTAGAGCGGGAGGAGGTCCGGGTCCTGCCACCGGCGGTACACGCGGTGGCCCGAAAGGTCGATCGCCGCGTAGCGCTCTTCGCGGTAGGCAGCTTCGCGCCACAGAGCCAGGACGGTGGTTGAAAAACTCACCCGATCGGGCAGAACGTGGGTGGCCAAGACCTCCTTCATGAGCGCGCTCCGTGCGGGTTTCGCCACCCCGCGAAACGGCATGCCGGACTTCATGTACGCCTGCATCGCGGGCGCTTTCGCCGGGTCGGCGCGCTCGGCGAGTCCGGTTCGGACAGCCGAGATCAACGCGTGGTCCGCACCCATCCGCGGTCACCTCCCGGGCGCCCGCCGCCGGCGGAAGGCGGCTGGCGCAACTCGTGTCGTTCGAGGAGATTGTTCCGGGTTGTCGGTAGCTTCGACGAATTCCGGTAACCCGCGAACGAGAAGGACCACCGTGAAGAAAATCCTTGCCGTGCTGGCCGCCGCGGGTGTCGCGGCCGGCACGTTGGCCGCCGCGCCCGTCGCCGGCGCGGTGTCGGCGACGGGGCCGGCCGGCTACACCCCGCCGCCGATCAGCTGGGGACCGTGCCAGTCCGCGAGCCTCAAGAACGCCGGCGCCGAGTGCGGTTTCCTCGTGGTCCCGATGGACCACGACCAGCCTTCCGGCGCGAAGGTGCAGGTCGCCGTTTCGCGGATCAAGCACAAGTCCGCGCAGTACCAGGGCGTGATGCTCGTGAACCCGGGCGGCCCCGGTGGTTCCGGGCTCGGGCTGTCGACGCTCGGCAAGTACGTGCCGAACCACGCCGGCGAGGCCTACGACTGGATCGGGTTCGACCCGCGCGGCGTCGGCTCGAGCAAACCGGCCGTGACGTGCGACGGGAACTACTTCTCCTCCGACCGCCCGCCGTACGTGCCCGCTACCCCGCAGCTCGAGCGCACCTGGCTCGCGAAGACCGAGGGCTACGCGAAGGCGTGCGCGAAGAACGGCGCGATCCTCGACCACGTCAAGACCACCGACGTCGCGCAGGACATGGACAGCCTCCGCGTGGCGCTGGGGGAGAAGCAGATCAACTACTACGGCTTCTCCTACGGCACCTACCTCGGCCAGGTCTACAGCACGCTGTACCCGGGGCACGTGCGCCGGATGGTGCTCGACGGCAACGTCGACCCGCGGAAGGTCTGGTACCAGGCCAACCTCGACCAGGACGTGGCGTTCGACCGCAACATCAAGATCTACTTCGACTGGCTGGCGAAGTACGACAGCGTCTACCACCTCGGCAACACCGGCGCCGAGGTCGAGAAGCTCTGGTACGACCAGCAGAAGAAGCTCGAGCGCACCCCCGCGGGCGGGGTCATCGGCGGCGACGAGTGGACCGACGTCTTCCTGCAGGCCGGGTACTACGTGTTCGGCTGGGAGGACATGGCGAAGGCCTTCGACGGCTGGGTCCACCGCGGCGACTGGCAGACGCTCAAGAAGCTCTACGACGAGTCCAACCCGCCCGGTGACGACAACGGCTACGCCGTCTACAGCGCCGTCCAGTGCACCGACGTGCAGTGGCCGGCGAACTGGCACCGCTGGCGCCTCGACACCTGGAAGACCTACTTCCGCGCGCCGTTCGAGACGTGGGGCAACACGTGGTTCAACGCGCCGTGCCTGAACTGGCCCGCGAAGCCGGGCAAGCCGGTGGAGGTCGACGGCGGCGACGTCGGCGGCATCCTGCTCATCAGTGAGGAGCTCGACGCCGCGACGCCGTACGAGGGCAGCCTCGAGGTCCGCAAGCTCTTCCCGAACTCGAGCCTGATCAGCGCCCCCGGTGGCACGACGCACGCCGGCTCGCTGTCCGGGGTCGCCTGCGTGGACGACAAGGTCGCCGACTACCTCGCGACGGGCGCGCTGCCGAAGCGCACGCCGGGCAACCACTCCGACGCCCGGTGCGAACCGGTGCCACCGCCGGTGCCCGCCGGCGCGTCGGACCAGGCTCAGCAGAAGAGCGACACACCCGCGCTCGCGCGGCTGCCGCGCTTCTGAGTCGTTCCTCCCGGTGCCCCGGTCTGGTCCGCCAGGCCGGGGCACTCGTCTGTGTTCTGCCACCGATCTGTGTTCTTCTACCGATCTGCGCTCGTCCACCGATCCCCCTCGGTCGCTGTTCGTGATGACCCGGACACGCTACGACGCGGGTCCGACAATTTCGGAGCGGAGTCACCCGGAAGCGGTCCGTGAGCGAATTCTGTCGGGGGCAGGCGCTACCTTCCCCGCCATGACGATCATCGAAGAGCACCGGACCGAGGTCCGGGTGGGCAACGTCCAGTACCAGATCGCCGTCATCGCCCAGGCGGGCGAACCGGTGGAGCAGGGCCGCGTCACGGTCACCGTCGGCGGCGAAGGTCCCGAAGGCGAGCCCGTCGCGCACGGCAGGCTCGAGCTCGACACCACCGCGGTGCCCGCGGTCGCCGACCTGCTGGCCGGCAGCCTCCACGCGTTCGCGGGCACGGGCGGGCCGCGCCGAAGATCCGGCGAACGGCCCGCGCAGCAAGGGAAACCGTGGTCCGCCGAGTTGGACGCGGAACTCGAATCCGCGTGGCTGGCGGGCGAGCCGGTGGCCGAGCTGGCCCGCCGCTTCGCGCGCACCGCGGGCGGGATTCGCGCCCGCCTGCCCCGCGTCGGCTGCGATCCGGAACGGCCGGGACACCACCTGCCGGCGCCACCGAGCCAACGAGAGTCGGCCGAGAGGGGGGAGTAGGTGAGCGAGCCGGGTCCGTGGCCGCGGACCCGGCGCACCTCGCGCCGGCTGAGGGAGGTCGCCGCCACAACCCGTTTGTTTGAGCTTGCACAGTCGTGCATAATCATTCGTATGACGGTGAAGATCGCGGTGGCCGGAGCAAGCGGGTACGGGGGCGGCGAACTGCTGCGCCTGTTGCTGACCCATCCCGAAGTCGAGATCGGCGCGCTGACGGCGGCGAGCAGCGCGGGGGCGAAGCTGGGCGCGCTCCAGCCACACCTCGCACCGCTGGCCGACCGCGTGGTCGTCGAGACCACGGCGGAAACGCTGGCGGGCCACGACGTCGTGTTCCTCGCGCTGCCCCACGGCCACTCGGCCGAGATCGCGGCGCAGCTGGGCCCGGACGTGCTCGTGGTGGACCTCGCCGCGGACCACCGGCTCGCCGACTCCGCCGACTGGCAGCGCTGGTACGGCGGCGAGCACGCCGGCCAGTGGCCGTACGGACTGCCCGAGCTGCCCGGCGCGCGCGAGAAGCTCGTCGGGACCAAGCGCGTCGCCGTCCCTGGTTGCTTCCCGACGGGCGGTTCGCTGGCCCTCGCGCCCGCGCTGGCCGCGGGCCTGGTCGAGCCCGACGTCACCTTCGTGTCCGTCACCGGCACCTCCGGGGCGGGCAAGAGTCTCAAGCCGAACCTGCTCGCGTCGGAGGTCATGGGCAACGCCAGCCCGTACGGTGTGGCGGGCGCGCACCGGCACACGCCGGAGTTCGCGCAGAACCTGTCCGGGGTGGCCGGCACGCCGGTGAAGGTGTCGTTCACGCCGGTCCTCGCGCCGATGCCGCGCGGGATCCTCACCACCGCCAGCGCGCGCGTGGTGGGCGACGCCGACGAAGCGGCCGTGCGCGAGGTCTACGAGAAGGCCTACGACGCGGAGCCGTTCGTGCAGGTCCTGCCCGCCGGACAGTGGCCGGCGACCGCCGCCGTCGTGGGTTCGAACAACGTGCAGCTGCAGCTCGGGGTCGACGCCGACGCGGGCCGCCTCGTCGTCGTCACCGCGATCGACAACCTCACCAAGGGCACCGCGGGCGGTGCCGTCCAGTCGATGAACCTGGCGCTCGGTTTCCCCGAGGCCACCGGACTTTCCAGCGTGGGAGTGGCACCGTGACCGTCACCGGACCGAAGGGGTTCCGAGCCGCGGGTGTCGCCGCCGGCATCAAGGCCTCCGGCGCGCTCGACCTCACGCTCGTCGTGAACGACGGCCCGCTCGACGTCGCCGCGGGCGTCTTCACGCGCAACGCCGTGAAGGCCGCGCCCGTGCTGTGGTCGCAGGAGGTGCTGAAGCAGCAGAAGCTCAAGGCTGTCGTCCTCAACTCGGGCGGCGCCAACGCGGCGACCGGGCCCGGCGGGTTCCAGGACACGCACGCGACCGCCGAGAAGGTCGCCGACGTGCTGTCCGTCGGCGCGATCGAGGTCGCCGTGTGCTCCACCGGCCTGATCGGGGAGCGGCTGCCGATGGCCGCCGTGCTGTCCGGTGTGGACAGTGCCGCCAAGGCGCTCGACGCGAGCCCGGAGGGAAGCCTCAACGCCGCCACCGGCGTGATGACCACCGACACGAAGCCGAAGCAAGCGTTTGCGAAGCACGACAACGGCTGGAGCGCCGGCGGGTTCGCCAAGGGCGCGGGCATGCTCGCGCCGAACCTCGCCACGATGCTGTCGGTCCTGACCACGGACGCTGTGGTGGACAAGGAAACCCTCGACCGCGCCCTGCGCGCCGCCACGCGCGTCACCTACGACCGGCTCGACGTCGACGGCGGCACGTCCACCAACGACACGGTGCTCGTCCTCGCGTCCGGTGCCAGCGGTGTCGAGCCATCCGAGGCCGAGCTCACCGAGCTGCTGACCGCCGTCGCCCACGACCTCGTGCTGCAGCTGCGCGCCGACTCCGAAGGCGCGACCAAGGACGTCGACGTCACGGTGAAGGGTGCGGCGTCCGAGGCCGACGCCGTCACCGTCGCGCGCACGATCGCCGAGGACAACCTCGTGAAGACGGCGTTCTTCGGTTCCGACCCCAACTGGGGCCGCATCGCCATGGCCACCGGCCGCTCGGCCGCGCGCGTCGAGCCGGACAAGCTGTCGATCACGGTCAACGGCGTCACCCTGTTCACCGCCGGCACCACCGGCGAGGACCGCACTGCGGCCGACCTGTCCGGCCGCGCGATCGACCTCGTCGTGGACCTCGGCCTCGGCGACGGCACCGCCACCGTCTACACCACCGACCTGTCCCACGCTTACGTCGAAGAGAACAGCGCCTACTCCTCATGACCGGCACGGAGGACCTGATTTCCGCGGACGAGCGGCTCGCGACGGCGGCCGAGAAGGCCGGAGTTCTGATCGAGGCGCTGCCGTGGCTGCAGCGCTTCCACGGCGCCACCGTGGTGGTGAAGTACGGCGGCAACGCGATGATCGACGACACCCTCAAGGCGGCGTTCGCGCAGGACATGGTGTTCCTGCGCCTGGCGGGCCTGCACCCCGTGGTGGTGCACGGCGGGGGTCCGCAGATCACCGCGATGCTCACCCGCCTCGGCGTCGAGGGCGAGTTCAAGGGCGGCCTGCGCGTGACCACGCCGGAGACGATGGACATCGTCCGCATGGTGCTGGTCGGGCAGGTCAGCCGGGAGCTCGTCGGCCTGATCAACGCGCACGGCCCGTACGCCGTCGGCATCTCCGGCGAGGACGCGCGGCTGTTCACCGCCGAGCGCAAACAGGCCACTGTGGACGGTGAGCAGGTCGACATCGGCCTCGTCGGCGAAGTCGCCGCGGTGAACCCCGACGCGGTGCTGGACATCGTGAACGCGGGCCGCATCCCCGTGGTGTCGACGGTCGCCCCCGACGTCGACGGCGTGGTGCACAACGTCAACGCCGACACGGCCGCGGGCGCGCTCGCGGCGGCCCTGGACGCCGAGAAGCTCGTGGTGCTCACCGACGTCGAAGGCCTTTACGCCCACTGGCCGGACCGCTCGTCGCTCATCGACCGCATCCAGGTCGATCGCCTCGAGAAGCTGCTGCCCGGCCTGGCCAGCGGCATGATCCCGAAAATGGAGGCCTGCGTGCGCGCGGTCCGCGGCGGCGTGCGCCGCGCCCACGTGATCGACGGCCGTCTCGCCCACTCCGTGCTCCTCGAGGTGTTCACTTCGCGCGGCATCGGAACCATGGTGTTTCCTGAAGAAACGGAGCTCCCGTGACCACCCCCACCTCGAACGAGGCGGGCCGGCAGCACTGGCAGTCGGCCCTGATGGACAACTACGGCACCCCCGGGCTCACCCTGGTGCGTGGTGAGGGCGCGAAGGTGTGGGACGCCGATGGCACCGAGTACCTCGACCTCGTCGGTGGCATCGCCGTCAACGCGCTCGGCCACGCCCACCCCGAGGTCGTGCGCGCCGTGTCCGAGCAGATCGCGACGCTCGGCCACACGTCCAACCTGTACGTGAACCCGGTCGCGCTCGAGCTCGCCGAGCTGCTGCTCGACGTCGCCGGCCTGACCGGACAGGGCAAGGTCCTGTTCGTCAACTCCGGCGCCGAGGCCAACGAGGCCGCGCTGAAGATCAGCCGCCTCACCGGGCGCACCAAGATCGTCGCCACCGAGAAGGCGTTCCACGGCCGCACCATGGGCTCCCTGTCGCTCACCGGCCAGCCCGGCAAGCGCGAGCCGTTCGCACCGCTGGTCCCCGGCATCACGCACGTGCCGTACGGCGACGTCGAGGCCCTGCGCGCGGCCGTCGACACCGACACCGCCGCGGTGTTCCTCGAACCGGTGCTCGGCGAGGCGGGCGTGATCCCCGCGCCCGACGGCTACCTGCAGGCGGCGCGTGAGATCACCAAGGCGACGGGCACCCTGTTCGTGCTCGACGAGGTGCAGACCGGCATCGGCCGGCTCGGCACCTGGTTCGCCTTCCAGCAGACCGGCGTCGTTCCCGACGTCATCACGCTCGCGAAGGGCCTCGGCGGCGGGCTGCCCATCGGTGCCGTGATCGGCGTCGGCGAGGCGGGCGAGCTGATGAAGCCGGGCCAGCACGGCACGACGTTCGGCGGCAACCCGGTGTGCTGCGCGGCGGGGCTCGCCGTGCTGCGCACCATCGCGCGCGACAACCTGCTCGACCACGTCTCGTCGCTCGGCAAGGACATCGCCGCCGGCGTCGAGGCGCTGGGCCACCCGCTCGTCACCGGGGTCCGCGGCGCGGGCCTGCTGCTCGGCATCACGCTGCGCGAACCCGTCTCGGCCGCCGTCGCGAAGAGCGCGCAGGACGCCGGGTACCTCGTCAACCCGGTCGCGCCCGACACCATCCGGCTCGCCCCGCCGCTGGTGCTCGAGGCCGACCAGGCCCACGGTTTCGTCTCCGCCCTCCCGGCCGCGCTCGACTCCACCACCACGAAGGATCCGAACTGATGCCTCGCCACTTCCTCCGCGACGACGACGTCAGCCCCGCCGAGCAGGCCGCGCTCCTGGACCTCGCCGACCGGCTCAAGGCCGACCCACTCGGCACCAAGACGCTGGCGGGCAAGACGGTCGCGGCGATCTTCGAGAAGAACTCCACCCGCACGCGGTTCTCGTTCGAGGTCGGCATCAGCCAGCTCGGCGGGCACCCGGTGATCGTCGACGGCCGCTCGATGCAGCTGGGCCGCGAGGAGACCATCGAGGACACCTCGCGCGTGCTGTCGCGCTACGTCGACGCCGTCGTGTGGCGGACCTTCGCGCAGAAGCGCATCGACGCCATGGCGTCGGTCGCCGGCGTGCCGGTCGTCAACGCGCTCACCGACGAGTTCCACCCGTGCCAGGTCCTCACCGATCTCATGACCATCCGCGAGCGCAAGGGCAAGCTCGCCGGGCTCACGCTCGTGTACCTCGGCGACGGCGCCAACAACATGGCCCATTCGCTGCTGCTCGGCGGCGTCACCGCGGGCATGCACGTGCGCGTCGTCTCGCCGGAGGGCTTCCAGCCCGACCAGCAGGTGATGCTCGACGCGAAGCACCGCGGCACCGAGACCGGCGGCAGCGCGGTGGTCGTGACCGACCCGTACGACGCCGTGGCCGGCGCGGACGTGCTGGTCACCGACACGTGGACGTCGATGGGCCAGGAGAACGACGGGCTCGACCGCGTCGGCCCGTTCCGCGCCTTGCAGGTGAACGCCGAGCTGCTCAAGCGCGCCGCCGACGAGGCCGTCGTGCTGCACTGCCTGCCCGCGCACCGCGGCTGGGAGATCACCGACGAGGTGCTCGACGGCCCCGCCAGCGCGGTGTGGGACGAGGCCGAGAACCGCCTGCACGCGCAGAAGGCGCTGCTCGTCTGGCTCTTCGAGCAGAGCGGGCGATGACCGGCAGCCGGGTCGGGCGGCAGGCCCGCATCACCGAACTGGTGTCCACGATGGCCATCCGCAGCCAGACCGAGCTCGCCAAGCTCCTCGCCGCGGAGGGCATCGAGGTCACGCAGGCGACGCTGTCGCGCGACCTCGACGAGCTCGGCGCCGTGAAGCTGCGCGGCGCCGACTCGGGGGCACCGGTGTACGTGATCCCCGAGGACGGCAGCCCCGTGCGCGGGGTGCAGGGCGGCACGTCGCGCCTGTCCCGGCTGCTCGCGGAGCTGCTCGTGTCGGCCGACGCGTCGGGCAACCTCACGGTGCTGCGGACCCCGCCCGGCGCGGCCCAGTTCCTCGCCAGTGCCATCGATCGCGCCGCGCTCGAGGAGGTCGTCGGCTCCATCGCCGGCGACGACACGGTCGCGGTGATCGCCAGGGAACCGTTGAGCGGCAAGGAGTTGGCCGATCGGTTCACCGCGCTCGCCCGGGGCTCGGGCGAGGAGGAGCCGTGACGGTCGTCGTCGCCTACGCGGGCGGGCCCGCCGGTTCGGCGGCGATCACCCGGCTCGCGCGCGAGACCGACGTGGTCGCGGTCGCCGTCGACCTCGGCGCGGGCGACGTGGACCTGGCCGCACTGCGCGAACGCGCTCTCGGCTGCGGTGCGGCGGAAGCGATCGTGGTCGACGCGCGGGCCGAGTTCGCGGACGAGCACTGCCTGCCCGCGCTGCAGGCCAACGCGGTGCTGTTCGACCGGTACCCGCTCGTCGGTTCGCTGGCGCGGCCGCTGGTCGAGAAGCACCTGGCGCTGATCGCGGACGGCGCCGAAATCCACCGGCCCCGCGAAACCCGGGGCCTGCTCTCACCCGACCGCACGCTCTGGGGCCGCGCCGTCGACACCACGGACCCGGACCCGTGGCACCGGCCGGTCTACTCCTACACCGAGGACGTCGCGGCCAACATCGACGCGCCGGACGAGGTCGTGGTCACCTTCGACCGGGGCGTGCCGGTGGCCGTCGACGGCGAGACGGTGAGCGTCGCCGAGGCCGTCCTGCGGCTCGGGCACCGCGCGGGCGCCCACGGCGTCGGCCGCTTCGACCTGGCCACCGACGGGCGTGCGGTCTACGAAGCCCCGGGCGCGTGGGCGCTGATCACCGCGCACCGGGAGCTGGAGAACCTGACGCTCGAAGCCGACCTGGCGCGGTTCAAGCAGTCCGTGGACCGGCGCTGGACGGAGCTCGTGCACGACGGTCTCTGGACTTCGCCGCTGCGCGAACCGCTGGACGCGTTCGTGCGCCACGCGCAGGAGCACGTGTGCGGCGACGTCCGCATGGTCTTCCACGGCGGTGCGGCCGTCGTGACGGGCCGGCGCGGCGAGGCCGGGCGCGCCCGGCACCTGCGTCCCGTCGGCCGGCGGTACCGTCCCCTGACCGGGCGGGAACACCCGGACCACCCGAACCACCGCGCGTCCTGAGACGCCGGAGCGAGAAAGGCAGAACGTGAGCGGGAAAGACCAGCCGGTGCAGCTGTGGGGTGGCCGGTTCGCCAGCGGACCGGCCGAGGCGATGGCGGCGCTGAGCGCCTCGACCCACTTCGACTGGCGCCTGGCGCCCTACGACATCGCCGGCTCGCGCGCCCACGCGCGGGTGCTGCGCAAGGCGGGGCTGCTCACGGACGAGGAGCTCGCCGGCATGCTGGAAGCACTCGACGTGCTGGCGGCCGACGTCGCGTCCGGCGCGTTCACCCCGACCGTGGCCGACGAGGACGTGCACACCGCGTTGGAGCGCGGCTTGCTCGAACGCGCCGGCACGGAACTCGGCGGCAAGCTGCGCGCGGGCCGGTCACGCAACGACCAGGTGGCGACGCTGTTCCGCATGTGGCTCCGCGACGCCGCGCGCCGCGTCGTCGCGGGCACGCTCGACGTCGTCGACGCGCTCGTCTCGCAGGCACAGCGCCACCCCGGGGCGATCCTGCCCGGCCGCACGCACCTGCAGCACGCCCAGCCCGTGCTGCTCGCGCACCACCTGCTGGCCCACGGCCAGGCGCTGCTGCGCGACGTCTCCCGCCTGCGCGACTGGGACGCCCGCACCGCCGAATCGCCGTACGGCTCGGGTGCGCTGGCGGGCTCGTCGCTCGGCCTCGACCCGGAGGCCGTGGCCACGGAGCTGGGCTTCGACCGCAGTGTCGAGAACTCCATCGACGGCACGGCTTCGCGTGACTTCGTCGCCGAATTCGCGTTCACCGTCGCGATGCTCTCGGTGAACCTGTCGCGGATCGCCGAAGAGGTGATCATCTGGAACACCGCCGAATTCGGCTACGTGACCCTCGACGACGCGTGGGCCACCGGCAGCTCGATCATGCCGCAGAAGAAGAACCCGGACGTCGCCGAGCTCACGCGCGGCAAGGCGGGCCGGCTGATCGGCAACCTCACCGGCCTGCTGGCGACGCTGAAGGCGCAGCCGCTCGCGTACAACCGCGACCTGCAGGAGGACAAGGAGCCGGTGTTCGACTCGGTCGAGCAGCTGGAACTGCTGTTCCCGGCGATCTCGGGCATGCTCTCGACACTCACGTTCCACACCGATCGCCTCGCCGAGCTGGCCCCGGCCGGGTTCACGCTCGCCACGGACATCGCCGAGTGGCTGGTGCGCCAGGGTGTGCCGTTCCGCGTGGCGCACGAAGCCGCGGGGGAGAGCGTGCGCGTGGCCGAGGGCCGCGGGGTGGGGCTCGACGAGCTGACCGACGAGGAGTTCCAGGCGATCAACCCGGCGCTCACGCCGGCCGTGCGCGAGGTGCTCACCGTCGAGGGTTCGGTGCGTTCGCGCAACGCCCGCGGCGGCACGGCACCCGAACGCGTCGCCGAGCAGCTCGACCGGCTGGTCGAGCGCGCGGCCACCGTGCGCCAGTGGCTCAAGTAGCGCCGTGAGCGCGGCCGGGGAGGTTGGCCTCCCCGGCCCGTCCGGGCCGCCCGGTTAGGCTGGGGCGGAACGAGGGGAGCACGCGTGGACCGGTTGTTCCGGCGCGAGGAACTGGCACTGGATCCGGTCGACCTGGCGCACCTGCTGCTCGGTGCGGTGCTGGAGGCCGATGCGCCCGACGGCACCGTCGGGGTGCGGCTCGTCGAGGTGGAGGCCTACCGCGGTCTCGACGACCCGGCTTCGCACTGCTACCGCGGCAAGACCCCGCGCAACGCCGTGATGTGGGGACCGGCCGGGCACCTGTACGTGTACTTCGTGTACGGCATGCACTTCTGCGCCAACATCGTCGGCACGGAAGACGGTCAGCCGGGTGCGGTGCTGCTGCGCGCGGGCGAAGTGGTGCAGGGCGCGAACCTCGTGCGGGCGCGGCGTCCCCACGCCCGCGGGAATGGCGAGCTCGCCAAGGGACCCGCGATCCTCACGTCCGTGCTGGGCATCGACCGGACGGAGAACGGCGTCGACCTCACCGATCCGTCGTCCCCCGTCCGTTTGCGCACGGCGGAACGGGTGCCGCCGGAGCAGATCCGCAGCGGTCCGCGCGTCGGCGTCGCGATGGCGATGGACACCCCGTGGCGGTTCTGGGTCGACGGCTCGCCCGCCGTGTCCACCTACCGCCGCGGCGGCAAACGGCGGCAGGTGCGACCCGCGGGATAGTCGGTTGACCTGGTGCGGGAGGATCTACAGGTGTGAGTGAGCACATCCTTGACGAGCTGTCCTGGCGCGGCCTGATCGCGCAGTCCACCGACATCGACGCGCTGCGGCGAGAACTCGACCAGGGACCCCTCACCCTCTATTGCGGCTTCGACCCGACCGCGGCCAGCCTGCACGCCGGCAACCTCGTCCCGCTGCTGATGCTCAAGCGCTTCCAGCGCGCCGGCCACCGGCCGATCGTGCTGGCCGGTGGCGCGACGGGGATGATCGGGGATCCGCGCGACACGGGGGAGCGCACGCTCAACACCCTCGACGTCGTCGCGGAGTGGGCCGGGCGCATCCGCGGGCAGCTCGAGCGGTTCGTGGAGTTCGACGATTCGCCGACCGGCGCGATCGTGGAGAACAACCTCAACTGGACCGGCCAGCAGAACGTGCTGGAGTTCCTGCGTGACGTCGGCAAGCACTTCTCGGTGAACGTGATGCTGAACCGGGAGACGGTGAAGCGCCGGCTCGAGTCCGACGGCATGTCCTACACCGAGTTCAGCTACCTGCTGCTGCAGTCGCAGGACTACCTGCAGCTCCACCGGCAGTACGGCTGCAAGCTGCAGGTCGGCGGCTCGGACCAGTGGGGCAACCTCGTGGGCGGGGTCGACCTGATCCGGCGGGTCGACGGCGGTGCCGCACACGCGCTGACCGCGCCGCTGGTCACCGACGCCGAGGGCCGCAAGTTCGGCAAGTCCACCGGCGGCGGGAACCTGTGGCTCGACCCGGAGATGACCTCGCCGTACGCCTGGTACCAGTACTTCGTGAACGTCGGGGACGCCGACGTCATCCGCTACCTGCGCATGTTCACCTTCCTCACCCGGGAGGAGATCGACGCGCTCGCCGAGGACACCGAGCAGCGGCCGCACCTGCGAGCAGCGCAGAAGCGGCTCGCGGAGGAGATCACGAACCTCGTGCACGGCGAGGACCAGACGCAGCAGGTCATCGCGGCCAGCCAGGCGCTGTTCGGCCGGGGCGAGCTGGGTGAGCTCGACGCGAAGACGCTCGACGCGGCGATGGCCGAGGTGCCGACCGGCGAGGTCACCGACGGGTCGACGATCGTCGACCTGCTGGTCGCCGGGGGACTGGTGGACAGCAAGGGCGCCGCGCGCCGCACCGTGAAGGAGGGCGGCGCGTACGTGAACAACGTGAAGATCGCCGACGAGGAGTGGAAGCCGGCCGCGTCCGACGCGCTCCACGGCCGCTGGCTCGTGGTCCGCAAGGGCAAGCGCAACGTCGCCGGCGTCAGCCTCGGCGGCTGATCGCGCCGGGCGGCCCGAAGCCGGGCTCTGACCTGCGGGAACGCGGTTAAGGGACCCCCCTGTTTCGGGTCGTTTCGGGGCGTGTAAAGTTCTTCAAGTCGCCAGGGAAACCGGGTGGCCACCGGGACACGAACCAAGCTCTCGCCTCAGGCGATTGAGTGGGTGTCCCACCACAAACTGCTAGGAATGACCGCTTCGGTCGAGTTCGGCCCCGAGGGGCCCGGGTTTGACTGAGGTGTGTTGCTTGAGAACTCAACAGTGTGCTAGTGAACTAAGCCAGTAGAGCTTATGTAGTGAAACCCCCTCGTCGGGGTTTCCTTTGAGAGCAA
>NZ_JBITBT010000059.1:0-49238 GCF_044452505.1 Amycolatopsis sp. NPDC051903 | reverse complement strand
CTCCGGTGCGCTGGCGGCACGCCGCCCGAGCGGCTCCGGCGCTCGGCTGGGCTCCCGGCGTGGGGGGGGGGGGGGGGGGCCCCGCCCCCCGGCGGGGGGGGGCCCGCCGCGCCCCCCCCCCCCCCCCCCCCCCCCCCCGCCCGCCCGGCCCCCCCCCCCCCCCCCCCCCCCCCCCCCCCCCCCCCCCGGCCCCGCGTGGCCGGAATCGAGGCGCGTCCACACCGGCGTCGCTGATAGACTGGCGGACGCACGTGATCACGAGGGACAGGGAGCTGACCACCGCGATGGTGGCTGAGGACGACATCTCCGGGTGAGCCCGGCGACGACAGCGGTGCGCTCGTACGCGACACCGCACCTCGTCGTGTCCCCCTCCAACAGCCCCTGCACCCTTCCGGGCTGCCCCCGTGCGCCCGCATCGCGTCTGTGAGTTCCGCCATGTCCCAAGCTTCTGTCGTCGGCACCGGCCTGTCCTTCTCGTGGCCGGACGGCACCTCGGTGTTCGACGACCTGTCCTTCACGCTCGCGCCGGGCCGCACCGGCCTCGTCGCGCCCAACGGCGCCGGCAAGAGCACGCTGCTCAAGCTCGTCGCCGGCGAACTGTCCCCGCGGGCCGGTTCCGTGGCGGTCGACGGCCTGCTCGGCTACTTGCCGCAGACGCTGCCGCTGGCCGGTGAGCCGACCGTGGCCGACGTGCTGGAGATCGCGCCGATCGTGCGCGCGCTGGCCGCCATCGAGGCCGGCGACGCGAGCGAAGAGCACTTCACCGCCGTCGGCACCGATTGGGACATCGAGGAGCGCGCCCGCGCCGACCTCGACCGGCTCGGGCTCGGCGACGTCACGCTCGACCGCCGCCTCGACAGCCTCAGCGGCGGCCAGATCGTGTCGCTCGGCCTCGCCGCCCAGCTGCTCAAGCAGCCCGACGTGCTGCTGCTCGACGAGCCGACGAACAACCTCGACCGCGACGCCCGCCGCCGCCTGCAGGCCGTGCTCGGCGACTGGAAGGGCACGCTGCTGCTGGTCAGCCACGACCGCGACCTGCTCGACCGGATGGACCGCATCGCGGAGCTCGACCACGGCTCGCTCCGGCTCTTCGGCGGGAGCTTCACCGAGTACGAGGCGGCGAAGCAGGCCGCGCGCGAGGTCGCGGAGAAGAACGTGCGCTCGGCCGAGCAGGAGCTCAAGCGCGAGAAGCGCGAGCTGCAGCAGGCGCGTGAACGCGCGGCGCGGCGCGCGTCGACCGGCGCCCGCACCGGCAGCGACATCCCGCGCATCGCGCTCGGCAACATCAAGCGGCGCGCGGAGACGGCTGCGGGCAAGGCCAACGACATGCACGCGCAGCGCCTCGACGCCGCCAAGGCCCGCTACGACGAGGCCGACCGCGCCGCGCGCGAGGACGACACGATCGTGTTGTCGCTACCCGACACGGCCGTGCCCGCCGGACGCACCGTGTTCCACGGCGAGCGGCTGCGCGTGCGGGACCTGTTCGCCGGTGAGGGTGCGACGCTGGCGATCCGCGGGCCGGAGCGGATCGCGCTCATCGGCGCCAACGGAGCCGGCAAGTCGACACTGCTGCGGCTCGTCGCCGGGCAGCTCGAACCCGACAGCGGCCTGCTGACCAGGGCCGACGGTCGCGTCGCGTACCTCTCGCAGCGGCTCGACCTGCTCGACGACACCCGCACGGTGGCGGAGAACCTGCGCGCGGCCGCACCGCACCTGCCTGAGGCCGACCGGATGAACCTGCTCGCGCGGTTCCTCTTCCGCGGGCCGCGGGCGCACCTGCCGGTCGGCGTGCTCTCGGGCGGCGAACGGCTGCGGGCGACGCTCGTGTGCGTGCTGTGCGCCGAACCCGCGCCGCAGCTGCTGCTGCTCGACGAGCCCACGAACAACCTCGATCTGGCCAGCGTCGAGCAGCTGGTGAGCGCGCTGAACTCGTACCAGGGCGCGTTCGTGGTCGTGAGTCACGACGACCGGTTCCTGGCGGAGATCGGCGTGGGCCGCTGGCTGACGCTGGCCGGCGGCGCGCTCGCCGAATCGGGGCCGCCGCCGGGTTTCTGACAAATGTCACGGGCGAGGGATGCGCCGGCTCACTGCCGTGGGCCGGCGCGCTCGACCAGCATGGGTGGAGCACCAGGGGAGACCTCCACTCAGTCCGGAAAGGACAGTCATGAACGCCGCTTCCACCGCCGTGTCCCACGAAGAACTCAACCACCCGCGCAGCCTCTCGGCCTTCCGCACCACGAGACTGCTCGTCCTCGCGTACCTCACGCTGAGCGTGCTCACCGTCGGCGCCGTCGTGCTGCTGCGCAACAACCACACGATGGTCACCGACGCCGTGTGGGTGCGCACGGTGATCGTCGTGGCCAGCGCGCTGCTCACGCTGACCTTCACCCTCCGCGCGAGCAAGGGCTCGCGCCGCGCGTACCTGCGGCTGCGGCTCGTCACCGGGGTCATGCTGGTGGCGCTGGTCGTCATCGCCGCGCTGCCCGGCGCGTTCCCGGTGTGGCTGCGGGTCGAGCAAGGTGTGTGCGCGCTGCTCCTGCTGGGTGTGGTGCTGACCGTCAACGGGCGGCACCTGCGCTCGTTGTTCGCACGCTCCTGACCCGGATCCCGGTAGCGTGCCCGCCGTGGAAGACAACGCCGATCGCTGGGTGCTCGGGTGGCGCCGGTTCGTGCTCGACGCCGGCATGCTCGTGTACCCGGCGGTGACCGTGGCCGGTCTGGTCCCGCGCGGCGGCACCACGGCCGTGGTGGGCTGTGCGCTCGTGGCCCTGTTCAGCTGCTGCTACGTGGTGGCCGCGATCGCCGCGGACCGCCTGGCCCTGCGGGTGTTCTGGTGGTCGCTGGGCGCGCAGGCGGTGCTGTTCCTCGCCGTGTTGCCGTTCGCGCAGGCCGACGCGTTCTTCCTGGCCGCGGTCGTCGTGGCGTTCCTGATGCGGCTGCTGCGCGGCCGGGCGGCGGTGCTGGTGCTTCTGGGAGCCGGGCTCGCGGCGATCGTGGTGCCGCCTGCTGTGCCGTCGTGGCACTCCGGGCCGGGGTGGTCGCAGGCGATCGCGCTCGTCTTCACCGCGCTGATGGTCTACGCGTTCTCCGAGGCGGTCCGCACCAACCGCGCGCTGGTCGAGGCCCGCGCGGAGGTGCAGCGGCTCGCCGCCGAGGCGGAGCGCACCCGGATCGCCCGCGACCTGCACGACCTGCTCGGCCATTCGCTCACCGCGATCACCGTCAAGAGCAATCTCGCCCGCCGGCTCGGGGAAACGGGCTCGGACCGCGCGTTCGAGGAGATCGGCGAGGTCGAACGCCTCTCGCGGCAGGCGCTCGCGGACGTGCGCGCCGCCGTGTCCGGCAGCAACCAGGTCACGCTCGCCGGGGAGCTGGCGCGGGGCCGGGAGCTGCTGCGCGCGTCGGGGGTCACGGCGGTGCTGCCGACCGCGACGGACGTCGTCGACGGCGCGCACCAGGAACTCTTCGGCTGGGTCGTGCGCGAGGGGCTCACGAACGTCGCGCGGCACGCCCGGGCGACCAGCTGCACGGTCACGCTCTCGGCTTCGGAGGTGGAAGTGCGCGACGACGGGGTGGGCGGGCCGCGGCCGGCCGGCAACGGGCTGCACGGACTGCGGGCGCGGGTCGCCGAGGCCGGTGGCCGCATGGAGGCCGGGCCGGTCTTGCCGCGGGGCTGGCGGCTGTGCGTGTCGATGGGGGAACTGTGACGATCCGCTTGCTGCTGGCCGACGACCAGGCGCTGGTGCGCCAGGCGTTGTGCGCGTTGCTGGAGCTGGAGGACGACTTCGAGGTCGTCGCGTCGGTCGGGCGCGGGGACGAGGTCGTGGACGCGGCGGTGGCGCACCGCCCCGACGTCGCGTTGCTGGACATCGAGATGCCCGGCCTCGACGGGCTGGCCGCCGCCGCGGTGCTCGCCGAGCAGGCGCAGGGCTGCCGGGTGGTCATGCTGACGACCTTCGGCCGCGCGGGTTACCTGCGCCGCGCGATGGAGGCCGGCGCGGTGGGCTTCGTCGTCAAGGACGCGCCGGCCGAAACGCTCGCCGACGCCATCCGCCGGGTGGTGGCGGGGGAGCGCGTGGTGGACCCGGCGCTGGCCGTCGCGACGCTGGCGGCGGGGGAATCCCCGTTGACCGCAAGGGAACGCGACGTGCTGATCGCCGCGCGCACGGGGGTGTCGGTGGCCGAGATCGCGGGCACGCTCTACCTGTCGGAGGGCACCGTGCGCAACTACCTCTCCGCGGCGATCGCCAAAACGGGCACCCGCAACCGCATGGAGGCGCTGCGCGTCGCCGACGAGCGCGGGTGGCTGTAGGTCCCCACGTCGTGGGTACCCACGACGGGTAGAGGTGCGGACGGCTCGCCGGGGACAGCCTGGACTCGTCAGGACAACTGGGACGAGAGAGGCAGAAACCGATGACGGACAAGAAGATCATCGCGGTGGTGGGGGCGACCGGGTCGCAGGGCGGTGGTCTGGCACGCGCGATCCTCGACGACGCCGGCGGGCCGTTCACCCTCCGCGCCGTGACCCGCGACGCGTCGTCGCCCGCGGCCGAGGAGCTGGCGGCGCGCGGCGCCTCCGTGGTGGAGGCGGATCTGGACGACGAGCAGAGCGTGCTGCACGCGTTCTCCGGTGCGTACGGGGCTTTCGTGGTCACGAACTTCTGGGTTCAGCGCACGCCGGAAGAGGAAGCGGCGCGCACGCGCGCGCAGATGGAGCTGGACCAGGCGGCGATCGCGGCCCGCGCGGCCAAGGCGGCGGGGCTGAAGCACGTGGTCTGGTCCACGCTGGAGGACACGCGCCCGCACTTCGAACACCAGGGCACCGAACTGCCGACGCTGCTGGGCGAGTACAAGGTGCCGCACTTCGACGCCAAGGGCGAGGCCAACCGCTTCTTCACCGAGCTGGGCGTGCCGACGACGTTCCTGGAGACGACGTTCTACTACGAGTCGTTCCTCATCGGCCAGGGCCCGCACCGCGGCGCCGACGGCAAGCTCGCGCTGACCAACCCGATGGGCGATTCCGTCATGGCGCTGGTGGCGTCCGAAGACATCGGCCGCACGGCCTACGGCATCTTCCTGGCGGGTCCGAAGTACATCGGCCGCACCGTCGGCCTCGCCGGCGCGCACTACACGGGTGCCGAACTGGCCGCCCTGTTCACGAAGGCGCTGGGCGAAGAGGTCGGCTACCGCCCGCTGACCCACGACGAGACCCGCGCGGGCGGCTACCCGGGCGCCGTCGAGATCGGCAACATGTACCAGTTCTACGCCGACGCCGCGGACTCGTTCATCGAGTCGCGCGACCTCGACCGCGTCCGCCGCATCAACCCGCGGCTGAAGCCGCTGGAGGAGTGGTTGCGGGAACACAAGTCCGAGATCCCGCTGGACTGAACCGCTCACCGGGACCGGCCGGGCTTTCCGCGGCCGGTCCCGCCCGGGCCGTGCCACGATGGGTCAGATGGCACTTCCCGATCCGGTCCCGGCGAACGACTACGACACCTTGGCCGAGGGCTACTCCGCCGAGAACCAGACCAGTCTCCAGAACGCGTACTACGAACGGCCCGCGACCCTGGCGCTGGCGGGAGAGGTGGCCGGACGGCGGATTCTCGACGCCGGCTGCGGCGCCGGCCCGCTGTTCGCCCGGCTGCGCGACCGCGGCGCGGTGGTGACCGGCATCGACGCGAGCGCCGGGATGCTGGCGCAGGCGCGACGGCGGCTCGGCCCCGACGCGGACCTGCGGGTCGCCGACCTGGCCGACCCGCTGCCGTTCGCCGATGCCACGTTCGACGACGTGATCGCGGCCCTGGTGCTGCACTACTTCGAGGACTGGGGACCCACGCTGACTGAAGTGCACCGCGTGCTGAAGCCGGGCGGGCGGCTCATCGCGTCGGTCGACCACCCCTACGCGGTCCACATGATCCAGCGCGAGGAAGGGCAGAAGACCAACTACTTCGAGACCTACGAGTGGACCGAGGAGTGGACGTACGGCGGCCCGCCCGTGCGCATGAGCTTCTGGAACCGTCCGCTGCACGCGATGACCGACGCGTTCACGGCGGCCGGCTTCCGGGTCTCCGTCATCAGCGAGCCCCCGCCGTTGCCGGAGGTCCGTGAGCTCTTCCCCGACGCGTACCGCGCGCTCACGACGAACCCGAGCTTCCTGTTCTTCGTGGTGCACGCGGACTGAGCCGGGTCACTCCCAGGTCGCCGTCGCCGGGTCGACGCCGTGGGCTTCGGCGTTGGCGTTGATGGCGTCGCGCAACCAGTTCGCCAGGTCCGGGGCCAGCTCGCCGTAGTAGGCGGCGAACCCTTCCTCCGGCGAGGAGAGCAGGCGGCCGAGGCAGACGTGGCGGGCGTGCGGGCAGTCGAAGTACCCGGCCACGGTGGCGCGGTGGCGTTCGGCGAGGGCGTTGGCCTCCGGGGAGCCCGGGAGGACGCCCGTCCGGCACGCGGCGGCGAGGTCGGCGTTCAGCTCCTCCGTGGTGGCTGCGATCTCCTGCCAGTCCTCGGGGCTCATGGTGGCGGCGCGTTCGGCGTACTGGGCCCACTGCGGGCTGTCGCCCCAGCGGTCTTCGGCTTCACCGACCCACTCGGGCCGCCAGTCGGAGCCGAAGATCTCCACCTGCTGCTCCGGAGTCAGCTGCATCCCCGACTTCGTGGCGGCGAGCATCGTGTCCACAGCGGACACCATCGTCTGCAGCCGCGCGATCCGCTCCACGAGTTCGCTGCGCTGCCGGCGCAGGTGGGCACCGGCGTCGACGGCCGGGTCGTCGAGGAGCCGGCCGATCTCGGCGAGCGGGAAGCCCAGCTCGCGGTACACGAGGACCCGGTGCACCCGGGCGACGTCGTCACCCGAGTACACCCGGTACCCCGCGTACGTGCGTTCGCTCGGCCGCACGAGCCCGATCGCGTCCCAGTGGTGCAGGGTTTTCACACTGACACCGACGAGTGCGGCCGCCCGGCCGACGGTGAGGCCTTCGCTCATCGGGCCAGTGTGGCGTCAGCCGCGCGGGACGTCGATCCCGACGGCGCGCAGCTGCGCGGCCTGCTCGCTGTCCGGGTCGATCGGCCGCGCGGCCGTCATGACGACCCGCGTGTGCTCGGGCGTCACGATCGTCAGCTCGAGGGAGTTCCACGGCTTCTCCTCCGGCCCGCTGGTGCAGCCGGGCCGGAGCTCCTCGCACCGCTTGGCGATCTCGTCGAGCTGGTCCGGCACGCACGCGAAGCTGATGCGCACCCCCGACGGTTCGGCGGCCTCACCCGGCAGGAGCAGGACGTCCTGGAACGCCCAGCGCCGCAGGTGCGTGATCTGGCCCGGGATGGAGAACAGGTCGATGAAGCCGAGGCCGTGCAGCCAGAAGTCCTTGGACTGCTCGAGATCGGCGGTCGGGAGCATCGGGAACATGGGCATGCCGTAGATCTCGCGGTAGGGCTCCGGGGCGACGGCGTCGAGGGCGGGCAGCGGGACGGGACTGGTGTATTCGTTCACGTCCCCGATGCTCAACCCTCCTGTCGCGTCAGGGTCAAGGCTTCAGCAGCACCCGGATCGGGTTGCCCTCGTGCTCGCGCAGCCGCCGCACGCCTTCCTCGGCCTCCTCCAGCGGCAGGACGGCGCTGATCGAGCCCGACACGTCGAGCCGCCCGCGGGCGACGAGTTCCACCAGATCGGCCAGGTGCGACATGCGGTACCCGAGGTGGCCGACGACCGTGTGGCGGCGCCGCACGAAGTTCATCTCCGCACCCAGCGTCAGCTTGTCGGGTGACATGCCGACGAGCGCGAGGCGCCCGCGGTGGCCCAGCGCGCGGTCGGCCTGCGCGATGCTCGACGCGCGGCCCACGCAGTCGAACGCGACGTCGAGACCGTGGCCGCCGGTGATCTCGGCGAGCCGGTCCGGGGTTGCGTCGTCGAGGGGGTCGAGCACGAAGTCGGCACCGAGGCCCAGCGCCCGTTCACGCGCGGCGGGCAGCGGATCGAGCGCGACGATCGGCGACGCGCCGGAGATCCGCGTGAGCTGCACGAGGTGCGTCCCGAGGCCGCCGAGGCCCCAGATGCCGACGGACTCCGCGACGCGCAGGCCGACCGTGTCGAGGGCGCCGTACGGCGTCGAGACGGCGTCAGCCAGCACCGCGGCCTGCTCCAGCGGCACGTGCTCGGGCACGCCGACGAGGGTGGTCGCGGGCGTGACCACGTACTCGGCCCACGCGCCGTCGTAGTCGAACGCCATGATCTCGAGCCGCTCGCACACGTCGATCCCGCCACCGTGGCGGCACTCACGGCACGACCCGCACGGCCGCCCCGCGGCGACGACCACGCGGTCACCGGGCGCCCAGAAGTCCACCTCGTCCCCGACCGCGGCGACCGTACCCGCCGTCTCGTGGCCGGGCGTGATCACCGGCAGCCGCGGCGTGAAGTGCCCGTCGAGCTGCGTCAGGTCCGAATGACAGATCCCACACGCGGCGACCCGCACCACGACCTCACCGCGGCCGGGCGCCGGCACGGGCACCGTCTCCACGGTCAGCTTCTTCGCCTCCGCGTCGAACCGCGCCGCCCGCATCGTGGCCGGAAGCCCGCCCATCGGAAACCCTCCTCGTGTCAAGACCCGTGCCCGGACCCTAACGACGCCTTCCCCCGACGATCAACGGATTCGGCCCTTCCGGCCTCCCGGTGTGCCCTCGGCTGTCCTGTGTGGACCGTGCGGGGGTGGTGGTGGGTTTGGTGGGTGTTGTCGGGTTCGCGGTGCCGGCGGGGTGGGTCTTGCCGGCTTGGCCGTCGGTGCCGTAGCAGCAGTGCTGCAACGACTGTGAGAAACCGCCGGAGCGCGGTGGGCCTGTCCTCCGGCCTGGACTGCTGTCAGCCGCGGTCCTGCGTGCCTTTGGTGGCGCGGTGCACTGCCCGCGCGGCGCACCAGCCCCGGCGCGGCGGACCACTGGGGAGCGGCGGACCGCTCAAGTGCGGTGGACCACTCAAGCGCCGTGGACTGCTCAACCGCGCCGGACTATTCGAGAGCGGCCGTGAGCTCGAGGTGGATGCCGTCCGGGTCGTCGATGGACAGGATGGCGATGCCGAACGCCGGCAGGTTCCGCAGGGTGCCGTGGCGGACGTCGGTGCCGTCGAGGCGTTCGGCGGCTTCGCGGAGTTCGGCGAGGGAGCCCAGGCGGAAGCTGACGTGGTCCAGGCCCACGCGTTCGGACTCGAAGCGGTCGGTCGGGTCGGCGACCGGGCGCAGGCCGAGGATGAGGGTGTCGTTGCCCAGTACGACGCCGCCGTAGAGGGCGTCGGGATCTTCGCGCACGGCGGGGTCCTGCGGGCTGCCGGGCGATTCGGCGACGACCCGGAAACCGAGCACGTCCTGGTAGAAGGCGCGCGAAGTCTCGAGGTCGGTCACGGTGAGCCGGAGGTGGTGGACGCCGCCGAGGGCGGTGACGATCGCCATGGTGGGCCGCCTTCCGCGTCAGGTCCGCCGCCCCCGCGGCGGCGGTGCCCTTCTTCGACGCTAAGTCGGCGGCCAACGCGCCGGAAGTGTCCGGGTCCGCCCAGTTCTATACCGCGTTCGACGGCCCTGTCCGTCGGACAGGTCACGGCCGCGGTGTCGTGGCCCGCTCAGGAGTGACCGCGGCCCACCGCGCCGCGAGGTGCTGGCCGACCGCTTCACCCGACTGGTTCTGCAGCGACCGCAACCCGCGCCGGTAGCGGCGGTACTTGTGTGCGGCGACGAGGCCGATCAGGCCGAACACGATGCCGCCCGCGACGTTGGTGTGGGAGGACGACCCCGTGAACACCACGTTCGTCAGGTCCGGGAAGAAGGACAGCACGGCGATGGCCAGGCAGACGATCGCGACCACCAGCACGAAGCCGGGGCCCTTGAGCCCGACGCCGCCGCGCATGGCCGTGGTGCCGGCGCGCACGTCGCTTTCGGCGGAGCCGCGGCTCTCCGCGGCAGCCGGCCCGGCCCGGCCGGCCCGGGCCACGACCAGCTCCAGGACCTGCTCGGGGTGCGGGTCCCGCAGTTCCAGCAGCCACTGCCGCTGGTCACCCGCGAGCCGCAGCACGGGCTGGTCGCCGGCGCGGCCGAGCTGGGCGTGCGCGAGTTCGCGGTACGGCATCCCGGGACCCCGGCCGGTGGGCCCGCCGAGCTTTCCGGGGGCGCCGCGCACCACGCGGTCGGCCTGGACCAGCAGCCACCCGTCGGTCAGCCGGACCGCGACTTCCGTGCGCGCGGCCGCCAGATCCCGGCCCAGCGGCCGGTTGAGCACGACGCGCGCGAGCCGCCCGCAGCCGTAGGCCCACACCACCGCGACCGGCGCCGTGACGAGCGCGCGCCAGCCGGCCCCGGTCCCCAGCGCGGTTTCGATCGCCCCGGAGGCCAGCAGCTCCAGCCCGAGCAGCACCCCGGCCCACCCGAGCACCGTCGCCCACACCGACGGCCTTCGGTGGAACGCGACCACGAACCCCAGCACGAGGACGGCGTAGGGACTCAGCGCGCGCAGCACGGCGCCCGCCCCCAGCGTGGGCGGCGCCGAAGCCGGCCCAGGCGTTGCGACGGCCCATCCCAGCGCCGCGAACGGCACCCCGAGCCCTGCCAGCACCAGCACGGCCGCGCCCAGCCACCGCACCGGCGTTCCCGTCCCCTTGGGCAGCGATTCCAGCACCACGCCACTGTCCCACGCCGGCGCTTGCCCGGACGGGTGATCATGATCGTCCACTGTGGACGAATACGGCGTTCCGGAAGACGGGCCGTTCGGCCGCCGTTCACCGTCCCGCCGCCCGGCGGCAACTGGATCACCGCAGGTCGTAGCCGCGCGATCACCGGTGGTCACAGTGCGCGGATCCCGCTGTGATCCGGGGGAGATGTCGGAATAGCCGGGTCCCGTTCGTCGTAGAGGTGTGGTGGCTACCGACTGAGGGAGAGAGCTGTGACGAACAGGCTGGAAGCCGAACCGAGCACCGCGGTGCCCGCAGGGGGCGGGCAGCTGAAGCTGGTGCTCGTGCTGGGGGCATTGGTCGCGCTCGGCCCGTTGTCCATCGACATGTACCTGCCCGCGTTGCCGCGCATCGCGCAGGACCTCGTGACGTCCGAATCCACCATCCAGCTCACGCTGACCGGCACGGTCCTCGGGCTGGGGCTCGGGCAGCTGCTGGTGGGGCCGCTGTCCGACGCGGTCGGCCGGCGGATCCCGCTGGTCACGGGGACGTTGATCCACGTCGCGGCGTCGCTGCTGTGCCTGGTGGCGCCGAACGTCGAGCTGCTGACCGCAGCTCGCGTGCTGCAGGGCCTCGGCGCGTCGGCGGGTGCCGTGCTGGCGCTGGCCGTGGTGCGCGACCTCTACACCGACCGCGGGGCGGCCAAGCTGCTGTCGCGGCTGATCCTCGTGATGGGCGTGTCGCCGGTGCTCGCGCCGACGATCGGCAGCGCCCTGCTCAACTGGACCGAGTGGCGCGGCGTGTTCGTGGCGCTCGCCGTGATCGGCGCGGCCAGCGCGCTCGCCGCGGCGCTGCTGCTGCCTGAGACGCTGCCCAAGGCGCGGCGCCAGCCGTGGCAGGCCAAGGCGACGCTGAGCTCCTACCGCGGGCTGCTCACGGACCGCTCGTTCGTCGGCCTCGTGATCGTCGCGGGGCTCGCGATGGCCGGGCTGTTCGCGTTCGTCAGCGGCGGTTCGTTCGTGTTCCAGCAGCAGTTCGGGCTCGACCAGCAGCAGTTCGGCCTGATGTTCGGCGCCAGCGCCATCTGGCTGATCGCCGCGACGCAGGTCAACGCGCGCCTGATGAACCGCTACGAACCGGCCCAGGTGCTGCGCGTCGCGAGCGTCGCGGCCGCCGTTTCGGCGGCGATCCTCGTGCTGACGGCCGTCACCGGTTTCGGCGGGATGTTCGGCGTCGCCGTGCCGGTGTGGGTCGTGCTGTTCTTCGCCGGCCTGATCCTGCCCAACGCGCCCGCCGTGGCCCTCGACGCGCACGGCGACAACGCCGGCACCGCGGCGTCGCTGCTGGGTGCCGTCCAGTTCGGCATCGGCGCGGCCATCTCGCCCGTCGTCGGCTTCCTGGGCAACAACGCTGCTGCCATGGCCATCGTCATGTTCGGCGGCCTGGCGCTCGCCGGCGTCGTGCTGTGGACCGTCGCGCGCCCGTGGCAGGTGGCGGTCCCGGCCGACACCGCCGAGCTGACCGGCTCGCCCGAGCCGCAGCCGGTGGCCTGCGCCGAAGCCGGCTGACGCGGGTCTGATCACCCGGAGGCCGTCGGGCGGACAGCCGTTGGTAGGTTCTGCGGCTACCGCTGGATGGTCGAACGGGGAGGGCTACCCGCGTGAGTAATCCGCTGATCGCGCCGACGGAAGATTCGACCAAGGCGTATTCCGGGATCTCCCTGCTGGAGACGGCGAACGATCTGTCGACGGCGATCGAGTCCGGTGACTGGGCGTCGGTCGCGATGGGTGCCGTGGGCACCGCGCTGGACGCGTTGTCGATGGCGATGGACCCGTTCGGCGCGATCTTGGCGGCCGGGGTCAGCTGGCTGATGGAGCACGTCGGGCCGCTCAAGGACGCGTTGAACGGGTTGACCGGTAATGCGGATCAGATCAAGGCGCAGTCGGAGACGTGGGCGAACGTCGCCAAGGAGCTGGGCAGCGTCGCCTCGGACCTGAACAGCGCGGTGATGTCGGATCTGCAGTCCTGGTCCGGGGACGCGTCCGATGCCTACCGGCAGCGGGCCCAGGACCTGGGCACGTTGCTGCAGTCGGCGCAGAAGGGCTGCGAAGGCGCGTCCAGCGGGGTCAAGACCGCGGGCGAGGTGGTCGCCGCGGTCCGCACCCTGGTCCGCGACATCATCTCGGAGCTGGTCGGGCACCTGATCAGCTGGGCGTTGCAGGTGCTGTTCACCCTCGGCATCGGTCTGGCGTGGGTGGTGCCGCAGGTGATCAGCGCGGTGGCCAAGACCGCGTCGCAGATCACCTCGATCGTCACCAAGCTCGTGAAGGCGCTCAAGGCCCTGATCCCGTTGCTGAAGAAGGCCGGGACGCTGTTCGAGGACGCCGCGAAGGCGTTGAAGAACATCAAGGGTGGCAAGGTCTCGACGGCGGGCAAGGGTGGCGACATCGGCCCGATGCCGAAGGATCCGCCCAAGCCCGCGGGCAGTGGTGGTGGCACGCCGAAGGGTGGGGGTGATGGTGCGCCGCCGCCGGCGAAGTCCGGTGGTGACGACTCGACGCACTCCTCCAGCGCCGGCGGCGGGGGCAGCCACGGCGGTGGCGACACCCCGCCCCCGCCCGCCAAATCGGGCGGCGACGACGCCACCCACGCCTCCGGCTCCGGTGGCGGAGACACCCCGCCGCCGCCCCCGAAGAGCGACCCGCCCCCGCCGGCCAAGACCGAACCCGAACCCCCACCGGCCCCGGCGCCGAAGGGGCTCGGCTCCGATCCGGGCACCCCGAAGAGCGGCGGCGGTACGCCGAAGGGCTCGCCCAACAAGCCCTCACCGCCCCGCGACCGCGCGGTCGGCCCGGACAAGCGGGTCTGCGAGTCCGACCCGATCGACGTCGCCACCGGCGAAATGGTGCTCGAGCAGGTCGACCTGGTGCTGCCGCTGGACCTCGAGCTGTCACTGCAGCGCACGCACGTCTCGTCGTACCACGCCGGCCGCTGGTTCGGGCGGTCCTGGGCGTCCACAGTGGACCAGCGACTCGAGGTCGACGACGAGGACGTCTGCTACTTCGCGCCCGACGGTGTGGTGCTCGTCTACCCGCTGCCCGCACCGGGCACGACGACGCTGCCGGTCGAAGGGCCGCGCCTGCCGCTGACCCGCAGGCTCGACGGCGGCTACGTGCTCGGGCACCCGCAGCGCGACACCCGCCTGCGGTTCGACCCGGTGCCGGGCGAACGCGCGGGAGTGCTTCCCCTGACCGCGGTGACCGGCGCCGAGCAGCGCCTCGACGTCGAGTACGACGAGGCCGCGCGCCCGCTGCGGATCCGCCACTCCGACGGCTTCCAGGTCGAGTTCACCACCACGCGCGACCGCGTCACCGCGATCTCGGTGGTGGACCCGGACGCGGGCGTGAGCGTGGCGGCCGTGCGCTACGGGTACGACGCGGACGGCCGGCTGTCGGAGGTCGTGAACTCCTCGGACCGGCCGATGCAGTTCGACTACGACACCCAGGGCCGTGTCACCGGCTGGCAGGACCGCAACGGCACCTGGTACCGCTACGTCTACGACGCTGCCGGCCGGTGCGTGAAAACGGTCGGGGACAAGGGGTTCCGCGACGGCACCTTCGCGTACGACCGCGAGCGCCGCGTCACCGCCTACACCGATTCCCTCGGCCGGCGCACCGAGTACCACCTCAACGAGGCCAACCAGGTCGTGCGGGAAGTCGACCCGGCGGGTGGCGTCACGACGTCCACTTGGGACCGCTACGACCGGCTGCTCACCCGCACCGACCCGCTCGGCCGCACCACGGCTTACGAATACGACGAGACCGGCGCACTCGGCCGGGTGGTCCGGCCGGACGGCAGTGTCGTGCAGGTCCACCTCCGGGCCGGCGCCGTCGCCGCCATCAGCGTGCGCGACGGCGAGCGCACCTGGACCCGCACCTACGACGAGGCACCGGATCCGTTCGCCGGTCAGCTCGGCACCGCCGAGGCGTTCCGCCACGACAGCGGCACCAGTGCTTCGGTGCTGCCCGACGCGGTTGCGGAGGCCGGGCGCTCGGCGAAGACGTCGGTGCCCGACATGTTCGGCCGTCCCGCGCTCGTCGAAACCCCCGGTGGGCGGGTGCGGCTCGACTGGACGGTCGAAGGCCGGCGCGCGGCCCGCGTCGGCGCCGCCGGCGGGCGCGAGCAGTGGACGTACGACCCCGAGGGCAACGACGTCGCGCACGTCAACGAAATCGGCGCGGTCACCCGGCGCGAGTACGGGCCGTTCGACGTCGTGGTGGCCGCGGTCGACGAGACCGGCGCGCGCACGACCTACACCTACGACACCGAGCTGCGCCTGGCATCGGTGACCAATCCCGTCGGCCTGACCTGGCGCTACGTCCGCGACCACGCGGGCCGCGTCGTCGAGGAGCGCGACTTCGACGGTCGCACGCTGCGCTTCGAGTACGACGCCGTGGGCCGGCTGACCCGGGCGTTCAACGGGCTCGGCGAACTCACCGAGCACACCTACGACACGCTGGGCAACCTGGTCGGGCGCCGCACGCCGCACGGGCTCACCACGTACTCCTACGACCCCGTCGGCCGGCTCCGCCGCGCGGAGAACGGCGACGCGGTCATCGAGTACGAGCGCGACGAACGCGGTCGCGTGATCGCCCAGACGACCAACGGCCGCACGACCACCTTCGCCTACGCCCCGGACGGCACCCGGGTCCACCGCCGCACTCCGTCCGGTGTGGACAGTGTGTGGTCCTTCGGGGACGGCGGCGCCCCGATCGGCCTCGCCGGTGCGGGCCACGTGCTCTCGTTCACCCGCGACGCCGCGGGCAAGGAGACCGGCCGGACCGTCGACGGTGCCGTGGTCCTCACGCAGCAGTTCGACGCCGAGCAGCGGCTCGCCGGGCAGGAGACCGCTGCCCTGCAGCGCCGGTACGGCTACCGGCCGGACGGGCACCTGGTCCGCACCTCCGACAACACCGGTGGCGGCGCGCAGTTCCAGCTCGACGCCGCGGGCCGCGTCGTCGAGGTGGTCGAGCCCGATCGGCGCGAGGGCTACCGCTACGACCCGGCCGGCAACATCGTCTCCGTCGCCGCGGCCGGTGCCCCGGCGCCGGAGTCCGGTCCGCGCAGCTACGCGGCCAACTCGCTCACCGCGGCCGGCGTGCTCGCCTACCGGTACGACGCGCAGGGGCGGGTCGTCCAGCGCCGGGTCGGCGCGCTGGTGTGGAACTACGGCTGGGACGCCCAGGACCGCATGACCGGCGTGACCACCCCCGACGGCACGCGGTGGCGCTACCGCTACGACCCCGTCGGCCGGCGCATCGCCAAGCAGCGCCTCGGGCCCGGCGGCGAGGTCGCCGAACAGGCCGACTTCGTGTGGGACGGCGCGAAGCTCGTGGAGGAGACGCACCGCCGGCCCGACGGCACGATCCGCGTGCGCACGTGGGACTACGACCCCGACTCCGCCGCGCCACTCACGCAGCACGAAAGCGCCGGCGGGAACCGGCTGTTCCACACGATCGTCACCGACCCGGTCGGCCGGCCGACGGAGCTGCTCGACGCCTCCGGTCGCCTCGGCTGGCGCGGCCGCACCACGGTGTGGGGCCGCGACCTGCCGGGCGGCGGCGACCCGACGGCCACCCCGCTGCGCTTCCCCGGCCAGTACTTCGACGCCGAGACCGGGCTGCACTACAACGTCTACCGCTACTACGACCCGGCGACGGGCCGCTACGTGAGCCAGGACCCCCTCGGCCTCGCGCCCGCACCGAACCCCGTGGCGTACGTGCGGAACCCGCTGCGCGTCGCCGACCCGCTCGGCCTCGCGCCGACCAGCTGTTCCGAGATCGACCTCGGTGAGTCGAACCGGCCGGGCAGCTCGCACGACCCGGCTCACGTCGGCGACACCGGCAGCACCGCCAACCCGTCGCGGTCGTCGTCTCCGGGGTCCGAGTCGGAGGACATCACCGACCAGGCCGCGCCGCCGCCCCAGCAGCACCAGCCGGCACCGGCGGGGCCGGACTTCTCGCACAACCCGCCGTCGGCTCCGGACTACGTCTACCACGGCTCGGGCGCGCCGCCGGACAAGGTGTTCAGCGAAGGCCTCACGTCCGATGCGATCCGCAACAACCGGCCGCCCATCTACGACATCGACACGCACCAGCACCGTTCGTACGGTTCCGGCAGCGGGTACGTGTCCACGTCGGGCAACTACAACACCGGCGTGCAGTTCGTGCCGATCAAGCCGAACGCGCAGGTCACCGAAGGCGCGGACTGGTGGGGCAAGGGCGGCACGCAGTACCACGGCCACGACGGCTACGTGTACACGATCAAGGGCGACGCGAACACGATGGTCCACCTGCCGTCGCACCCGGACCGCGTCCCGGCGTTCGACGGCCAGGACGAGTGGGCGGCGGTCGACCACATCCCGGGCTCGCAGATCGTCGGAGCCAACAAGATCAGCGGAAACTACAACGTGCAGCCGTTCGGTGCACCGGGCCAGCCGCCGACGATCGTGCCGGCCAAGAACGGCATCCAGAGCACCTGGATCCCGAACCCGGACTTCCAGGGGTGAGCGCCGTGAACCAGCCCGACGAATCGGAGAACCCCGTGGTCAGCCCCCAGAACCCGGCGCTGACCCCGGAACTGCGCGAGCGCGCCCGGCAGTCGCCGGACAGCTGGCTCTACGTGGTGGACCCGGCGTTCGAAGGTGCCGAGGAGGTGCCGGGCGTGGCGATCGCCGGCGCCTACCGCGTCGACGAGCGGGGGGAGATCGCCGGCGGCTTCCAGCCGAACCCGGACTACCGGCCGACTCCGCTGGCGCTGGGCATCCCCGCGCCGGTGAACGAAGTCGAGGCCGCGCTGCAAGCCGTCATCACCGGCCAGGGTGACGACAGCGGGGTCCGCACGGCCCTGCTCGCGGCGACGGTCTACGTGCCGGCGGCACCGGACCGGCCGGTGGTTCCGGTGCCGCACGAGGACGGTGAGGTCGTGCCCGCGTACACCTCGGAGGGCTACCTGCCCGCGCCGCCGCCCGGCCAGGAGTTCCGGCCGGTGCCGGTCCGCGAGCTCGGGGGCCGGGATCTGCTGCTCAACCCCGGCAGCGCGCTCGAGGTGCGGGTACCGGGGACCGGCCTGGCCGGCTGACGCGTCACAGGCCCAGCAGTGCGAGGCGGGCCGGATCGGCGAGGATGTTGATCTCGGCGATCCGGCCGCCGCGCACGGTGGGGCACCACAGGGCGGCCGGTGCGCCGTCGACGAAGGTGAGGATCGCGGCCGCGCCGTTGACGAGCACCGGACGGCCCGTGGCGCCCGTCTGCTGGAACAGCACGGCCTGGCTCGCCACCTGGCCGGCGCCGCGGACCAGGCGCGAGGCGTCGCCCGCGTCGGCGCGCAGGACGACGTCCGGGTCGAGCACCGCGACGAGCGCGTCGAAGTCGCCGGAGCGGGAAGCGGCGAGGAAGGCGTCGATGACGGCGCGCTGGGCGGGCAGGTCGGAGTCCGGCAGGGTCGCGCCGCGGACGCGCCGGCGGGCGCGGCTGGCCAGCTGCGTCGTGGTGGCGGGGGAGCGGCCGACGATCGGGGCGATGTCGGCGAACGGCACCCCGAACATGTCGTGCAGCACGAACGCCAGCCGTTCCGCGGGCGCCAGCGTCTCCAGCACCACGAGCAGCGCGAGGCCGACCGAGTCGGCGAGCACCGCCTCGGCCGCCGGGTCCTTACCCGGATCCGCGACCACGGCGTCCGGCACGTGCGTCTCGAGCGGCTCCTCGCGCCGGGACTTGCGTGAGCGCAGCACGTCGAGGCACACGCGGCTGACGACCGTGGTCAGCCAGCCGCCCAGGTTCGCCACGTCCGCGGTGTCCGAGCGGGCGAGGCGCAGCCACGCCTCCTGCACGGCGTCGTCGGCCTCGGCCAGCGAGCCCAGCATGCGGTAGGCGACCCCGCGCAGGTGCTCGCGGTGCGCTTCGAACTGCTCGACCAGGAATCGGTCCACTGTCAGGTTCCTCCGTCGTGATCCGTCAGAGCGTTGACGAACCACGGACGAAGGATGTGACAGACCATGACCGACTTCCAGGCCGTTGCCGACCGCGTCGAGATCGGCGCGCTGTGCGCGGAATTCACCGACGCGGGGATGATGGCCGATTTCGACCGCCTCGCGTCGCTGTTCACCGACGAGGGCACGTTGCGGATCCCCGCCGGGAACATCGAATTCGGCAGCCGCGCCGAGATCCGCCGCGGTATCGAAGGAGCGCGCGACGTGTGGGAGTACTTCCTGCAGACCACGCACCCCGGCTCCATCACGCTCGATGGGGACACCGCCACCGGCCGCGCGTACATCGTCGAGTTCGGGCGGCTGCGCGACGGCAGCTCACACCTGAACCAATCCGTGTACCACGACCGGTACCGGCGCACCCCGGACGGCTGGAAGTTCACCGAGCGCGTGTACGAGATGCACTACGTCGACACGGCGCCGCTCACCGGCAAGGCCTCATCCGCCAAGGGTGAGTCCTAGACCGTCGAGCGTTCTCCGGAGTGGGCGACGACGGCCCAGATCACCAGGATGTCCATGGCGATCACGATGAGCCCCCACGCCGGGGCGGCCGACAGGAACGCGAGGTGCGCCAGCGCGTTGAACCCGGCCAGCACGACGACCACGACCTTCGCCCAGCCCGCTCCGGAGAACAACGCCGCGCCGGCCGCCGCCGCGAGCACCCCGACGATCAGGTGCAGCCAGCCCCAGCCCGTGAGGTTCAGCACGAGGTAACCACCCGGCGCCGCGACGTAGTAGTTGTTCTTGAACAGGGCCACCAGGCCGATGATGATGTTGAAGAACCCGACGAGGATCGCCATCGTGCCCGCGAACGCGAGCCAGCCGCTCGGCTCCGTCGTGGTCACGAACCCGGGCCGGGTCCGGTCCATCGCCTTCTGGTCCGTTCCCTGCATGCGGATGTAGTCGGACATCAGGGCCGCCTCTCGTCGGTTCACCGTCGCCCCAACGGTGAACCTTCGCGGGACGCGGTTCCTCGCCTCCCCGGGATGAGGTGCGGCGCGCCGCACGGCTCGGCCACCGCGGTCTCGCTCGGCCACCAGGCACGTCCCCGTGGCCCAAGCACGAAGACCTGCGTGGGTCAGCTCTCGACGAACGTGACCGTTTCGCCGAGCGGCGCCCGCCCGGTGCGCGGCTGGACGGGCGCCGGGTCTTCGAACCCGATCGACATGCCGCAGAACAGCACGAGCTCGCCGGGCGGCGACACGATTTCCGCGACGGTCCGGTGGAACTTCGCCCACGCCATCTGCGGGCAGCTGTGCAGGCCTTCGGCGCGCAGCAGCAGCATCACGGTCTGCAGGAACATGCCGGCGTCGGACCACTGCGGTTTGCCCATGCCGCGGTCGAGGTAGCAGAACAGCGCGGCGGGTGCGCCGAAGCAGTCCCAGTTGGCGGCGGCGGCCCGCTGGCGGGCTTCCAGGTCTTCGCGCGGGATGCCGAGTGCGCCGTACCGCTGCTCGCCGAAGGCGGCGCGGCGTTCGCGGTACGGGGACTTCAGCGCCGGCGGGTACTGCTCGTACTCCGCGTCGTCCCAGGGGTCGCCCGCCGCGAGGCGTTCGCCGGCGCGTTTCTTCAGCTGCGCCAGCGGCGCGCCGGTGACGACGTAGGCGTGCCACGGCTGGATGTTCGACGCGGACGGCGCCTGTGCGGCCGCCGACAGCACCCGCTCCAGTGCCCCGTCCGGGATCGGCCGGTCGCTGAACCCGCGAACCGCGTGCCGGCTGCGGACCGCTTCGTAGACGTCCATGAACGTGCCCCCTGGCTAGTGTCGAGTAAGAAAGTTTCATTCGACACTAGTTTGCGGCACGAGCCGGCCTCGCCGCCACGTGGGCGTGCTCACGAGTCCGCGGGATAGGTGAACTTCGTCAGCAGCGTCGTCAGCTGCTCGAGTTCGCTCGGATCCAAGCCTGCGGCCAGGCGTTCGGCCAACGGCAGCGCGGCGACGTGGGCCGCGTCGAACAGGGTGCGGCCGTCGGGGGTGATTTCGACCGCGCGGGCCCGCCGATCGCCCGGCACGGCCTTGCGCACGGCCAGGCCCTTGCGCTCGAGGTCGTCGACCACGCGCATGATCCCGGCCTTGTCGGTCCCCGTCGCTTCGGCCAGGTCGCGCTGCACCGTCGGGCCGCGGTCGACGAGCACGATCAGCACGGCGAAGTGCCGAAGTTCGACGCCGAGCGGCCGCAGCGCCTCCGCCATCACCGCGGCCGCGTGCCAGTGGGCCTGGCGAAGCAGCAACCCGAGCGCGAACGGCGACGAGTCGTCTCGGCGACCCGTCGCACGGGCGGTACCGGACTTGCGGGGAGCGGCCATGGCGGCATGGTATCCGCTCGCCCGCGACCGTTTCGGGTGAAACGGTGCGTCAGTCCATCGTCGAGTTCTTCGTCTCCGGCGCCCACGCCACCGACACGACCAGGCCGAGCACGAGTACGACCGTGAGGATCAGCATCGTCGGCGAGAAGCCGATGCCGTCGAGGGCCAGGGGCAGCAGGAACGTGCCGATGGCCGACCCGACGCGGCTGAGCCCGTTGAGCAGCCCGACGCCGGAGCTGCGCAGATCCGTCGGGAACAGCTCCGGCGGGTAGACCTGGTCGAGGTTGACCGCCGCCGACATCGTGAACGTGAAGACGAGGAACAGCGGGAACAGCAGCGCCGTCGGGGCGTCCGGCCAGACCGCCATGGGCGCCATCGTCGCGATGAGCACCACGAACGACCAGATCGTCAGGCCGCGCCGCGACATCTTCGCCACGAGCCACAGGCCGCCGAGGCTGCCCAGGAGCAGGAAGAGGTTCAGCAAACCGTCGCTGGTCGTGTCCTCCTCGCCGACACCCATCTTCACCAGCACCAGCGGCAGGAACGTGTAGATCGCGAAGTACGGCACCACTTGTGCGTTGTAGAAGATCGTGCCGAACGCCGTGTTGCGCCAGTACTTCCGGCCGAACAGCTCGCGGTAGCGCACGCGCCGCGCCGCGCGGTGCGAGCGCACGAGATCTTCGAACGCCTCCACGTCACCCTTGAGCCGGCGAACGACCGCGCGCGCCTGCTCCACGCGGCCCTGCGTCAGCAGCCACCGCGGCGATTCCGGTACGCCGATCCGCAGCAGCACCACCGCGATCGCCGGGACGCAGCTCGTCGCGAGCAGCCAGCGCCACGAGTCGCCGCCGAGGGAGACGAGGTAGTTCCCGAGGAAGAACGCGGCGACGTAGCCGACTGTCCAGAGCACGGTCAGCGAAGCCAGCAGCCCGCCGCGGTACTTGCGGGGCACGAACTCCGCGACGAGCGTCGGCCCGAGTGCGTAGTCGGCGCCGATCCCGATGCCGATCAGCAACCTGAGGATGAACAGCTGCACCGGATCCGTCACGAAGAACTCCGCGGCCGACGCGACGGCGATCAGCAGGAAGTCCACTGTGTACAGTCGCTGCCTGCCGACCTTGTCCGCGAGCCAGCCGACGATGATGCTGCCGAGGAAGATCCCGATCAGCGCCGACGCGCCGAGCAGTCCCTCCCACACCGCGCCGAAGCCGAGGGCCGACGCGATCACCGGCAGGGCGATGCTGATGATGCCGAGTTCGTAGCCGTCGGAGTAGTTGGCGCAGAAGGTGAGCGCGGTGATGCGGAGGTGGAACCGGTTGAGGGGGACGTCGTCAAAAGCCGTGGCCGCCGCTTCTCCCGAGTCACTCGGGGAGGAAGAGGTCTTGCTCTGCGGCATAGTCTTCGAAACCTTCCAGTCGTTGCCGGGCCAGGGCGCCGGCCGCGTCGGCCATCGCCTCGACCAGCGCCACGGTCAGGGAGGCGACCGCGGCGTGGGAGTCGAACACGAACTCCGACGCGACGCCCGCGTTGAGCACGTCGTCGGCGTAGGGGGTGAGCGCCGAGACGGGCCGGTCCGTGATCAGGAGGGTGCGCAGGCCCAGCGCGCGGGCCTGCTCCAGTGCCGCGGCGCTTTCCCGGGGGTAGCGGGGGAGCGCGACGAGGACGAGCCGCCGCGCGCCACGCCGGTGAGCGTGGCGCGCGGCGTCGCCGAACACGGTGCCGGAGTCGGTGACCAGGCGGACGTCGGGGTGGATCTTCGTTGCCAGGTAAGCGAAACTCGCGGCCTGCGCGGCCGAGACGCGGTACCCGGCGACGACGAGGGGCACCGACTCCATCAAGCTCGCGGCGATCGTGCGCAGCTTGGTGTCGTCGGCCAAGGCCGCCCGCAGGGCGCTGAGGTTGCGCAGGTCCGCGTCGATGGCGTCCTGGAACTTGTTGCCCCCGCACTCCGGCTCCGGTTCGGCCGCGGCTTCGCGCAGGTAGCGGCGGAACCCGGCGTAGCCGTCGAACCCGAGCAGCGCGACGAACCGCGTGACCGACGGCTGGCTGACCTGCGTGGCTTCGGCGAGTTCGGCGCTGGTGAGCGCCGCGGCCTCGGCCGCGTGGTCGGCGAGGTAGCTGGCGATGCGCCGCTGCGCCGGGGTCAGCCGGTGGGCGGTGAGCAGTTCGTGCAGCGACCGGGACAACCGGGCCTCCGTCCTTGCGTGTCGAGCGAATGAATAGTTTCATGTCACCCTAGGAATGAATGAAAACTTGTCAAGAGGGATGGCGATGACCGACTCCAGCCGCATCGAGATCAGCGGGTCCGGCCTCCGCTGCGCCGACGTGGTGCGCGTGGCGCGGCGCAGCGCGTGGGCCGAGCTGGAGCCCGACGCGGTGACCAGGGCGGAGCTGAGCTACGAACTGGCGGTGGAGCTGGGTGCGAAACGCGCGGTGTACGGCCGGACCACGGGCGTCGGCGCGAACCGGCACACCGTCGTCGACCCCGAATCCGCCGACCACCACGGCCTCCGCCTGCTGCGCAGCCACGCGGGCGGCACCGGCGATGCGTTGCCGGACGACGTCGTGCGCGCGGTCATGGCGGTGCGCCTCAACCAGCTCGCGGCCGGTGGCAGCGGCGTGCACCCGCGTCTGCTGCGCGGCTTGGAGACCGCGCTGCGCGTCGGCGCGCTGCCCTTGGTCCACTCCCGCGGCGCCATCGGCACCGGCGACCTCACCGCGCTGGCCGAAATCGCGCTGACCCTGGCCGGCGAACTGCCCTGGGCCGCCGGCGACCTCGACCCGCTGGCCATCAGCCCCGGCGACGCGCTCGCTTTCATCTCCAGCAACGCCGCCACGCTCGCCGAAGCCGTGCTGGCCTGGCACGACCTCACCCGCCTGCTGGCCGCGAGCCACGTCGTGACGGCTCTGACGTTCGTCGCCCTCGGCGGCTCCGCCGAGGCGTACTCCGCGCGGGTCCACGCCGCTCGCCCGCACCCCGGCGCCGTCGCCTGCGCCGCCTCCTTGCGCCGCCTGCTGCTCGACGGCGACGACGTCGTCGAGGGCCGCCGCATCCAGGACCCGTTCGGCCTGCGCGCCTTTCCCCAGGTCCAGGGTCCCGCCCTCGACGCCGCGGCCTGGGTGGAACGCGTGCTGGACATCGACATCAACGCCGCCGTCGAGAACCCGTTGATCGACGTGGAAACCGAACAGGCCTACCACCACGGCCAGTTCTCGACCGCTCAGGTGGCGCTGGCGTTCGACCACCTGCGCGCCGCCCTGCACCACGTCGCCGAGCTGTCGACGGCCCGCCTCGGAGACCTGGTGGAGCCGGACTTGAGCGGGCTGCCCCCGTTCCTGAGCCAGGGCCCCGCGGGGAGCTCGGGGATCATGATCCTGGAGTACGTCGCCCACGACGCCCTCGGCACCCTGCGCCACGCCGCCTCCCCGGTCACCCTCGGCACCGCGGTCATTTCGCGCGGCCTCGAGGACCACGCGAGCTTCTCCACGCACGCCGTCCGCAGCACCGCCGCGGCCACGGCCGCTTACCGGACCGTGCTCGCCTGCGAACTGCTGGGCGCGGTCCGCGCCCTGCGGCTCTCCGGCCTGCCCCTGCCGGACACCCCGCTGCGCGAAGCGTTCCGGCTGGCGGAGGGGGCCCTGCCGTACATCGCCGAGGACCACCCGCTGAGCACGGAGATCGCGCAGGCGGAACGATTACTGGACCGGCTGGCGGTGCTGTGACTCGGCCCGCCCTCATCGACAAAGCGAGCCTCATCGACGCGCGCTGCCCCGAAACCCTGCGGAGATCGCTGTCGCCGCGAAGGTTCTCGCCGCCCTGGCAAGGATCCGGGATGGGAGAGATAGTGCCGTGCCACAGCAGTCGCACCGCGTGAGTCGCCGGGACTTCAGCAAGGTGGCCGGGTGACTTCGGCGTTCGAGGACAGGGTTGCGGCACTCGCGGACCACCTCGGCCTCACGCCCGGCCGCGTCGAGGGCCTCGCGAGCGGCGTGAGGAATTCGTCGCAGCGCTACCGGAGGGGCGCGTCCGCGAGTACACAGCGACGAGGGCCCGCGAACTCGCAATCCTGGATTCCCTCGCAGCCGGTGGAAGTCCTGCGTTCGATGGCCGGACCTGGTCGCCGTGGCTCCAGTTCCGGGCGACCCATGACGGCGACCGGCGTGCTCAGATGATCACCTCAGCCCGACAGCACCCGCCCCAGCCAGTTCGTCACCGCCGTGTGCAGGGCGGGCGCCCGGGGGCTCAGGGTGAGGTCGTGGCCGGACGTGGGCAGGACGAACGCGTCGAGCGAGCGGGCTGAGGCGTAGTACGGGCCTTCGTCGGCCAGGACGCCGGTGGTCGTGCACGTGGCGGTGACGAAGCCGCAGAAGTACTTGTCGCGCTGGCCCATCGCGATGAGGACCGGCGAGGTGATGCGGTTCGAGTACGCGGTGAGGATCGCGATGCCGATTGCGTCGGGTGCTTGGGCCAGTGCGAACGCGTCCTTGGTCTGCTCGTCGACTTCGACGACCTTCGGGTCGACGACGCCGGGCGCGTGGAAGGCCTCGTACCGGCGGCCGGTCACCGTGGTCAGCTCCGTGAGGTCGTAGCCGGTGCGTGTGAAGCCGGGGGCCAGCGGCGCGGGCACGAGGTCGGTGGTGAACAGCGCCGCGGTGTCCGCGAGGTTCACGCGGTGCTCCTCGCCGGACACGAGCAGCGCGTCGACGTCGCCGTACGTGGCGGCTTCGAGCACGTCGATCGCCGAGCCGAGCGAGTGCCCGGCGAGCGCGACGCGCTGGAACTCGCCGCGCATCCGGTGCACCACTTGGTGCACGGCGGCGGCTTCGACGGTCGACGTCAGCAGCGGGCCCGCGTTCTTGCTGCTGCGGCCGGTGCCGAGCAGGTCGAGGTTCATCGTCGCGTAGCCGGCGCGGTTCATCGCGCGGGTGAAGGAGTAGCGGTCGGGCTGGTACGGGAAATCCCAGTACGTCGAGTTGTACGTGGCGCCCGGCGTCAGCACCAGCACCGTCCGAGCGCCGGCGGGCACGCACAGGGTGCCGTGCACGACCCCGCCCGCGAGCGCTTCGGGCACGGCCAGGTCGAGGTCCCGGCACGAGGTCCCCGAAGCGGCCGAAGCCGGTACCGCGAACGACGAAAGCACGAGGACGAGCACAGCGGCGACGAAGGCCGGCGCGCGTGAGGGCATGGCCGCACTCCCGTGAAGTGTCCGAAAAGGATGGTCGAAGTAAGCAGTCACTCACCTTGACCGTAGAGAAGGATTTCCCCGGAGCTGGTCACGCGGGCCGAGGTCCGCCCGTCCGGATGAGCCGGCACTGCCCGAACGTCACCGCGAGCCTTCGCGTCCTTGAGATGACCTGGGGCGATGGCTAACCTGACCCCCATCTGCGTCACGCGAAGGGCCTGCGGCTGCCGCGGTGCGGCGCTCGAGAACAACAACCGGGCTGTACCGCCGAAGAGGAAGAAACCGAGCATGGAACTGCAGCCGAAGGGACCCTCGACGAAGGGGCCGGCCGACCTGTTCACCGGCGACGTGCGGTTCGACGTGGTCGCGAACGGCCAGGAACCTTCGCGCCTGCGCGTGAACCTCTTCGCGCAGGGTGCGTGCACCATGTGTCACTCGCACGCCGTCGGGCAGAGGCTGCACGTGACCGAAGGCCGCGGGCTCGTGCAGTCGCGCGGTGGGGAGGTCGTGGAACTGCGGCCGGGCGACACCGTGCACACGCCGCCGGGGGAGTGGCACTGGCACGGCGCCGCGCCGGAGAACTTCATGGCGCACCTCGCGATGGGGGAGAGCCCCGGTGCGGGCGGCGGCCCCGAGTCCGAGTGGGGCGACCTCGTGACCGACGAGGAGTACCGCTCGAGGTGAGTGGCAGAGCCGACGGGGCACGCAGCGGAATCGTGGACGCGGCACCGCCGCGCCCGGCCATCAGCCGTCGCGAACGGCACCACAGGCACGATCCGACGGGCCCCGGGACGTCGCGCTGGGCGCGTCAGCCCGGCCTCGGGCTGGCCGGGCTGCTGGCCGTGCTCCCGGTGGCGGTGCTGCTCGCGATCGGCGCGGGTGGCGCGGAAGCGTCGCTGCTGGTCCTCGCGCCGCTGATCACCTTCGCGCTGCCGGTGGTGTCGATGATCGCGTTCTGGTGGGAGGACTGGCCGGGCACCCGGCTGGGCCCCGACTGGGCCGGCTGGGCGGACACCGCGCTCATCGTGCTCGCCGGTGTCGTGCTGGCGTTCCTCGGTGAAGCGGTGGTGGGTCACCTGTCGCTGGGCGCGTTGTTCGACCCGGCGCCCGACAACCTCGAATTCAGCACCTTCCCCGCGACGATGCCGCTCGCCGGCGCCGCGTTCGTCGTGATGCTCGAACTGACGCTGGTGAGCGAACACTGGCCGCTGCGCCGGTGGCTCAAGCCGATCCCGGGCGGGGTGTGCGCGGTGGTGCTGGCGTGGGCGATCGCGATCCTGCTGTACGTGCTGCTGCTCGGCGGCACCCCGTTCCGCGGCGGCGGCCGGGGGCTGCTCGACCCCGGCGTGTTCGGTGCCGCGCTGACGTGCATCGGGGCTTGGCAGGTGCTGCTGTTCGTGATGTGGCGGGGCTGGCCGTTCCGGCTCATCGGACGGCAGTGGGTGCGGTTCGGGTGCGCCAACGCCGGCACGATCGGCGGCGGGATCCTCACCTTCGTGGTGCTGAACCTCTGGGTGCCGGTTCCGGTGCTCTCGGCGCTCGCCGGATCGTTCGTGGCCGCGGGGCTCGTCGTCGGCATGCAGTTCGAAGACGCCCTGCCGGCGCGCTGGCCGGCGTGGCTCGAACGGCTCGTGTCCCTCGGGCTCACCCTGGCGCTGGCCGCGGTGCTGTACGTGGCCTTGTTCGCGCTCGCCGGCTCGCTCGACTGGGGCCGCGCCGCGCCCGTCGACTGGGTCGGGCACGTGACCCTCAACGCGATCGGCGTGTCGGTGATCCTGCACGTCGCGATCGGGCGGCGCTGGCCGCTCGCGCGCAAGCCGGCGTAGTCCCCGGTTCCGGTGGCTACGCCGGCTTGCGGGCGATGAAGTACAGGTCCATCACGTCGTCGGGCCGCTTGCCGGTGGTCACGTCGGTGAAGCCGGCGTTCGCCAGCCGCGCGAGCGCGTCCTGCCGGCCCCACATCGTGCCGAGCCCGGCGCCGCCCTGCGCGAGCGAGACGCTCATGCAGTAGAAGACCGAGAACGTGTACAGCGCGGGGCCCAGCGGGTGCTCCACGTTGTCCTCCAGCTGCGAGGAACACGCGGTGTCTTGCATCAGGTACGTGCCGCCGGGCCGCAGGACGCGGTGGATGGCGGCGAGGACGCCGTCGGGTGCGGCGGAGTCGTGGATGACGTCGAAGGTCGTGACGAGGTCGTACTCGCCCTCGAGCTCCGTGGCGTCGGCGACGGTGAACGACACGTTCCCGAGGCCCCGTGCTTCCTCACGGGCCGCGGCGATGCCGGCTTCGGACACGTCGACGCCGGTGAAGGTGCTCGCCGGGAACGCACCAGCCAGGAGGTTCACGGCGTGGCCCTGGCCGGTGCCGACGTCCAGCACGGAGATCCCGAGAGCCAGCCGTTCTTCGAGCCCCGGCACGAGCGGCAGGACGTGCGTGAGGAGCTCGGCGTCGAAGGTGCGCGCGGACTCCTCGCCTTGCAGCTTCTGGAACCGTGGATACGCCGAATACGGCACGCCGCGCCCGTCCTTGAACGCGGCGACGACCTGCTGCTCGACCTCGCCCATCATCGCGATGTACTGCAGCATCGACGCCTGGTTTTCCGGCCCGCGCGCCAGCGCCTGGGCGTGCTCCGCCGGCAGCGTGTAGCTGCGCGTCGCGGCGTCGTAGTCGACGAGGCCACCGACCGTCATGGCGGCCAGCCACTCCCGCACGTAGCGCTCGTTCAGCCCCGCGGCCCGGGCGACCTGACCGCTCGTCGACGGCGCCAGGCCCGCGAGCACGTCGAACAACCCCGTCTGGTGCCCGACGCTCACCTGCAGCGCGAGGCACGCCTCGTTGAGCATCGTCTTCATGCGATCGGCGAACTTCTCCACCTGTCCACTGTGGACGCCGACGCGCCGGGGTCAAGGCGGGGACGGGGAAATCGAGCCGTTCGAGCAGCGGGTGTGCCCGGGGGTCAGTGCGACCGGAACAGCAGTGACACCGGATAGGCCGCCGCGATCAGGACGATCAGCGCGGCGTTGAGGATCCGGTAGTCGCGCAGGATGCCGGCGAACTCGCGGATCGTGGCGCTCGGCACGTAGTACCAGGCGGTGCGGGAGCCGATGACCTGGCCGTTGACCTTCAGACGGCGGGCGAGCATCGCCGTGCGGAAGGCGTGGAAGTTGTTGGTGATGAGCAGGCAGCGGTAGCCCGGGTTGCGCGCGGACATGAGTTCCCGGCTGTACACCAGGTTTTCGCGCGTGGTGGTGGAGCGGTCCTCCAGCACGATCTCGGCGCGGGGGATGCCGTGGTCGACGAGGTAGTCGGCCATCGCGACGGCTTCCGGGCGCGCTTCGTCGGCGCCCTGCCCGCCGGAGGTGATCACCGCGGGCGCCGCGTCCCGTGCGGCGCCCGCGGCGTAGAGCGTGCGCGCCCGGTCGAGGCGGCTGGCGAGCAGCGGCGGCACGGTGCCGCGGATCAGCCGGGAGCCGTGCACCACCAGGAAATCCGCGCCCGACGGCGGGCGCAGCAGCCCGTAGCCCACGGAGCACAGCACGAACGCCGCGAACGCCAGGCTCAGGTACCCGACCACGAAACCGGCGCTGATCACCACCACCTCCAGCGCCCGCGGCAGCACGTCCTTGCCCAGCAGGAGCAGCAGGGGTGCGAACGCGAAGATCGCCACCCCCGCGAGCAGCGACAGCAGGTTGCCCAGCCGCCGCCCCTCACGGCGCACCATCTGCAGCCCGTTGAGCACCAGGAACGCCGGCAGCAGCACCGTCACCACGAGGAAGACGAAGAACGCGAGCTCGCCGCCGCTGACCCGGTCGTGCACCGCGGGGAGGTCCAGCAGCGCGAAGATCCCGCCGATGGCCACCAGCAGCAGCCCCGCCAGCAGGAGCACGCCGTTCAGCAGCCGCCTCCGCTCGAACCGGAAGCTGATCGCGAAACCGGCGAAGAACGGGATCGACGTGATCAGGTAACCCACGGACCGAACATAAGACGATCTTGACGGCGCAGGCGGGTCACGTTCGAGTGAATCGCTCGGCCGCGCCGGTTCAGGCGCCCTGGTGCGAAAGGCCCCAGGCGCTCTGCCACGGCCAGTTGTTGCGCACGTTGAGCGTGATGTTCAGCAGCGCCATCTCCTCGAGGGAACGCGCCATGCGCAGGCCACCGGCGTCGACGGGGGAGAAGCCGAGGGACTGGAGGAGCTCGACGGCGGCCGCCTTGGCCGTGGCGTCGTCGCCGGCGTAGAAGGCGTCGAGGCCGGTCGCGGAGCCGAGGCGGCCCGCGAGGACGGTGTTGAGCGCCTTCACGAGCTTCACCTGCGGGAACTGCGCGGCGAGCTGTTCGGTGGCGCTCGTGCCGACGGTGGTGAGGTCGCTGAAGGTGTCGTCCAGCGGGTTGGTCGCGTCCACCACGACTTTGCCCGCGACGGTGCCGCCCAGTTCGCCGAGCACGCCGGCGGCCGCGCCGAAGGGGACGGCGAGCACGACGACGTCGGCGTCCCCGGCCGCGTCCGCGGGGGTGGCGGCCGTGGCGCCGGTCTCGGCGGCGACCTTCTCCGCGTGCTCCGGGTGAGCGGCCACGACCTTGACGTCGTGGCCGGCCTTCGTCGCGGCCGCGGCCAGGCCGCCGCCGACGTTGCCCGCTCCGATGATGGCGATGCGCATGACTTCCCTCTCGCACGATGATTAGTTCAACCTTGAACTAAAGCTAGAACGAAATGCTTCACGCGTCAAGTAAAGTGACGGCCGTGTCCGAACCCCGGTGGCTGACCCTCGACGAGAAGGTGGCGTGGCTCGGCTTCGTCCGCGTGCTCACGCGCCTGCCCGCGGCCCTCGACGCCCAGCTCGACCACGACGCGGGGCTGACCTTCTTCGAGTACCACGCGCTCTCGATGCTGTCGGAGGCGCCGCAGCGCTCCCTGCGGATGAGCCGGCTCGCGCAGATCACCAGCTCGTCGTTGTCCCGACTGTCCAATGTGGTCAAACGCCTCGAAGCCCGTGACCTGGTCGCCCGGGAGCCTGACCCCGACGACCGCCGCGCCACCCGCGCCGTGCTCACCGACGCCGGCCTGGCGCTGGTCGAGTCCGCGGCTCCCCAGCACGTCGAAACGGTCCGCGCGCTGATCGTCGACGCTCTCGGCAAGGGCGAGCTCGCGCAGCTGCACGCCGCCCACGAACGCATCCTCGCCCGCGTCGACCCCGACGGCGTGACCCGCCCGGATTGGCTCTGAAGCGGCAGTGGTGACGAAAGGGCAGGAAAGACGAGACTCGGCACGATGATCATCGGAGGGTGTCTCACTACCGTCGAGGCATGACCGGTGGACCGAACAAGAACCTCCGCGGCAAGGTCGCGCTCGTCACCGGTGGCAGCCGGGGCCTGGGTGCCGCGACCGTGCGCCACCTGGCCGCCGCGGGAGCCGACGTCGCGGTCGCGTACGGGCAATCGGCGGACGAGGCGAAACGCGTCGCCGAACACGCCCGGTACCTGGGCGTGCGAGCCGAGGTGTGCCAGGCCGACCAGGCCGACCGCGACCAGGTCGACGCGATGGTCGACGCCGTCGCGGCCCGGTTCGGGTGCGTCGACATCCTGGTCAACAGCGCGGGCGTGTCCTTCGGCGCGCCGATGGGCGCGCTTTCGCGTGCCGACCGCGACCGCATGTGGGCGATCAACGTGCACGGTCTCGTGGCCACCACCGAACGCGCCGTGGCGCACATGCCCGACGGCGGCCGGATCATCAGCCTCGGATCAATTGCGGGGCAACGGGCCTACACCGCGGGCCTCGCGGACTACGGTGCGACCAAGGCGGCCGTCAGCCTGTACACCCGCTCGTGGGCACACGAGCTCGCGCCGCGTCGCATCACCGTCAACACCGTCGTCTCGGGGTTCGCCGACACGGAGATGCCCCCTTCGCACGAAACTCCGCTGGGACGGCGAGTCCTCGGCGATCTGCCGTTCCACCGCTACGCGCGGCCCGACGAGGTCGCGGCGACGATCGCGTTCCTCGCGAGTCCCGCCGCGTCCTACACCACCGGCAGTGACATCCGCGTCGACGGCGGCTGGAACTCCTGATCGGGCGTAGGTTCAGCTGGTGATCCACCACGTGCAGGTCGCCTGCCCGGCCGGGGCCGAGGACGCGCAGCGCGCGTTCTACACCGGCGTGCTGGGCTGGCCCGAGCTGCCGAAACCGCCGGTGCTCGCGCGCCGCGGCGGGTGCTGGTTCCGCGTGCCCGGCGTGGGTGGCCCGGCCGGGGAGCTGCACGTCGGGGTCGAGGCCGACTTCCGGCCGGCGGTGAAAGCGCACCCGGCGTTCGTGGTGGACGTCGACGCGACCGCGCGAGCGCTCGCCGCGGCGGGGCACGACGTCGTGTGGGCCGATCCGGCCGAAATCCCGGGGCGGCGGCGGTTCCACACGTTCGATGCGGTGGGCAACCGCCTCGAATTCCTGGCGGGCTGAGCTTGCGCACCACCGGAACGGCCGTGCTGGGTGGGCTCGTGCTCGGCCTCGGCACGTTCCTGACGCAGGCGACGGCGTGGGGCTGGACCACGAACGCCGTCGCGACGTGGTCGGCGCTCGCGTTCCTCGTGGGCTGCACGGGAAAACCGTCGTGGCGCGTGGCCGGCGCGGCGGTCGGCTCGCTGCTGCTGGCGCTGGTCGTCTGGTACGGCGTGGCGCAGGCGGTGCACGGCTGGTACTCGGCGAGCGCGTGGTCGACCGCCGCGGTGTGGGCCGCCGGCGCGGTGATCGCGGGGATCGTGTTCGGGTTCGGCGCCGCGTGGTGGCGGCAGCGGCCGGGCACGTGGCTCGGTGCGGCCGGCCTCGCGCTGCTCGTCGCGCTCTTCGCGGTCGACGGGCTGTACCGGCTCGTGATCCTGCGCTACCCCGGCCAGGGGGTGACGATGCTCGTCGTCGCCTTGGTTCTGCTCGTGGTCCTCGGCCGCCGCTCGTGGCGCCCAGCCGTCGCGACGCTGCCGCTGGTCGTGCTCGGCGCGGGTGGTTACGCCTTGCTGGGCTTCGCGCTCGGCGCGTCGGCGTAGTTCTTGAGGAACCGTAGTATTTCAGGAACCGTAGTACTTCAAGAACATCGCCACGCCGGAGTCGATCACGGCGGGCTCGCCCGGCTGCACGCACAACGCGTACAGCTGCGTCACCGCCAGCTCCGGGTCCGGGATCGACGGCACGGCCCGCAGCGCGTCCTCCAGCACCAGCCGCAGCTCCGTCGGCACGCGCCCGAGCCACGCGGCCGTGTCGTCCGGGAAGCGCTTCGCCTCGGCTTCCAGCACCGAGTGCAGGTTGGCCATCGCGGGTGAGGTCAGCACGTCGACGCACGCCGCGCACAGCTCGCGCAGGTCGGCCGGACCGGTGGAGCGCAGCTGCCGCGCGGCGCTCACGGCTTCGTCCAGCTGCTCGGTGATCACGGTCCGGAACAGCGCTTCCTTGCTGGTGAAGTAGCTGTAGATCGTCACCTTCGACACGCCCGCGCGCTCGGCGATCTCGTCGAGGCTCACGCGGAACCCGTGCTCGGCGAACGCCGCGAAGGCCGCGCACACCACGGCTTCGCGCTTGCCCTGCTGAGGAGCGGTCGCCGGCTCGCCCGTGTGCTCGCGCCCCGCCGTACCGAACGCGAGCGCGGACATCAGCTCCACGGCGACGTCGTCGGTCAGCCCGCCGTGCACCACGAGCGAGCGCCACGTGGCGAACTCCAGCGCGTGCCGCGCCGTCGCGCGGGCCGGCTGGCCCTCGCCCGCGATCTGCGCGATGTCGTCGAGCAGCGCCCGGTAGTCCTCCAGCGAGCGGGCGACGACCGGCAGGACCTCCGCGTCACGGATCAGGTTCGCCATCATTTCGGTGGTTTCGCCGTAGTAGGCGTAGACCGCCGAGAGCGCCGTTTCGAAGCGGCACTGCGGTTCCTCGACCTGGCGCCAGCGCGCCGGGTCCGGCAGGGGGTGCAGTGACCAGAAGTGGCCGGAGCAGGCGTCGTTGAGGTCCTCTTCGGTCGGGAAGTGGCGGTACAGCGTGTTGCGCCGCACGCCGGCGCGCTCGGCGACCGCGGAGAGGGTCGTGCGAGCCGGGCCCAGGCTGGCGTGCAACTCCATCGCGGCCACGGCGATGCGGGTGCGGGTCGCCTGCACGTCGTCGGCCCGCTTGCCGAGGTCGTAGTTCCGCGAACGTTGCACGTAAGACACGAGTGTTAGTCCAAATCCTTGACCGTTGCCGCTGATCGTGGCTAGTTTCGAGTTTCACTATACGCAGCTGATCCGCGAAAACAGCCGAGGAGACAGCCATGGGAACAGCCGAGGGCCACCGGGGCCTGCTCAACCAGCCGGGGCCGGACGCGCCCGGCGAGCGGACGCCGTATGCCTCCTACGTCCGCAACGAGGACCTGCACACCCTCCAGGAGCTGGTCAGCGACAGTCCGGCCGAGCCGGCGTTCCTCGTCAACGCGCAGGTCATGGAGCTCTACTTCGGCCTGGTCGTCCACGAGCTGCGCACCGCCCAGCGCGAACTGCGCGCCGATGACCTCCGCCGTGCCCTCACCACGCTCAAGCGCACCGCCGCCCACCTGCGGGCGCTGAGCGGGATGTGGGACTCCCTCGCGTGGCTGACGCCCGCCGAGCTCATGCCCGTGCTGCGCGGTCTCGCCGAACACCACGGCAAGGACAGCGCCCTGCAGTCGTGGATGTACCGCTGGCTCGTCTACTTGCTGGGTACGAAGTCCGCCGACGGGCTCACGCCGCTGGACGCCACGCCCACGCGCCAGGGCCAGCTGCGCGAAGCCCTCGAAGCGCCCAGCCTGTACGACGACGTCCTGGACCTGCTGGCCCGCCGCGGTCACCCGATCCCGGCCGGGCACCTGGACCGCGACTACGCCGCGCCGTACGTCTCCCACGCCACCGTGACGGAGGCGTGGCGCGTGGTCTACCAGGACCCCGCGGCGAACCCGGAGCTCTTCGCGCTGGGTGAGGCGCTCGCGGACGTCGCCGAGGAGTTCACGAACTGGAAGCACCGCCACCTCGTGTCGGTGCGGCGCACGTTCGGCGACCGCGCTGCCTACTACGGCGAACCGGGCGTGAGCTGGCTCGGGCCGACGATCGCCGAACTCCCGTTCCCGGAGCTGTGGACCGCCCGCGCCGCCGTCGAATGAGCTCAGCTCAGCACGCGGATCGGGGTTCCCGCCTGGAACGCGGCGATGTCCTCGACCGCGTCCCGGTAGAAGGTCGTGTAGAGCTCCTTCGCGACGTACCCGATGTGCGGCGTGAGGACGACGTTGTCGAGGCTGCGCAGCGGGTGCTCGGCGGGCAGCGGCTCGAGGTCGAACACGTCGAGCGCGGCGCCGCCGATCGTCTTGCGGCGCAACGCTTCGAGCAGCGCCGGCTCGTCGACGATCGGGCCGCGCGAGGTGTTCACCAGCAGCGCGGTCGGCTTCATGCGGGCGAGTTCGGCCTCGCCGACCAGGCCCCGGGACTGCGCGGTGAGCACGAGGTGGAGCGACAGCACGTCGGCGCGTTCGAAGAGCTCGTCCCTGGTCACCGCGGTCGCGCCGTGCTCGGCCGCCCGCTCCGGCGTGAGGCTGCGGCTCCACGCGATCGTCTCCATGCCGAACGCGCGGCCGATCCGCGCGACGGCCGAACCGACGTCGCCGAGGCCGAGCACGCCGAGCGTCTTGCCGCGCAGCGTCGTGCCGACGCCGACCTGCCACCCGCCCTCGCGCACGGACCGGAACTCGGCCGGCAGGTTGCGCGCGGCGGCGAGGATCAGCGCCCACGTGTGCTCGACGGTGGAGCGGCCGTCGTAGCCGGTGGCCGACACGACGACCCCGTTGCGCCGGGCCGCCGCCAGGTCCACGGCGGCGTTGCGCGCGCCCGTGGTGACCAGCAGTTTCAGGTTCGGCAGCCGGTCGAAGACCTCGGCGGGGAAGCGCGTGCGCTCGCGCATCGCGACCACGACGTCGAAATCCGCGAGGGCGCGCACCACGTCGTCCGGCCCGGTGAACGGCCGGGGGAACACCCGCACGCGCGCGCCGAGGGAATCCCAGTCGGCGAAGGTCAGTGCGACCTGCTGGTAGTCGTCGAGGATCGCGATCTCCATCGCAGTCTCCTTTTCGGGGATGATCGGGCAGCCCGCTGGCGAAGGCGTGGTTTCGACTGTACGGTGCAGTACATGTCCCACGGGATGAGCCCCCTCACACCCGGCGAAGTGTCGTGGTCGGCGACCTCGCTGCTGGCTGCTTTCCGCGACGGCCGGCTGTCTCCCGGCGAAGTGGTCGAGGCGCTCGCGGGCCGGGCCGCCGAACGGGAGCCGGTCCTCAACGCGCTGACCACCGAGGACTTCGACGCGGCGAGCCGGCAGGCCGCCGACGCCGGGCAGCGGTGGTCGCGCGGGAGCGCGCGGCCGCTCGAAGGCGTGCCGGTCCTCGTGAAGGACCTCATCGACACCGAAGGCCTGCGCACCACGCACGGGTCGGCGATGTTCGCCGCCCACACCCCGGCCGCCGACGCCGACGTCGTCGCGGCCATCCGCCGCGCGGGCGGGATCGTGCTCGGCAAAACGGCCACGCACGAGTTCGCCTGGGGCGTCACCACGGACAACCCGCACTTCGGCGCGGCCCGCAACCCGTGGGACCCGGCGCGGATCCCGGGTGGTTCGAGCGGCGGTTCGGCCGCGGCGCTCGCCGCGGGGTACGCGCCGCTCGCGCTGGGCAGCGACACCGCCGGGTCCGTGCGGCTGCCCGCGTCGTTCTGCGGCATCGCCGGCCTGCGACCCACGTTCGGCGCCGTACCCGTCGGCGGCGCGTTCCCGCTCGCGCCGTCGGTCGACGTCGTCGGGCCGATGGCGCGGACGGTCGCCGACCTCCGTCTCTTGTGGACGGTCATCGGCCCCGCCTCCCGCCCGGCGGGGCCGGCGGCCCGCGTCGGCCTCCTGTGCGAAGCCGACGGTGTCCGGCCGGAGCACGACGCCCTCACCCCGGCCGCGGACCGGCTCGCCGACGCGGGAGTGGAGGTCGTCGAGCTCGACGCGAGCGCGCTGCCGCCCGCGTATCCCTTGCTGGGCGCGACGATCCTCGCCGAAGGACTGCTCGGCCACCGGCGCCGCGGACTCTGGCCGGAACGGGCGGGGGAGTACGGCGCCGACGTGCGGGCGCGGCTCGAACTCGCGGAGGCGGCCGACCCGGCGGACTACCTCGACGCCCAGCACGGCCGCGCGCTGCTGCGGTCCGCGTGGGCCGAGCTGTTCACCCGCGTCGACGTGGTGCTGTCGCCGGCCGCGGCCGTGGCGCCGCCGCGGATCGACGCCGTGCCCGCCGACTTCCGGCAGCGCGTGCTGCCCGCGATCTCCGCGCAGAGCCTCGCCGGGCTGCCCGCACTGGTCGTGCCCGGCGGTCTCGACCGGGCCGGGCTGCCCGTCGGCGTCCAGCTGACCGCGCCGGCGTGGCGCGAGGAGCTGCTGTTCGCGACGGGGCAGCTCGTCGAGCAGGTCACCGAGAAGCTCACCGAGAAGTTCACCGAGGAGAAGGAAAGCCCCCATGTCCTACATCAGCGGTAGCCACCACATCACCATGTCGGTGAACGGGGCCCAGGAAGACGTCGACTTCCACGTCAACGTGCTGGGCCTGCGGCTGATCAAGCGGACCGTGCTGTTCGACGGCAAGATCCCGATCTACCACCTGTACTACAGCAACGCCGACGGCGACCCGAGCGCCGTGCTCACGACGTTTCCCTTCGCGCAGGCCGGAATCCGCGGCCGACGCGGCACGAACCAGGCGCGCGAGGTGCTGCTGGCCGTGCCGTCGGGTTCGCTGAACTACTGGTCCGACCGCCTGACCGGCCGCGCGGCCGACGTGCACGACGCGACGGTGTTCGACCGCCGCCGCGTGCTGTTCCGCCACCCGTGCGGCATCGAGTACCAGCTGGTGGAGGTCGACGACGACCCGCGGCGCGGCTTCACCGGCGGTGGGGTGCCGGAGGAACACGCGATCCACGGGATCTACGGCGTCGGCGTGCACGTGACCGGCCCGGACACCGCCGTCGAGTTCGCCGCCGACCACCTCGGCGCCCGCGAGGGGCTGGCCGAGGGTGACCGGTTCGCGTTCGAGGCGGGCAAACCGGGTCTCGGCGGGGCGGTCGAGCTCGTGGTGAACCGCACGGACGACCCCGGCACGTGGATCTACGGCGGCGGCACCATCCACCACTTCGCGTGGAACGCCGACACGCTCGAGAACCAGGACGAGCTGAAGTTCGAGATCGAGGGCGCGGGCTACACGGACATGTCCGAGGTGCGCAACCGCAAGTACTTCAAGTCCGTTTACGTCCGCTCGCCCGGCGGCGCGCTGTTCGAACTCGCCGTGACGCACAACGAAGGCGGCTGGGACTGCGACGAGTCGCCGCAGGAGCTGGGCAAGCGCTTCCAGCTGCCGGAGCAGTTCGAATCGCGCCGCGACGAGATCCTGGGCGAGCTCGAACCCATCGACATCTGAGCCCGAGCCGCCCCGGCTCGGGCGTCACTCGTGGTGCCGCGTCGCGGCTTCGTCGACCTCGCGCCAGATCGCGGGCGCGGTGGGCGTGCGGATCTCCTCCAGCACGTGCCCGACGAGGCCGACGGCGCGGGCCATCACACCGATGCCGCGGGTCACACGCCAGTCGATGCCCAGCCGCGACGCGATGGCGCCGATCGCGCCCGTGACGTTCACCGGCAGCACCTTGCCCAGCGCGTCGCCGGCTTGGCGTGCGACCTCGCGGATCAGCGTGACCTGCGGCCCGCCGAGGCCGGCGTCGTCGAGCAGGCCGAAGAGGCGTTCCGCGCGCGGGTCGAGCGGCTTGTGGATCGGGTGGCCGATGCCGGGGACGATCGCCTTGGCGGACACGAACTTCTCGACGATGACCGCGGCTTCGGCCTCCAGGTCGCCGTCGAGGTTCGCCTCCTGCACGTAGCGCGCAGCGCCCTCGATGGAGCCGACGAACGTGCTCCCGAGCCCGAGCAGCCCGGCCGCCACCGCGCTCTGCAGCGACTCCGGCGCGCCGTAGCGGGTCATCCGCGTGGCGATGGCGCTGGGCGTGAGGCCGTGTTCCACGAGGCTGACGGTGAGCGCGTTGAACACAGTGGACTCACCGGGTGTGGGCAGGCGCCCCGTCAGTTCCAGGAATCCCATGTCACCGAGGTTCACCTTGCCGACGAGGTCGTCGACGAGGTCGTGGCCGAACACGGTGATGGTCTTGGCGGTGCTCCAGCTGATGTCGGACCGGAAGTCCGGGGACTCGAACGACATGCGGTTCCTCCCTTGCTCAGGCGTGCTTCTCGAGCTCGCTGCGGACGACCTTCCCCGAAGCGTTGCGCGGCAACGTCTCCGGGGCCACGAAGTGGATCTCGCGTGGCCGTTTGAACTTGGCCAGCTGCGTGCCGCACAGCTCGATCAGCTCGGCCGCCGTCACGGCGTCCCCGGCTCGCGCGACGAACGCGACCGGCACCTCGCCCCACGTGGCGTCGGGGCGCCGGACGACCACGGCTTCGAGCACTTCGGGGTGGCGCAGCAGCGCGCGTTCGATCTCGGCGGGGTAGATGTTCTCGCCCCCGCTCTTGATCAGGTACTTCGCGCGGTCGACGAAGTCCAGCGTGCCGTCGGGGTTGCGCACGAACACGTCCCCGAGGTGGAACCAGCCGCCACGGAAGTCGTGAGCGGTGGTCGCCGGGTCGTTCCAGTACCCGCTGAACACCGTGGGGCCGCGCATGCACAGCTCACCCGGCTGCCCGTCGGGGACCTCCTCGTCGTCGGGGCCGACGAGCTTGATCTCGCAGTAGGCGCTCTGCACCTTGCTCAGCCGCCGCGGTTCGACGCCCACCGCGAGCGCGTCACCCGAGCACGGCGGGCACCCGGTTTCGGTGGTGCCGAAGGTGTTCGCGAACGGCGCGTCGAGCAGGCGCGTGATCTCGGCGATCTCGTCGGGGCCGATGAGGTCCGGCATCACCCCGCACAGCCGCACGCCTTTCGGGGTGATCTGCTTTTCGCGCAGCACCTCGGCGAAGCGGCGCACGGTGCCGGGCATGAGCAGCAGCCAGCCGATGCGTTCGGTCGCCACGGCGTGGGCGAGCGCGGCGGGGTCGAACCCGTCGACGACCACGACCTTGCCGCCGCTGATCAGCGTGCTCACCGAATTGTCGAACGCACCCATGTGGCTCAGCGGTGACCACGCGACGAACGCGTCGGCACCCGCGAGGCCGTACTCGGCGCGCGTGGCCGAACTGCGGGCGATCTCGGCGCGGTGGCTGATCGCGGCGCCCTTCGGCACCCCCGTGGTGCCGCTGGTGTAGATGACGATCAGGACGTCTTCCGGTTGTGCCGCCAACGGTCCGCGCCACGGGTCCGTCGCGCTCAGCGCGGCTTCGAAGCGGTCGCCGAACTCGAGTTTCGGTTCGGTGCGTTGTCCGAGCACTTCGGCGAACTTCCGCGTGGCGCCTTCCGAGGTGATGAGCACCGCCGGCTCGACGAGGTTCAGGCAGGCGACCAGCTCACCGGGAGCGGCGCGCAGGCCCGGGCACGCGACGGTCGCGCCGAGCACCGCCGCGGCCAGGACCACCTCGAGGTGCTCGGTGCGGTTCTCCGACACCACCGCGACGCGGTCGCCGCGCGTCACGCCCCGGCCGGCCAGCACCGCCGCGATCCGGCGGCTGCGGTCGGCGAGCTCGCCGTAGGTGACCCGGCGCTCGCCCGACTGCAGCGCGATGCGGCCGGGGTGGGTCCGGGCCCGGTTCTCGAACAGGGTGCCGACGGTGCTGCCGGCGGCGTCGAGGGCCGGATTTCCTTGTGTCATCCAGGTTCCTTCGTCAGCTCACGGCCGAGCCGGACCGGGGCCCGGCGCTCGGCACGACGTCTTCGGGTTCGGCTTCGCGCAGCGGTTTCACCAGCAGCACGCCCACGACGCCGATGAGACTGGTCAGAGCCATCCAGCCGGCGATCGCCCACGGGCTGCCGTGTTGCCAGCCGAGCAGGGCCGTCGCGATCAGCGGCGCGAGGCCACCACCCACGACGGTGCCGCCTTCGCGGCCGACGGAGATCGCGCTGTACCGGCTGCGCGTGCCGAACAGCCCGGCGAAGTAGCCGGCCTGGATGGCGTCGGTCGCCGCGCCCGCCCCGGCGATGCCGATCGTGACGGCGATGATCACCGGCGCGACGCCCAAGCTGTCCACCAGCAGGAAGAACGGGAACGCGAACGCGGCCTGGAAGAGCAGGCTGACGACCATGACCCGGCCGAAGCCGAAGCGGTCGCCGAGGTGGCCGTAGACCGGGCACAGCACGCACGCGACGGCCGCGCCGATCACCGTGGCCCACAGGATCTGCGATTTGCCCAGGCCCAGCTGTTTCGTGGCGTAGGTGAGGACGAAAACGGAGACGATGTTGAACGTCGCGTTCTGGCCGACCCGCATGAGGAAGATGGCGACCATGTTGCGCGGCTTCCGGAACGCGCGCAGCAGCGGCGCGCGTTCCTGCTCGCCGGCGCGCTTGATGCGGTCGAACTCCCGCGTCTCCGGCAGGCTCTTGCGCATCCACAGCCCGAGCCCGACGAGCACGACGCTGAGCAGGAACGGGATGCGCCAGGCCCAGCTCAGCAGCTGGTCGTTGCTGACCAGCGCGCCGATCACCACGTAGACCACGGACGCCAGGATCAGGCCCGCGAAGACGGCGCTGGAGAGGAACCCGCCCCAGAACCCGGGGCGGGTGCTGCCGTTCTCCTTCGTCAGCAGCGCGGCGCCGCCCCACTCGCCGCCGGTGCCGATGCCCTGGACGATGCGCAGCACCACCAGCAGGATCGGGGCGGCCGCGCCGATCTGGCCGTACGTGGGCAGCAGGCCGACCGCGAGCGTCGCCAGTCCCATGGCCAGCAGTGTGACGATCAGGGCGTTCTTGCGGCCGATGCGGTCACCGACGTGCCCGAAGATCGCGCCGCCGAGCGGCCGGGCGACGAACCCGGTGGCGAAGGTGGCGAACGACAGCAGGGAACCGTTGAGCGAATTCGCGGACGGGAAGAACAGGCTCGGGAAGATCAGGGCCGAAGCCGTGCCGTACAGGAAGAAGTCGTACCACTCCACGACCGTGCCGAACGACGCGGCGATCGTGGCCCGCCGGGTCAGGTGGGAACTGCTCTCAGTACGCACGCCGAGCCTCCTCGTTGAGCCGGACCAGTGCTAGAGTTTTCGCTAAGCGAAGAAGTTTCCGCTGAGCGACAACAGACGTTAAGAAGGGCGGGTGCCGATGTCAAGCGCGGACAAGGAACAGTTCGTCACGTCGCTGGCCAGGGGATTGACGGTGTTGCGGGCGTTCGGTCCGGAACAGCCCGAAATGTCCCTGAGTCAGGTCGCCGCCGCGACGGGCCTGTCCCCGGCCGCCGCGCGCCGGTTCCTGCTGACGCTGGTGGAGCTCGGCTACCTGGCTCAGGTGGACAAGCGGTTCGTGCTGACGCCGCGGGTGCTGGAACTGTCCGCGGGGTACACGCGCTCGATGAACCTGAGCAGCCTGGCGCAGCCCCTGCTCCAGCGCGTGCGCGACGAAACGGGCGACAGCGTCTCCCTGACCGCACTGGCGGGTACCGACATCCTCCACGTGGTCCACGTGCAAACCGACCGTTTGATGCGCTTCGCCATCACTCCGGGCGCCCGCGTGCCCGCCTACGTCAGCGCCTCCGGACGGGCGATCTTGGCGCACCAGTCGCCGTCCTTTGTGGACTCATTTCTGGCGGGCACCACGTTGGCCCCGCGCACTTCCCGCACGATCACCTCGCCGGCCGCCCTGCGCTCCGCACTCGCCGACGTCCGCCGCGACGGCTACGCGGTCGTGGTCGACGAACTGGACGTCGGCATCACCGCACTGGGCTGCCCGGTGTTCGGCGGGTCGGTCATCGCGGGCGTCAGCTGCTCCACGGTGTCGGGCTACCTGCCCGTCGACGAGTTCATCGCCACGCGGCTGCCGTTGCTGCGCGAGCTGGCGGAGAGCCTGGGCCGGGAGTTCGAGCGGTTCCCGGCCCTGCTGCACTCGTTCGGGATGTAGGTTGATCTCCTGGGGGTGAGCGATGTTGTCGACCAGCCGCGGACTGGCTGTGCGGGATCTGCTGTCCTACGACGAACCCGCCCCGGCTGACTGGGGCGACTCGTGCAGTGAGGACGACTTCCTGCGCGTGTGCGGGGTCGCGGACCGGCTCGTCTACCAAGGGCAGTCGACTCCTTCGGGTGCGGGCATGATGTACGCCAAGGCCATCGCGTTGGCAGCCGTCTTCATGCACGAAGGTGCACCCCGTGACCTGGCGAGGAAACGTCGACGCACGCTCCCGGAACTCTCGTCGGAGGAGAGCCGTCGCATCTCCTTTGACCGCTCGCCGGACTTCGAGGAGCAGCGCAAGCGCGGCACGTACTACGGCGTCACCGACGCGGTGAAGGCGTTCTGGGGCGAAGGAGCGCGCGATGTTGTCGACCAGTAGAGGCTCGGCCCCCCGGGATTTGCTGGAGTATGGCGAAGACGCGGTGGCTGTCTGGGTGATGTCGTGCAGCGACGATGATTTTCTGAAGGTCTGCGCGATCGCGGACTGGCTCCTGCTCAACGGCCCCACCTCGCCTTCGGGAGCGAGCATGGTGATTGCGAAGGGCATCGCCGCCGCGGCGGTGTGTGTGCACGACGGGGCGCCGAGGGAACCGGTCAGGAAACGCCGCTGGAAGGTTCCCGAACCGTCGCCGGAGGAGCGCGCCGACCCCGCGTTCGCCCGGAGCCCGGATCTGAAGGAGCAGTGGGCCAAGGGCCAGTACTACGGCGTCACCGACGCGGTGAAGGCGTTCTGGGGCAGCGAATCCCGAACCACCTGACGTGGCTCAGGACCCGCCGCCGGCAGCTTCCTACTTCGCCAGTTCCTTCGTGAAGAACGCCGCCAGCTTGTCCACCGCCGGGGTCACGAATTCGTCCTTGTCGTACAGGTCCACGTGCGACGCGCCGTCCAGCCAGGCGAGTTCCTTCGGCCCCGCGGCGCGTTGGAACGCCTCGACGCTCATCCACGAAGTCACCGCGTCGCGGCCGGCGACCATGAGCAGGGGCTGCGTCAGCAGGTCCAGCGCGGCGAAGGCGTCGAACGTCGCGATGCGGTCGACGCTGGACCACGGCAGTGTTTTGGCCGAACGCGGGTGGCCGCCGCGCGGGGTGCAGTAGTACTCCCAGCCCTCGTGGACGTGCCGGCCGCCCGCGCGTGCCTCCGAGGCCGAGGAGGGGAACGGCGGGAACGACTGCACCCCTTCGCCGCGGGCTTCGGCGGTGCGGGCGGCCGCCGCGGCGTCCAGGAGGCTGCGGAAAACCGGGGCGGGCTGCGTGCCGTCCGCGCCGAGGCGGAACTGACGCGCGATATCGACCGCCGAGACGGTGCCGACGGCCTTGATGCGGTGGTCCGTCGCGGCGGCGGCGAGGCCGTAGCCGCCCGAGGCGCAGATGCCGAGGAGGCCGATGCGATCCGGGTCGACGTCGGCGCGGGTCGTCAGGGAGGAGACCGCGGCCTTGAGGTCTTCGACGCGCTGGGCGGGGTCCTCCAACCCGCGGGGCAGCCCTTCGCTCTCGCCCTGGTAGGCGGCGTCGTACGCGAGGGTCACGAAGCCCGCGGAGGCCAGGCGCTGGGCGTACAGGCCGGCCGCCTGCTCCTTGACGCCCGTGCCGGGGTGGCCGACGACCAGGGCGCCGAGCGGCTCCTCGGCCGGGAGGTGGAGGTGGCCGGCGATTTCGAGTCCGTTGCTGCGGAAAGTCACGTTCACGGGTTCCACCCTCGGCCCGCCGCGGGGCGCGTACCAGGGAAGGAACTGCCTATGCAGTCCAGTACCAGGCACGCGGCCACCCCGTGGGGGAAACTGGGCGACGTGAGTGAACTCGGCGAATTCCTCCGCGCCCGGCGCGCCGCGCTCGACCCGCGCGACGCCGGTCTGCCCGACGACGGCCGCCTGCGCCGCGTCCCGGGCCTGCGCCGCGAGGAGCTCGCGCAGCTCGCGCACGTGAGCGTCGACTACGTCGTGCGCCTCGAACAAGGCCGCACACGCCGCGTGTCCCGGCCGGTGCTCGAAGCGCTCGCCGACGCGCTGCGGCTCGCCACCGACGAGCGCGACTACCTGTTCACCGTCGCCGAGGTCGCGCCGGCGCCCGCGCGCCGCGCCGCCCGGCCCGAGGTCGCGCCGCGGCTGCAGCAGCTGCTCGACACCATGCCCGACATCCCCGCCATGGTGCTCAACCGCCGCACCGACGTCCTCGCCTGGAACCGCGGCGCCGCCGCCCTGCTCACCGATTTCGGCGCGCTGCCCGCCGACGAGCGCAACCTCATTCGCCTCACCTTCCTCGACCCCGCCTTCCGCTCGCTGTACCGCGACTGGGAGCGCTCGGCCCGCGAATGCGTCGCCACGCTGCGCATGGAGGCCGGCCGCACGCCGAACGACCGCGCGCTGAGCAACCTCATCGGCGAGCTCACCGTGCGCGACCCGGATTTCCGCACGTGGTGGGCGACGCACCAGGTCCGTGGCCCGCGCCGGCTCGCGAAGACCTACGTGCACCCCGTCGCGGGCACACTGGTGGTCGACGTCCAGCAGTTCTCCGTCGACACCCACCCCGGCCAGCAGCTCGTCGCCTACACCGCCGAACCGGGCTCGCAGTCGGAAGAAGCGCTGCGGTTCCTGCTGCGCTGGTCCACCGACGAGGTGCCCGCCCGCTAGCGTCTACTGTGGACGATTCCGGCGCGGGTAGTTGAATCTGGAATCGTTCCCCTGAACAGAGCAACGCGTTTTTCGCCCAGTGGGAGCCACCGCGGATCGGCCAGGTGACCTAGTACTTCTGGCTGAGGCAACGGGCTTGCGACCCGTCGATGGGTGTAGGCCATCCCGGGGGTCTTCGCGCGGAGGGGGTTTCAAGAACAACACCGGCCCTAGGGTGATCTTGCTTCGTGATCTTGATCCGAATCACTCAAAGGGGAATCCACAGTGCAGAAGAGGTTGCTCACCAGATCTCTCGCCGCCGCGGGGACGCTGTGCGCGCTGACGCTGGCCACGGCCGTGCCGGCGTTCGCAGCCGAGCCGTCGACCGTCGAACAGGACGTCGACGCGCTGTACCAGAACGTCGTGGACCTGTACGGCAGCATCCCGGCCAGCGCGTTGAAGGGGATCGACCCGCTGATCGACTCGCCGGTGGACCACATCGGCAAGAAGCAGGCCAACGCGGCGCAGGGCCCGATCCCGGGCTGCACCGAAGGCGCGCTGCTGCAGTACGCGGACAAGGCGGCTTCGGAGCTGACCCCGGTTGAGGGCAAGGCCTTCGACGCGCTGTCGGCGCTCGGCCAGCTGTACGCCGAGGGGGTGGCGTCGGACAAGACGCCGCAGGTGTTCGGCACCGACGGGCAGTACACGCAGCGCGCGAGCGCCACGATCGGCAAGCTGCGCGGCTTCTGGGACATCGAGAGCTGGAACATCCAGCTCGTCGCCTGGAAGGGCACCGACCTCGGCAGCCAGGACAAGATGGCGCAGACCTACGGCGTCGGCTTCGACCCGGCGCGCGCCAAGGAAGCGGCCGCGCTCACGAGCAAGGTCCTGTACGAACTGCCGGCGCTGCAGGGCGGGCGCAACCCGCTCCTGACGCTGAACGCGTTCTCCGCGCCCGCCAACGACATCGGTGGTAAGCGCGTGGCCCTCGGTGACGGCATCCTCGACGTCACCAAGTCCCTCGGCTTCGACGACGTCTCGGTCGAAGCCGTTCTCGGCCACGAGTACGGTCACCAGCTCGACTTCGCCCACAACAACTTCCCGGGCAACGAGTCGGGCGAAATGGGCCCGGACGCCTACGGCGGCTACTTCGTGGCGCACGCCAAGGGTGAGGTCTTCGACGCCCGCGCCCAGCAGGAGGTCACCTACCTCAACGCCTCCATCGGCGACTGCTTCCACTCCCACGGCACTCCGGACCAGCGCAAAGCTGCCGGCGCGTGGGGTGAGCAGCAGGCGACGAGCCAGGGCAACCCGAACAAGATCGTCCCCTCGGCGACGATGGTGACCAAGTTCCAGAAGGAGTACCCGAAGCTCGTTCCGTCCGACGACCAGGCTCAGCTGGCCGCGGCGCACAGCTGATCTTTCCGTGAGCGGCGAGCCGTTTCCCCCGGGGGAGAGACGGCTCGCCGTGCTATGTCCACACCGGACAGTGTCGAGTCCGCTTCGGCCTCACCGCCGGACGACGAACCGCAGGTGCGTCACGCCCTCGTCCTCCAGCCGCCGTACGAGGTCCAATTCGGTGGGTTCGACGGACTCGAACAGCCGCCGTCCGGCCCCGAGCAGGACGGGGACCAGGTGGATCTCCAGCTCGTCCAGCAGGCCGGCGCGCAGCAGCGCCTGCGCCGTCCCCGCGCCGTGCACCATGGTGGCGCGCTCGCCCGCCGCGGCCCGGGCGTCGCGAGCGCAGGCGGCGACGTCGGTGTAGTAGCGGATGGGCGGTACGTCGGCGGGACCGACGTGGTGCGTCAGGATGTGGATCGGCACGCCGTCGTGGTGGTCGCCCTGCCAGCGGCCGGCCAGTTCGAAGGTGCGGCGCCCCGAGATGAGGGCGCCGGTCGCCATCGCCTCGCCGAAGATCCGGCCGCTGGCGCCGTCGCCGTTGCGGTGGTCGAGCCAGTTGAACAGCCGCCCGCCGCCGCGGCCGAGCTCCTGCCCGGGCCGGTCGTCGGGGCCGGCGATGAAACCGTCGAGCGACATGGTCATGTACAGCCTGATGGGTCCGGTCACGATTGCCTCCTCGCGTCACGGATACGTCGAACGGGCCGCGACCGGATCGACAGCAGCCGCCGGACGGATGGACAGACGGAAAACCCGCCCGCTACCGGCGAGTTCTGCCCCGCGGAGCCGGCTTCCGCCCGGAAGCTGACACCGCGGCAGAACCAGGCGGTCGCGAAGCTGCAGGAACGCCTCGCGGGCTGACCCAGCGGACCGACGCCGCGGCGGCGCCGGTCCTTTGTGGACGGATCAGGAGCGGAAGAACTCCAGCAGGTCAGCGTTGATCGTCTCCGCCTTGGTGGTCGGCATGCCGTGGGGGAAGCCCGGGTAGGTCTTGAGCGTGCCGTTCTGCAGGAGTTTCGCCGAGAGCGGCGCGGCGTCGGCGTAGGGGACGATCTGGTCGTCGTCGCCGTGGCCGACGAAGACGGGGACGGTGATCTTCTTGAGGTCTTCGGTGAAGTCGGTCTGGGAGAAGGCGACGATGCCGTCGTAGTGGGCCTTCGCGCCGCCGGTCATGCCCTGGCGCCACCAGTTCTCGATGATCGCCTCGTCGGGTTCGACGCCGGGGCGGTTGAAGCCGTAGAACGGGCCCGACGCGAGGTTGCGGTAGAAAACCGAGCGGTTGGCGGCGAGCTGCGCCTGCAGGTCGTCGAAGACGCTCTTCGGGAGCCCACCCGGGTTGTCCGGTGTTTGCACCATCAACGGGGGGACAGCGCTGAGGATGGCCGCCTTGGCGACGCGCGACTCGCCGTGGCGCGCGAGGTAGTGCACGACCTCCCCACCGCCGGTGGAGTGCCCGACGTGGATCGCGTCGTGCAGGTCGAGGTGCGCGGTGACGGCGGCGAGGTCGTCGGCGTAGTGGTCCATGTCGTGCCCGTCGCCGACTTGCGAGGATCTTCCGTGGCCACGGCGGTCGTGCGCGACGACGCGGTAACCGTGCTGCAGGAAGAACAGCAGCTGGGTGTCCCAGTCATCGGACGAGAGCGGCCAGCCGTGGCTGAACACGATCGGCTGGCCGGTGCCCCAGTCCTTGTAGAAGATCTCGACACCGTCGTTCGTGGTGATCGTCGGCATAAGCGCGGTCTCCGTTCGCTCAGGGGTGCGACGGACCCCGCCCGCCGCGTCGGTGCCCACGATGCCCGGAGCGGCGCGGGCCGACAAGGATCGTGAAAAACAGCTACAGGCAAGATGATCTCCGGCGCTCGCCCGCCGGTCTGACCCGAAAAACAAGGGGCCTGCCGTGCCTTGTAAGCGATACGTCGACCGGCCGGGCGGGCGCCACCGGCACGACCGGTGGCGGGGACGTGGCCTGATAGGAGCCCGAGCAATCCCAC